>DGKN01000134.1 GCA_002387005.1 Propionibacteriaceae bacterium UBA4569
GGTCGCGGGGACGAACTGTGCCGCGCCCTCGAGCGCGGGGCCGCCGGTGGCCTCGTAGCGCTCCTTCAGCTCCAGCTCGAAGGCGTAGGCGTCAGCGATGTAGCGCTGGAAGGCGGTGGCGTTGAAGTTGACATTGGTGAGGGTGGTGAACATCCACTCAGCGCTACGGGCGGCGGCATGCTCGTCCGGCTGGCCGAGGGCCCGCAGGGCGGTGGCGTACTGGCCGATGCCCNNCGCGGTGCGGTCGTCCTTGCCGCAGTTTCCCTTGAGGGCGTGGCAGCCGAGCAGCAGGTTGTCGCTGCGGTCGGTCTGCTCGCACTGGTAGCAGAACATGGGAATCCTCCGAGTCGTTGGGGGTGCAGTCGACCCGAGGCTAGGAGGTGATGAGGGGTCTACGCCTTGACCTGCGTCAAGGTCCGGCGGGCTGGCAATTCCTGCCCCAGCAGGGGTCAGCCCAGCAGGACGACGGCGCTCCCGGCTGCGGCGAGCAATCCCTCGTCCGCGAGTTGGCGCAGGGTGCGCGAAAGGGTCTCGGGGGTGATGCCCAGACGGCTGGCGATCGCCCGCTTGGAGGGGGTGAAGACGACCCGTCCACTGGCATCGGCGTGCTGGCGCAGGTGCCCCAGCACCCGTTCGCGGGCCGGCTGGACGGTGTACATCTCGACGTCCTGGACGAGCTGGTGCAGCCGAATCGACAACGAGGCCAGCATCGCGCGCGCTGCCGATGGGTCGGTCGCCAATAGTTCGTCGACGGCCGACGCGGGGACGCGCAGCACCTCGGCCGCCTCGGTGACGACGGCGTCCACGGGGAAGGGACGTCCGACGAACATGACGGCCTCCCCGAAGGTCTGGCCGGCGCGGATGATCTCGACCACCTTCTCGGTGCCCTGACTGTTGCCGACCTGCAGCTGAATGACGCCCCGGGTGAGCGCGAAGAAGCAGTTCGCCGGGGTCATGCGAGTGAAGACGAGCTCCCCGACGCCGTAGGTCTGCACAGTGGTGGCGGCAGCCAGCTTGTCGAGGGCCGCATCAGGCAGGCTGGTGAACAGGGGGAGGCGTCGCAGGTGTTCGCTCACGGTAGTGCTCATCGGGAACGATCAAACCATGCCAGGTAGCTATTTTCCCGGTAGCGCAACCCACCCGCGGGTATTGGGCGGGCCTGTGCTGCGACCTAGCGTGGAAGTCATGAAGCTCGCAGAACAAGTCGTCGCCCAGTTGCAGGCCGCCGGGGTTCGCCGCATCTACGGGATCGTCGGCGACTCGCTGAACCCGATCGTGGACGCCGTCCGACGCACTGGAGGCTCCGAGAAGGGTGGCATCGACTGGATCCACGTCCGGCACGAGGAGGCGGCTGCCTTCGCCGCTGCCGCCGACGCGCAGCTGACCGGGGAACTGGCCGTGTGTGCCGGTTCGTGCGGTCCGGGAAACCTCCATCTCATCAATGGGCTGTACGACGCGAACCGCTCGCACGCTCCCGTGTTGGCGATCGCCTCGCACATCCCGTCGTCCCAGATCGGTCAGGCCTACTTCCAGGAGACGCACCCCGACCGGCTCTTCGTGGAGTGTTCGGTCTACTCGGAAATGATCTCCACCGCGGCCCAGTCGCCGCGGGTGGTGTCGGCCGCGATCCAGCACGCCGTCGCGATGCAGGGCGTCTCGGTGATCACCGTTCCCGGCGACATCACCGACCTGGATGTGACCAACGAGCCCCCGCTCTACACGCCCTTCGTGCGGGGTGCGGTGGCCCCGGCTCCGGAGTCCCTCGCCGCGCTCGCCGACGCGATCAACGCCGCCGACAAGGTCGCCATCTTCGCCGGTGCCGGTGTCGAGGGCGCCCGGGACGAGGTGCTGAAGCTCGCCGAACTGGTGAAGGCCCCCGTCGGGCACACCCTGCGTGGCAAGGACTTCATCCAGTACGACAATCCCTACGACGTCGGCATGACCGGGCTGCTCGGCTACGGCGCCGCTGCTGCGGGCATGGAGGATGCCGACCTGCTCGTCCTGCTCGGCACCGACTTTCCCTATGACCAATTCCTGCCTGACGTTCGCACCGCGCAGGTCGATCGGCACCCCGAGAAGCTCGGACGACGCACGGACGTCGACGTCGCCGTGCACGGGGACGTTGCGCCCACCCTCGCAGCGTTGCTGCCGCTGGTGAAGAAGAAGCGCTCGGACCGCTTCCTCAAGCAGATGCTGAAGAAGCACCACCGGATCGTCGACAAGGGCACGAATGCCTACACGCGCAAGGTGGAGCACCTGACGCCGATCCATCCCGAGTTCGCGGCCGCGGTGCTCGACGACATGGCTGCCGACGACGCCGTCTTCACCGCCGACACCGGCATGTGCAATGTCTGGACCGCGCGCTATGTCACCCCGAACGGTCGGCGCCGGCTGATCGGGTCATTCCTGCACGGCTCGATGGCCAATGCCCTGCCCCACGCCATCGGCGCTGCGTTCGCCTACCCGGGCCGCCAGGTGATCGGCGTCTGCGGGGACGGCGGGCTGTCGATGTTGATGGGGGAGTTGCTGACCGTGGCCACCTACCGGCTGCCGGTGAAGCTTGTCGTGTTCAACAACTCGACGCTGGGCATGGTGAAGCTGGAGATGCTGGTCAACGGCCTGCCCAGCACGGGGACGGACGTGCCGGTCGCCAACTACGCCGCGGTCGCGGAGGCAGTGGGAATCAAGGGCATCCGGGTGGAGCGTGGGGAGGACCTCGCCGACGCCTACCGGCAGGCCTTCGCGGAGCCCGGCCCGGTGCTGGTGGAGGTGATCACCGACCCGAATGCGTTGTCGATCCCGCCGCAGGTGACCCTCGACCAGGTCTACGGTTTTGCGACGGCGATGAGCCGGACGGTGTTCAACTCAGGCGCCGGCGAGGTGGTCGCGATGGCCAGGTCGAACCTGCGCAACATTCCGCGCGGCTAGTGCTTTCGTCCAGACTGGGAGGCCGCTGAAGGACTCTTCGCGGCGGCTGCAACGGGGCGGTGGTGCGGGGCGTACCCCAAGAACAGTTGAACGCCCGGGAGCAAGCTCCCGGGCGTTCGTTGGCTGTGATGGGGGTGACTCACCACAGACAGTCAGTGACCTAGTCGGTGCCGGGGTCGAAGGCGGCGCGCTCCAGCACCGCGTCCGAGTTGTCGGAACCCCTGCCGATCGAGGGGATGGACCCTGCCTGACCGGCCTTGAGCTCGCCCACAAGCTCGGCGGAGGCGCCACCGAGGATGCCCTGGCTGGCGTAGATCTCGAGCTTCTCGCGGCTGTCGGCGATGTCGAGGTTTCGCATGGTCAGCTGGCCGATGCGGTCGGTGGGGCCGAAGGCAGCGTCCTCGACGCGCTCCATCGACAGCTTCTCCGCGTCGTAACTGAAGTTGGGGCCGTCGGTGTTGAGGATCGTGTAGTCCTCGCCACGGCGAAGGCGCAGGGTGACGGTACCGGTCACCGCGCTGGCCACCCAGCGGGTGATCGACTCGCGCAGCATCAGGCTCTGCGGGTCCAGCCAGCGGCCCTCGTACATCAACCGGCCGAGGCGGAAGCCCTCAGAGTGGTAGTTGGCCAGCGTGTCCTCGTTGTGGATGGCGTTCAGCAGCCGCTCGTAGGCGACGAACAGCAGGGCCATGCCGGGCGCCTCGTAGATGCCACGCGACTTCGCCTCGATGATGCGGTTCTCGATCTGGTCGCTCATGCCCAGACCGTGACGTCCGCCGATCTCGTTGGCCTTCATCACCAGCTCGACGGGGGAGGCGAAGCTCTCGCCATTGATCTCGACGGGACGACCTTGGTGGAAGGTGATCGCCACGTCCTCGGTGTCGATCTGAACCGACGGATCCCAGAACTTGGCGCCCATGATCGGCTCGACGGTCTCCAGCGAAACGTCCAGNNCCGGGTCGCTGAACTCGACGCCGTTGATCGCGACCGGACGGCCGCCCTCGAACGTCACCGAGACGTCCTCGGTCTCGATGGCGACGGACGGGTCCCAGAACTTCACGCCCATGATCGGGTCGACGGTCTCCAGCGAGACGTCGAGGTGCTCGAGCGTCTTCGCCTCGTGGGTCGCGCCCCAGATGTTCGCGTCGGTGGAGTAGGCCTTCTCCTTGGAGTCGCGGTAGGGCAGGTCGCGCTGTGAGAGCCACTGGCTCATCTCGTCGCGCCCGCCCAGCTCGCCGACGAAGTCCTCGTCCAGCCACGGCTTGTAGATGCGCAGCTGGGGGTTGGCCATCAGGCCATAGCGGTAGAAGCGCTCGATGTCGTTGCCCTTGTAGGTCGAACCGTCGCCCCAGATGTTGACATTGTCGTCGGCCATCGCGCGAACCAGCAGGGTGCCGGTGACGGCGCGTCCGATCGGGGTGGTGTTGAAGTAGGCACGCCCGGCCGACCGGATGTGGAAGGCGCCGCACGCGAGAGCGCTCAGACCCTCCTCCACCATGGCCGCGCGGCAGTCGACCAGGCGGCTCAGCTCGGCGCCGTACTCCAGCGCACGGCCGGGCACCGACTCGATGTCTGGCNNGACGGCGCCCTTCTCGCGCATCCAGGCAACGGCCACCGAGGTGTCGAGGCCACCGGAGAAGGCGATGCCGACGCGTTCGCCGGCGGGCAATGAGGTCAGGACTTTGGACACGCCCCAAACTCTATCGCATAACTATTCCGTCCACCGAATAGGTATTCCAAACTGGGCGGGTGGACGTCCGCGCTCAGGCTCTCCTGATCGTCCGACGCGCCATGACGGCACCCATCAGCACCAGCGCCGCGACGACGCCCATCATGCCGGTGACGACATAACCCCAGGCCCAGCCGTGGGAGTCCATCGCCCAGCCCACCAGCGGTGGTGCCATCGCATTGCCTGCGGTGGCTGCCGAACCGTGCCAGCCCATCACCTGTCCGCGCGCCGAGGCGGGGACGATGGCCGACAACTCGTCCACCGAACTGGCCAGCGACGGCGCGCAGAACAGTCCGGTCAGCACCAGCAGCACTGCGATCAGCGCCGGATGGTGCGCAAAGGCCAAGGGGACGGTCGTGATGCCGAGCCCGAAGACCAGCACGAAGGTGGGGATGGAGCGACTGATCGCCCCGTAGGTGATGCCCCCGATCGCCGAACCCAACCCCCACAGGGTGAAGGCAATACCGACCCAGGATGCGTGGCCCAGGTCCCGCAGGGAGGCGACGATCGCCAGGTCGGTGCCCGAGAGCACGAAGCCCGCAGCGGCCACCGCCAGCAGGATCGCCAGGGCGCGCAATCCCAGCCAGGACGTCGACCCGGCACCCTCGGCGTCCAGTTCGACGGCGTTGGCGATCGGCGGGTTGAGCACCAGCAGCGCCGTCGAGCCGGCGACATAGCCCATCGCGCACACCAGCAGCACCCAGCGCGGGTTCCACCACTGGCATGCCATGACCCCGAGCGCTGGCCCGGCCATGAACGACAACTCGACGATGGCCGAGTCCAACGACAGCGCGCTGCGGCGAAGGTCCGGCGGGACATTGGTGACCAGCACCTGCCGCACCACCGAGAAGACCGGGAAGGTCATCGCCCCGGCTACCACGATCAGCCCCAGCAGTGCCCAGTAGCCGACGAAGGGTGCGATCGCCCAGACCGGAAACAGCACGGCAACCGAGGGGACGAGCGTCCGGCGCAGGCCATGGCGATCGAGCAGGTGCCCACGCCAGGGTCCGGCGATGGCGGCGGCGACGGTGAACACGCCAGCCACCACGCCAGCGGCGGAGTAGCGGTCGTCCAGGTTGCCGACGACGTGCAGCGTCAGCACCAGGCCCATGGCGAACTGGGGCAGGCGCGACAGCACCCCCACCAGCAGGGTGTTGCGGACGACCGGGATGGCCCAGAGGCGACGGTAGGCGGAGAAGTCCACCTGTCAGCGTGCGGGCTCAGGGGCGTCGGACGCAGCGTCCTCGACCACCAGGATGATCTTGCCGATGTTGTCCCCGCCGGCCAGTTGTTGGTGCGCGGCCCGCGCCTCGCGCAGCGGGAAACGCGTCTCCGGGGCTGGCTTGATCTCGCCGGCGCTCACCAAGGGCCAGATGACCTCGGCCACGCGTGCGATGATCTCGCTCTTCTCCTCGACGCTGCGAAAGCGCAGGGAGGTGGCGCGCACCGTGCCGCGCTTGTTCAGCAGCTTGCCGATGTTCAGCGTCCCCTTCACCCCGCCCTGCATGCCGATGATGACGAGCCGTCCGCCGATGGCCAACGCGTCGACGTTGAGCTCCAGGTACTTGGCGCCCATGATGTCGAGGATCACGTCGGCGCCCTTGCCGTCGGTGGCCTCCTTGAGACCGGTGACCCAGTCGTCGTGGTAGTCGAGTGCGATGTCGGCGCCCATCTCGCGGCAGTGGTCGAGCTTGGCCGGGCTGCCGGCGGTGGTGGCGACGCGGCAACCGATTGCCTTGGCGTACTGGATGGCGAAGGTGCCGATGCCGCCCGCGCCGCCGTGCACCAGGAAGGTCTCGCCCTCGGACAGCTGCACCTCGTCCATGTTCGAGACGACGGTCGCGGCAACCTCCACCAGGCCGGCGGCCGTGACCAGGTCGACGCCCTCGGGCGGGCGGACGCACTGGGTGGCCGGGACGACGAAGTACTCCGCGTAGGCACCGCCGGCGAGCAGGGCGACGACCTCGTCACCCTCCTTCCACTGGCTCACGCCCTCGCCGAGCGCGGCAATCGTTCCGGAGGCCTCGAGCCCCATGATCTCGCTGATGCCCTTCGGCGGCGGGTAGTGCCCCTGGCGCTGCAGCAGATCGGCGCGGTTCACTCCAACGGCGACGGTCTTCACCAACACCTCGCCGGGTGCGGGGGTGGGGGTGTCGACCTCGTCCCAGGAGAGGTTCTCGGGTCCGCCGGGTTCGGTCACGGTGATGGCGCGCATGCGTCCAGCCTGCCACAGCCCGAGCGTCGGTCGGAGGCAGTGGGACGACGGCGATAGGCTGGGCCCTGCACGGGGCTCGCCCCGGGCTGGCGAGGTCGCATAGTGGACTAGTGCAGCCGCCTTGAAAGCGGCCGAGGGGCAACTCTCCGTGGGTTCGAATCCCACCCTCGCCGCGTCAGGACGCCCGTCGGGGCAGAGCCAGGAGAGATCGCGTGAACACCTATGTGCTGAAGCCCCGCCCTCCGATGCGAGCCTTCTTCGTGGCCGCCATCATCAGCGCGCTGGGTGCCGTCCTCGCGGTCGTGGCCGCCGCACAGCACGCGGGTGCGGTCTGGATCACGCTCGCCTTCATCCTGCTGGCCCTGGGGGTCGTGCTGGCGGTGATGGGCTGGCTGTCGATGACGCGGATGCAGACCTACATCAAGCTCGACGACAAGGGCTACGAGATCAAGGGTCCGGGGGTCGAGAAGGCCGGTGAGTGGACGGACGTGAACCGCGTCACCACCAGCAACGGCGGCACCCACCTGACGATGTACCACGGCGAGGTCGGACGCACCCACATCATGTGCCCCGGCGGTCAGGGCGGCGCGCAGATGGCCGAGCTTGCGCAAGACATCGCAGACCACCTCGACAAGGACCGCGGGTACAGCAGCCTCGGCTGAACTGTACGGGTCCCCGAGCGGATCTTGAGCGGCCCCCGAGCTTGTCGGGGCAGCTCAGTGGGAGCCGGCGACCTGCAGGTCGGCCGGAGGATTGGCCTCGGCCTCTGCAGCAGCAGTCGGATCCCAGGCGCAGGCGTCGGCCAAGTCAACCTTGTCCTGGGCCTTCGACGCGCTGGCGCTGGGGGATGCTGAGGGAGTCGCGCTGGTGGTCGTGGGGGCCGCGGAGGTGGCTTTGGCGGACGCTGAGGCGCGGGGCGTGGCCGAGGCGCTCGCCTTGATCCCCTCGGACAGGTCGATGCCCTGCTGGATCATGATCTTCATCTGCGCCACGTCCGGGCTCCACGGTTTGAACTTCTCCCCATTGGGCAGGGTGGTCGTGGGGTAGCCGAACAGCACGCGCTGCTTCTTCGCGTCCTTCATCTTGAGGGCCAACTCGACCAGGGCCGGTGCCACTTCCTGCGGGATGTCGCTGAGCAGGGCATCCTTGCCGGCATTTGCGATGGCCTCGTAGTGCGTCACCAGCGTGGACGGGTTGGCCTGGCCGACGATCGCCTGCACGACGCAGCTCTGGCGCGCCATCCGGTCGGTGTCGGTCGACTGGGACCGGGAACGCGCGAACCACATCGCGTAGTAGCCGTTCAGCTTGCGGTCCTGGCCCGGGTGCAGGTAGCCACCCTTGGGCGGGATGCCTGCCTCGTACTGCTCCTTCGACTGCGCCACGGGGAGGTAGCTGTTGACGTTGAGGGTCACGCCGCCCAGTGCGTCGATGAAGCTCTGCAGCCCGTCGATGGAGAGCAGGACGAAGTAGTCGGGCTTCAACCCGGTGATGCCCTCGACAGCGATCTTGAGTGCGTCTGCGCCGGGGTAGTCGGTGTCGCTGAACAGGTCGGGGTGCGCTGCGGGGACGTTGTNNGTTGTTCCACACCGAGTTCAGCTCGTACTCGGCGTTCTCGTTGTCGATGCCGTCCCAGTAGCCGTTGGGGTATGCGGCGGCCAGGTCGCTGCCGTCGGGGAAGGGGAAAGCCTCCATGTTGCGCGGGAGCTGGATGATCGCGGTGTTGCCATTGTTGAGGTCCACCGACGCCATCATCATGGTGTCGGTGCGGATGCCCTCACCCGGGGCGATCGCATCGCGCTGGGTGGAGTTGTCACCGCCCAGCAAGAGGATGTTCAGCCGCTCCTTGCCCGCCCAAGGGTCCTGGCCTGAGGTGAGCGTGGGGCGGGTTTGCGAGCGGGACTTGTCGGAGTCCTTGAAGATGGACGAGATCAGCGACTCCTGGGAGCGCGCGTAGCGGGCCGCCACCGCGAGCGGGGCGCTGACGCCGAAGGACAGCAGGCCTACCAGGATGGTGCCGGTGACGCGCTGGGCTCCGGTGAGCCGGCGCGGTCGAGTGGCCAGGTGCGTGCCGACGATGATGGCGACCCAGGCCACGGCCAGGGCCAACAGCGCCCAGGTGGCGATTTTCAGCTGCGTCGGACGGGCGGCCAGCGCCGCGGTGCCGCCAATGTCGAAGTAGGCCTTCGCGCCCAGCGCCAGCAGCCCCAGTGCGAACAGCGACGTGATCACGATGCCGAGGGTGCGGTGGCGGGTGCGCCACAGACCGAGGCCGGGGACGATCGTTCCGAAGGCCGTGAGCAACAGCGAGCGGGTGAAGGGGTGTCGCCGATCGGTAATCGGCAGGCTCTCGGGGTCCAGGCGCTCCGGGGCTCGGACGGTCGTTGCGCCGGGCACGTCGTCCGCTTCGAGGGCCTGGTCACCGGACATCGCACGACGCGGTACGTCATCGGGCGTGAGGGACCGAGCGTCATCGGGCGTGACAGATTCAACGTCGTCGTCGCCGACTGGGGGCATGCGTCCTCCACGTGCTCGTGTTGGGGACCACTCTAACGAGTTGCCCGAACCCCGGTGCACCCGGCTTTGCCGCCGCGGCTGGCACCCGATACGCTTGGTCGTCGTTGGAGGTGTCGCCTAGTACGGTCTATGGCGCCCGCCTGCTAAGCGGGTTTGGGGCTAAAACCCCATCGCGAGTTCAAATCTCGCCACCTCCGCCAACCGACCGGCCCCGTGGGTTCACCCACGGGGCCGTTGTCGTCCCCCCTGTCGCGCGGGTCTTGGCCGGTTCGGGTCAACACCGGCGCTGGGGTTTGAGGACGAGGTCGGTTCCGGCCGGATCCGGTCGATCCCGAAACCCGCACATACAGCCGCTCAGGGAGCAGGGGGAAGCACCGCCTGCGTCACCAGGGTGGCCGGATCCCCGGCGCCCCCGATGATGTCGTTCACCGCAGCCAGGAGTCGCAGTTCGCCGACGAGGTCTGGAGCCCTCTGGGCTACCAGTTGCGCTGCGAGAGACGCGGCCGGGACGCCTTCGACGGTCTGTTCCAAGCGGGTCATCTCCGCCAGAGCGTCGTCGGCCCGTTCGCCCCTTCCGATCCGTACGCCATAAACCTTGTTGCGTCCGCTCAAGCCGGTGACCTCAAGGTCCCCGACGCCGGGAAGGCCGAAGGCAGTCTCAGGACGGGCGCCCAAGGCCTCGCCGAGCAGCGACATTTCGCGGACGGCACGCGCGAAGGTTGCGGCTTTCAGGTTGTGATGGGGGATGCCTGTGGCTTCCTCCAATCCGTCGGAGATGCCGAGGGCGATGGCGTACACGTTCTTCATGGGTGCGCACACCTCGACGCCCACCTCGTCGTCCGTGTGGTCGATGGCATAGACGGGCGTGCGCGCCTGGCGGGCGTAGCGCAGCGACACTTCACCGTCGCGACAACCGAAGATTGTGGCGGTGGGCTTCCTTTCGGCGCACTCGTTGGCCTTGACCGGTCCAGCAATGGCGACCATGGGCGGCAGGGTTACCCCAGCTTGCCCAGCGATTCGCCGCAAGGCATCCGGAAGGAGCTCGATCCTTCCGCCCTCGTCGGGGCAGAACCCCTTGCTGGTCAGCCAAATTGCGTCGGCATGTTGCATTGCTGGCAACGCCATCTCGGTGACTTTGGGTACACCGACTGAAGCCACTGACATGACGATGACGTTCGCTCCATCAGTCGCCTCCTCGAGTTCGTCCGACCGGAAGGTTCTAACCCCTTGGGCGAACGGCGCCTTGGTCCTGGGATGACGTTGCCCGGCTTCCACGGCATCGAGCAAGTGGTCGTCCAACCAGGTTCCCCACAGCCGTACGTCCCACCCGGAATCGGCGAGCGGGGTGCACAGGGCCGAGCCCATGGCACCCGCTCCCAGCACGGCGATCCTGGCCACCTCAGGCTCCCTCGACGGTGAGCTCGGCCTCGTTCGGGTACTTCTGGGCGAAACCGTGGATCTCCTGGACGACTGGGCGCAGCGCCTCGTACAGCTTCCCCTGGATTTCGGCGGCTTCCTGGTAGCGCTGGTGCAGCGCCTCGTCCGGCTCGGTGGTGTCCCCGAAGTGGGCCATGGCCTTGGCTGATGTGACGACGGAATTGTCCCCATGGACCCCGGTGAAGGCCATGCCCAGGCAGGCAGCCCCCACGGCACCGATCTCGTCTTCCGTGCAGGCGGTGATCGGCAAGCCGATCGTGTCGGTCATGATCTTTCGCCAGAGCGGGCTACGCGTGCCACCGCCCATGGCGCGGATCGTGGTGATCGGGACACCAGTGGATTCCTGCATCCACCGGAGGTTGCGGCCCATCTCCATCCCGATGGCCTCCAGAATGGAGCGGTACATCGCTGCCTTGTCGTGTGAGCCCCGCCATCCCACCTGCGCGCCGCGGGCAATGGGATCCCAGTAGGGGGACTGGACGGCCTGCCAGTAGGGGAGCGTGAACAGCCCGCCACAACCGGCGCTCACCCTTTCGGCCGCTGCTTCCAGCTCGGGATCCGGACGGCCGTTGAGTTCCGCCTTGCCCATGGCTTGTCGGAACCAGGTGGCCAGGTAGGAGCCGCTGCTCTGGAGGATTTCCAGGACGAAGGTGTCAGGTACACCGGAGGCCAGCGTGCGGTACGCGGGGCCATAGACGTACTCGTCCGACTGGACGCCTGCATTCACGGCCGTGCCGAGGTTGAGGTAGGCAACCCCGGGTTCGACAACGGCG
Source organism: Propionibacteriaceae bacterium UBA4569 (assembly GCA_002387005.1). Taxonomy (GTDB): domain Bacteria; phylum Actinomycetota; class Actinomycetes; order Propionibacteriales; family Propionibacteriaceae; genus Luteococcus; species Luteococcus sanguinis. The sequence continues at coordinate 11,597 of DGKN01000134.1, forward strand.
GCTCCGATGCCAGCCGCTTGACCATCGCCGCACCCCGCCACGACCGGCAGGTCCTGGAGAATGCCCCATGCCTCCCGCACCTCGGGCAGGACATCCCCGATGTACTCTCCTGGACGGACGAGGTCGGCCATCTGGTCCTCCCTGACCCCGGCCAGATCCAACAGTTTGGGACTCCAGGTCTGGGCTGAGATGTCGAACAGCCCGAGCGAATCTGCGCAGGCCACCGAACTGGTCCACCGCCCGGTCAGGCTCCACACGAGGTAGCCGTGGACGTCCATGATCTTGTGCGCCCGCGGGAGCACGTCTGGCTCGTTCTGCTTGAGCCATGCCAACTTGTACAGGGCCGGGGTGATGTCGGCAGGTTTTCCCGACAGCGCGTGGATCTCGTCCGTGCCGAAGGCCAGGATCTGCTCAGCNNGCAGCCACAGGATGCCCGGGCGGAGCGGGTTTCCCTGCTCATCGAATGGGGCGAAGGATTCCCGCTGATGGGTCATGGCGAGGGCGGCGACGCGTTCCCGCTGGCCGGGGGAGAGCTGCCACACGGCCTCGTGGATCGCCTCGTTCGTCGATGTCCACCAGTCCCGCGGGTCGTGCTCGAACCAGGCGGAATGGGGTGAGGAGAGCGGGATCTCGCGCTTGCCCTGCCCGATCACCTTCCCCTGTGCATCAACCACGACGGCCTTGGTTGCAGTCGTGGACGAATCGAGTGAGATGACCAGCGGATCGGTTTCGCGTACGGACATTGCGTCATTTCCCTTCGTTCTGCTCTGAACGTGCCGTGAACCCAAGCAAATGCTCATGGGCTGGAGCCGTCAACATGCTTGGACGAAGGGGCACCGCCAGCATTCGGGGAATGCACGAAGGCCCGCACCCTGGTGGGTGCGGGCCTCGCTCAGTTCCAACGATGATCAGCGGACGATCAGGCTTGTGCCTTGACCGCGTCGCGGACCTTGTCGAGCTCTCCGGCCAGGGGCTTGGGAAGCTTGTGGCCGAAGCCCTCGAACCAGTTCTCGAGGCGGGGCAGCTCGTCGGCCCACTCGTGGGCGACGTAGCGGGTGCACTCGTCCACGACGGCCTGGTCGATGCCCAGACCCTCGATGTCCAGCTCGCCCTCGGCCGGGATGACGCCGACGGGGGTCTCCTGGCCCTGGACCTTGCCCTCGAGGCGGTCGATCATCCACTTCAGCACGCGGCTGTTGTCGCCGAAGCCCGGCCACAGGAACTTGCCTTCGGCGCTCTTGCGGAACCAGTTGACGTAGAAGACCGTGGGCATGTTCTCCTCGCCCTGCTTGGCGCCCATGTCCAGCCAGTGCTGCAGGTAGTCACCCACGTGGTAGCCGCAGAAGGGCAGCATGGCCATCGGGTCGCGACGCAGTACGCCGACCGCACCCTTGGCCGCGGCCGTGGTCTCGGACGAGCAGGTGGCGCCCATGAACACGCCGTGGGTCCAGTCGCGCGACTGGGTGACCAGCGGGATGGTGTTCTCGCGACGGCCGCCGAACACGATGATGTCGATCGGCACGCCCTGCGGGTTGTTGAAGTCCTCCGACAGGATCGGGCACTGGTCGATCGGGGTGCAGAAGCGGCTGTTCGGGTGCGCAGCCTTCTCGTCCGGACGACCACCCTCCGGGCCCTCCTCGGGGGTCCAGGAGCGACCCTTCCAGTCGGTCAGGTGCGGGGGCTTGACGGCGGTCATGCCCTCCCACCAGACGCCACCATGATCGGTGAGGGCGACGTTGGTGAAGATGTTGTTGCCCTGCTCGATGGTGCGCATGGCGTTCGGGTTGGTGGCGGCGCCGGTTCCGGGAGCAACGCCGAAGAATCCGTTCTCCGGGTTGATGGCGTACAGGCGGCCGTCGGGGCCGGGCCGCATCCAGGCGATGTCGTCGCCCAGGGTCTCGACCTTCCAGCCCGGGATCGTCGGCTCCAGCATGGCCAGGTTGGTCTTGCCACAGGCCGACGGGAAGGCGGCGGCGATGTGGTACGCCTTACCCTCCGGCGAGATGAGCTTCAGGATCAGCATGTGCTCGGCCATCCAGCCTTCGTCACGGCCCATCACCGAGGCGATGCGCAAGGCGTAGCACTTCTTGCCCAGCAGTGAGTTGCCGCCGTAGCCGGAGCCGTAGCTCCAGATCGTGCGCTCCTCGGGGAAGTGGACGATGTACTTGATGTCGCTGCAGGGCCACGGGACGTCCTTCTGGCCCGGCTTCAACGGCATGCCGACCGAGTGCAGGCAGGGGACGAACTCGGCGTTCAGGCGGACCATCTCGTCCAGGACACTCTTGCCCATGCGGGTCATGATCTTCATCGACAGCACCACGTAGGCGGAGTCGGAGACCTCGACGCCGAACTTGGCGTCCTCGCCACCCAGCGGGCCCATGCAGAAGGGCATGACGTACATCGTGCGTCCACGCATGCAGCCGTCGTACAGGCCGCGCATGATGCCCTTCATCTCCTCTGGCTCCATCCAGTTGTTGGTGGGGCCGGCGTCCTCCTCCTTCACCGAGCAGATGAAGGTCTGGTCCTCAACGCGGGCCACGTCATCGGGGTCCGTGCGGGCGTAGATGGAGTTCGGCATCTCGGAGTCGTTGAGCTTGATGACCGTGCCCGACTGCTCCAGCAGGTCGACAAGTTTGCTCCACTCCTCGTCCGATCCGTCGCAGTAGTAGATCTTCTCGGGCTGGGTCATCTCCGCGACCTCGTTCACCCAGTCGACGATCGACTGCAGCGCGGGGACCTCACCCTCGACGGGAATGTCGGCGACAGCGCGACGCTCGAACTGCTCGGACGGGGCGTCATCCATGGGGACGATGGGATCGGGATTGACGGACTGGAAAGCGTTCACAGATGCTCCTGTACCTCGGTGTACTGGCCGGTGTGGTTGCCTCCCGAGAGGCTCCCATACCACTACGTCTAATGGTATGAAATGAGACCACCGGGATGGGTTGTATCGTCCAACAATTTTGTGAGGCTTGTCCAGTTGGGGGCCCATGCGGCGACGCGATTCGCCTCTTGGTCCCGAAGTGTGTAGAGTTGTCTCCTGCCCGCAAGGGTGAAGCACTCGTGGCTCAATGGATAGAGCAGCTGACTACGGATCAGCAGGTTGGGGGTTCGAGTCCCTCCGAGTGCGCAGGACGAAGGCCCGGACCACACGGTCCGGGCCTTCGTCCGTGTTGGGGCTCGTCCGTGTTGGGGCCCGTCTGGTCGCGCCCAAGCATCTCGGGCACGCGCCGACGACCCCCGCGGATGGGTAGTGTTCCGGCCGAGGGCTTGCGAGGAGGTCGAGATGGTGGCACGCACGGAAGGGCCGCAGGTGCTGAAGGGCCTGCCCGCTTCGCCGGGACGGGTGAGGGGAACTGCTCGCGTGATCGCGAGCACGATGGAGTTGCACCTCCTCCAGCCCGGTGAGGTGCTGGTCGTCCCGATCACCTCGGCCGACCACGACGAGACGCTCGGACGGGCCGCCGCCCTGGTGACCGATGTCGGTGCCGGCGGCAGCCACTCAGCCAGCGAGGCCCGAGCGCGCCATATCCCCGCCGTACTGGGCACCGGCATCGCGACCCGCTGTATCAGCGACGGGATGGTCATCGAGGTGGACGGTGACACGGGGCAGGTCACACTGCCCGAGGGCGCCGCCCCGATCCCGACCGGCTTCCGACCACGCGTCCCCTACAAGTTCGCCATTGGGGCGGGCGCCGCAGCAGCCTTGGCGCTCGTCCGCACCCTGACCCACTGAGCCCACAGTTTTCTGAGCCCACAAGTCACTGAGCACACAAGTCACTGAGCACACGGAGCCGCCATGCGCATCGTCCCCACCCTCGGCCTCGTCGCCGCGTTGGNNGTGACGCTCAGCTACCAGGTGCCCAATGGCTTCGCCAAGGTGGCGGCGCCGAGCCGCAGCCCGCAGGCGGGGATGAGCTACGACATCACCACCTTCGAGCAGGACTCGTCCGGCTGTGCTCTGCAGGTGATGCGGGTGCTGATGTCCTCGTCCAACACGATGGAGGACCAGGACGTCACCTACAACATGGTGTCCGGGATGGCGACCGCCCAGGGCGTCGAGGACGCCGACAAGGTGACCGAGGGGCTGTACTTCCCGGGGGAGCCCGGACCAGTGCCGGGGCTGCAGGTCGCGGGGGAGGCCACCGCCAAGACGATCCGGGTTGCTGGCCGCCTCAGCAACGAGTCGCTCCAGGGCTTCTCGCTGATGATGCTGTGCCCCAAGGGGAAGCTGGACGCGACCGTGTGGAAGCAGTTCGTGGAGCAGGTTCGGGTGGACGGCTTCCAGGGTTCCCTCGAGGAGCACTAGGCGCCCAGCTGTCCAGATGTCCTTGCGGGTGTGACGCGCACCTGGGGCAGCCAGCAGAATGTGTCGGTGAATGCTGCCTCGATCACCTACCTCGTCGCCGGTCTCGGCCTGCTGCTGGCGGCCGTGCTGCCGGCATCATTGCGCCGTTTCCCCATCTCGGCGCCGATGGTGCTCGTCGGAGTGGGGGTGCTGGTCGGTCTGATGCCGGTGCCGCACCGCTGGGTCGANNGGCGTGGGCATCGCGATCGACCGTCCGTTGCGGTTGCGTTCGTGGCGCAGCCTGCTCGCCTGGGGTTCCACCTGGCGGTTGCTGCTGGTGGCCATGCCGCTGACCATCGCCGGAGTCGCCCTCGCCGGCAACTGGTTGCTGGGGCTGGGCGGTCCGGCCGCGCTGCTGCTGGGCGCTGCGCTCGCGCCCACCGACCCGGTGCTGGCCAGCGACGTACAGGTGGAGGGTCCGACGACCGGGGTCGCCCCGGAGGAGATCGACGAGGAGCAAGAGGTGCGCTTCGCGCTCACCGCTGAGGCTGGCTTGAACGACGGCGCCGCCTTTCCCTTCGTCTTCTTGGCCTTGCTGTGGGCCGGGCATGGCCACCTCGGGGGGTGGCTGTGGCACTGGGCGGCCTGGGACCTGCTCGGACGTGTCGCGCTGGGCGTCGGGGTGGGGGTCGCGATTGGTTGGGTGCTGGGCATGATCGCCTTCCGTGCCCCGCGGCGCGCCCTGCGTACCGCCCACACCGGGGAGCCCTTCCTCGCGCTGGCCTGCCTGGCGCTGGCCTACGGCACCGCCGAACTGGTGCACGGCTACGGCTTCATCGCGGTCTTCTTCGCCGCTGTCACCGTACGCTGGCGGGAGCCGGGTCACGAATACCACGAGCTGATGCACCAGGTGGTGGAGCGGCTCGAGCGTCTGGGGTCGCTGCTGGCGCTGCTGCTGCTTGGCATCGCGCTCAGCAATGGTCTGTTGGCGCGACTCACGCTGGGCGGGGTGCTGCTGGCCCTACTGCTCGTCTTCGTCATCCGTCCGCTGGCTGGNNCCCTGTCCTTCGGGCCGAACCGCACCCGCATCGGCTCCACGCTGCTCACGCGACGCGACCGGGCCGTCATCTCCTTCTTCGGGGTGCGCGGCATCGGCACCGTCTACTACCTAGACTTCGCCACCGGGCTGGCGAGCTTCGGCGAGCAGACCGGGTTGTTGTGGTCGACCGCTGCCTTCACGATCATCTTGTCCGTTCTGGTGCACGGGCTGAGTTCCGGCTGGGCCATGCAATGGGTGGAACGGGGGCGGGCCTGACAGCTCGCCGAGGTGCACCCCACCGACAGTGCCGAGCAGATGCTTTTCGTCGGTGATGCGCGAGCACCAGCCCTCCATGCCGACTCCGCGGTCGCCCAGCGGGTCGCCGAGGGGGAGGTGGGCCCCGGCCGGTGAGGATGAATCACCTGCTCGAACATCGTTCATCTCATGGTCAAGAGGGGTTCACGGGCCGACTGGCCGACGATGGCTCGGGAGCCTAGCGTGGAGCACATGACGAGCATCTGGGCACATCGCGGAACGAGCAGCGAAGCCCCCGAGAACACCCTTCCCGCCTTCGAACTCGCGATCAGCCAGGGGGCGGACGGTTTCGAGCTGGACGTGCAGCGCACCGCCGATGGGGAGTTGCTGGTCTGCCACGACGANNTGACGATCGACCGGATGAGCGGCGCCAGCGGTGCGGTCGTCGACCTGACCCTGGACGAGATCCGCAGCCACGACTTTGGCGGCTCCTTCGGGCTCCACGGCGTCAAGGCACCCACGCTGCGCGAGGTCTTCGACCTGATGCGCGGCAACGACGTGGTGTGCAATGTCGAGCTCAAGGACTCCCTCGAGCCCTACCCGGGCATGGCTGCCCAGGTGCTCTATCTGATCCGCGAGTGCGGCCTGGCGGAGCGGATCTGGATCTCCAGCTTCAACCACTGGACGCTGCGAGAGCTCGCCGGTGCCGACCGGGGCGGGGTGCGTCTCGGCGTGCTCTACGCCGAACCGCTGGTCGACCCCTGGGACTACGCGACCCGGCTTGGCGTCCAGGCGATCCACCCGTCCTGGCAGTCGCTGGCCCTCGTCCCGGAGATCACCGGGCGCTGCCATGAGACGGGCATCGCCGTGCACGCATGGACCTGCAATACCACCGATGAGATCCGCACGGCCCTCGACCTCGGCGTCGACGCGGCGATCACCGACTACCCGGCAAGGGCAGCGGCAGCGCTCAGCCGTTGACCGGCAGGTGGCGCGCCCACCAGTCCAGGATCGCCTCCAGGCGCTGCCGGCGGTGCCACGACGTTCCCGAACGGGACAGCTCGTGGTCCTCGCCGGGGAAGACCAGCATCTCGGCCTCGCACCCGGCCAGCTTCAGCTGGGTGTAGTAGCGCAGTGCTTGTGACAAGGGGCAGCGCAGGTCGTCCTCGGAGTGCAACACCAGCGTGGGTGTCGTGACCTGCTCGGTGAGGTGCATCGGTGACTGCGCGTCCATCGTGGCGGCGTCGCGGGTGTTGTACTCGCCGGTGAAGAACCAGCCGATGTCGCTGGCGCCGATGAAGCTGCGCGGGTCCAGGAAGCCGCGTTCCACGATCGCACCCGCCCAGCGGTGGTCGTGGCCGATGATCCACGCGGTGAGGTAGCCGCCGTAGGAGCCGCCCATGAGGCCGACGCGGTTCGCGTCCAACCCCGGCACCGTCGCGGTGGCGTGGTCGAGGAAGCCCAGCACGTCCACCATGTCGAGGTTGCCGAGGTCACCCTTGATCGCCTGGCCGTGCTTCTGCCCGTAGCCGGAAGATCCGCGCGGGTTGCAGGCGACGACCGCGTAGCCGGCCTCGACCAGCGTCTGGAACTCGTCGAACCAGGCCGAGTGGTAGCTGGCGTAGGGGCCGCCGTGGATGTTCAGCAGTACCGGGTGCGGGCCCTCGCCCTGCGGCGCCCACACCCAACCGTGCACCGGCTGCCCGTCGGGGGAGGTGGACGTCAGTTCCTGCGCCTCGGTGACCCGGGTCTGCTCGCGCAGGGCGGCGGAGAAGTCGGTGAGCTTCGTGAGCTGGCCGTTCTGCACCAGACAGAGCTCACCGGCCGAGCCGTGGTCGGCGACTACGGCCAGCACGGCGTCGCGTCCGGGAACCGCGACTGCTGAATGCACCACCACGTCGCAGATCAGCAGGGGAGTGGGGATCCCGTCGGCGTTGACCCGGAAGAGGTGCTGCTGGCCGACGGCGTTGACCACGGCCAGCACGCCACCGCGGCCATCTGGTTCCAGCGGTGCAGCCAGCTCGAAGTCCTCCGGGTCGATGATCTGCCGCGGCTCGGGATCGAGCAGCCAGATGGTGTCGTTGTGGCCGACGAAGTCCATCCCGCTCGGCCCCAGGTCCATGCCGGCGGCGAAGAGGTGGTCGCCGCTGAAGGTGGGGTCGCCCAGCCCGAGCTTGGCCTGGGAGGTCCACAGGCGTTCGGGATCACCGCCGTCGACGGACACCTTGTGGATGTCGACGGTGATGTCGAATTCGTCGTCCTCGTCGCGGCTGGCGGTGAACATCACCCACCGACCGTCGGGGGAGAAGGCCGGGTCGGCGTGGTCGTGGTCGCCGTGGGTCAGCTGGTGGGCCGTCGGGAAGCCGGTCGCCGGGGCCTGGCCCTCCTCCTTGACCTGCGCCTCCGCCTTCGCCGCTCGTCCGACCGGCTTCACGAAGGGTTCGGAGAAGACGTCCGGCACGTCGACGACGAAGACCTGCCGACGGCGGTCCCGCATCCACCCCAATCCATTGGCCTGCATCTGCAGGCCGGTGAAGCGTCGTGGGTCCTCCTGCGGTCCACTGACCCCCTCGGTGGTGGCGTAGCGACCCTCTTCCGCGACCCGCGCGACGAAGGCCATGCGGGCGCCGTCGGGCGAGAAGCGGAACTGGCCCACGCCGAGCTTCTGGTCGGTGACCTGCATCGCCTCACCGCCATCGGTCGGCATCAGCCAGATCTGGGGACGTCCGTTCGTGTCGGCGCGCAGGAAGCCCAGGAGGGCGCCGTCCGGGCTGAACTGCGGGGAGACGTCCGACCGGCCGCGGGTCAAGCGTCGCGGCGCACCATGCCCGTCCAGCGGCACCCGCCACAGCTGCCCGACATAGGAGTCGGACGCGAGGTCTGGCCTGGAGGTCCCCACGACCGCCCATGACCCGTCCTGGTGGACGGTGGGACGACCGAGGGTGGTGATGAGTTCGAGCTGGTCGGGACGCATGCCCGCGACGATAACGACACCCGCCGACAGTTTCGAGGGCACCACCCAACGCGGCTGGCGGGAGGCAGTCCTCGTTCCGGTCGCGGGCAAGAGTTCACCCTCAGGGGTCGAAAACTGTCAGTGTCGCGGTCTAGCGTCGGGGACATGACCCCACATGGGAACCCCTTGCTGTCCAACTCCGTCTCCCGCCGGGCCCTGATCGCCGCAGCAGTCGTCGGTGGATCCGCGGCGCTGGCCGCCACCGATGCCGACGCCGCACCGAAGGCGAAGGCCGCCGGCGCACCTGGCTCCCCGGACTACCGCCTCACCGTGCTCGGCACCACCGACTTCCACGGCAATGTCTTCAACTGGGACTACTTCAAGAACACCGACTACTCCGACCGCGCGGGCAACCAGATCGGCATCGCGATGGCCGCGACGCTGGTGAAGGCCGTGCGCGCCGAACGCGGCGCCGAGGACTGCATCACCCTCGACGCGGGCGACATCATCCAGGGCACGCCGCTCGACTACTACTACGCCAAGATCGACCCGATCACCGCCGGCTCGACCCACCCGATGGCCGCTGCGATGAATGCGCTCGGCTACGACGCCATCGCGCTGGGCAACCACGAGTACAACTACGGCCTGGAGACCCTGCGCGCCTTCGAGGCCCAGCTGGACGCCCCACTGCTGAGCGCCAACTCGGTCGACTGGGATTCCGGACGCCCGATCTTCCCGCCCTATGTGCTGAAGAAGATGAAGACCGGTCAGGGCCACGTCACGGTGGGCATCCTCGGCCTGGTGACGCCCGGTGTGGCGATCTGGGACAAGGCCAATGTCGAGGGCAAGGTGCGCTTCCCGGGCATCGTCGAGCAGGCGCAGGTGATGGTGCCGCGGATGAAGGCCGCTGGCGCCGACATCGTCGTCGTCTCGTGCCACTCAGGCGCCACCACCGGCTCGTCCTATGGCGACGCCCTGCCCTACCCCGAGAATGCGTCCACCCTGCTGGCCGAACAAGTCGCCGGCATCGACGCGATCCTAGTCGGGCACGCCCACGTCGAGATCGTCGAGCGCTTCGTCACCAATGCCACCACCGGCAAGCAGGTGTTGCTCACCGAGCCGCTCTACTGGGGCATGCGCGTCAGCGTGATGGACCTCGACCTGCGCAAGGAGAAGGGCGCCTGGAAGGTCGTCGCCGCCCACTCGACGCTGCTGAACGCCAACGCCGCCGCGGAGGACGAGGCGGTGGCCGCGGCCGTCCGTCCGGCGCACGAGAAGGTGCTGGCCTACGTCAACTCGGTGATCGGCACCTCGCTGGTCGCGATGAGCGCTGCGACCAGCCGCTACGAGGACACCGCTGCGATCGACTTCATCAACCACGTGCAGGCCAGCGTCGTGAAGGCGGGCATCGCCGGAACGCAGTACGCCGACCTGCCGGTGCTGTCGATCGCAGCGCCCTTCAACAAGGCTGCTGCCATCCCCGCGGGTGACGTGACGGTGCGCGACGTCGCCGGGCTCTACATCTACGACAACACCCTGCTCGCCATCGTCCTGACCGGCGCGCAGATCAAGGCCTACCTGGAGAAGTCGGCGTCCTACTTCAAGCAGGTCAGCGGAACCGGCCCCTTCACGCCGGAGCAGGTCACCAACGCGGTGACGGCCACCGCCCCGAACGGCACCCCCGACTACAACTACGACGTCATGGGCGGGCTGGACGCGAAGCTGACCTATGACATCGACATCGCCCAGCCGGTGGGCTCCCGCATCGTCGGTCTCGCCTACGACGGGCAGCCCGTCTTGGACGCGGCCCAGTTCGTCGTCGCCGTCAACAACTACCGCCAGTCCGGCGGCGGCGGCTTCCCCGACGTCACCACCGCCCCCGTGGCGTGGAACGGCCAGCTGGAGATCCGCCAGGCCCTGATCGACTGGGTGAGCGCCAACAAGACGATCGACCCGGCGCTGTTCTCCTTCGTGGACTGGAAGTTGGTCGCCAACGGCCAGCCGGTGGTCATCAACGGCTGAGGCCGGTCTCCTCCCGAAAGCCCCACCCCGGGCCGCCAGAGCGGTGGTCCGGGGCTCGGGCGGGGTTACCACTGGCGCGGCTGACCGCCTAACGTTGGCTGTTGGCGCGACAGTGCGCCTGGGGAGAGGGCAGAACACCATGAACATCTCGCGACGCACCCTGCTGGGCGCCTCGGCCGCCACCGTGCTGGTCACCGTCACCGCATGCAGCTCCGACGGCAGCAAGACCACCGTCGGCATCGCGCAGATCGTCACCCACCCTTCCCTCGACGCGATCCGCGAGGGCACGCTCGAGGGGCTCAAGGCCAACGGTTACACCGAGGGCGACAACCTCGCCGTCGATGTCCAGAACCCCCAGGGCGACCAGTCGACGCTGACGTCGATCGCCAACACCTGGGCCAGCGCCAAGCTCGGGGCGGTCGTCGCCATCACCACCCCGGTCGCCCAGGCCTGCGCGCAGGCGGTCAAGAACGCGCCGATCATCTTCACCGGCGTCACCGACCCGGTGAAGGCCGGTCTGGTGACCTCCTGGGAGAAGCCCACCGACCAGATCACCGGCGTCAGTGACCTGAACCCGATCGACAAGCAGCTTGCCCTGGTCAAGCAGGTGAAGCCGGACGCGAAGGTCGTCGGCATCGTCTACTCCTCGTCCGAGGCCAACTCCCAGGTGCAGGTCGACATGGCCAAGGAGCAGGCCGGCAAGGAGGGCCTGACGATCAAGACGGCCACCATCGCCAACTCCTCCGAGATCCAGCAGGCCGCCGAGTCGCTCGACTGCGATGTCTACTTCGTGCCCACCGACAACACCGTCGTCTCCGGGCTGGAGGCGCTGATCCAGGTGGCCGAGAAGAAGAAGCGTCCGATCATCTCCGTCGACGCCGACTCGGTCGACCGCGGCACCGTCGCCGCCTACGCCCTCGACTACAAGCAGATGGGCATCCAGACCGGCGCGATGGTCGCGAAGATCCTGAAGGGCACCAAGCCCTCCACGCTCCCGGTGGAGACCACCGACCAGATCATCCTGACGGTCAATCCCGGCGCCGCCACCAAGATGGGCGTCACCCTGTCGGACGCGCTGACCAAGCAGGCCACCAAGGTCGTCGAGTGATCGTTGCCCTCGAACTCGGCCTGCTCTTCGCCATCATGGCGCTGGGCGTCTACCTGACCTTCCGTATCCTCGACTTCCCCGACCTCACCGTCGATGGTTCGTACACCACCGGTGCGGCGGTTGCGGCCGTCCTGATCATCAACGGGACGAATCCCTGGCTCGCCACGCTGGCGGCGCTGCTGTCCGGGCTGGTGGCGGGCCTGGTCACCGGTCTGCTGCACACCAAGGGACGCATCAACCCGCTGCTCGCCGGCATCTTGACCCAGATCGCGCTCTACTCGATCAACCTGCGGATCATGGGCCGGGCCAACCTGCCGCTGCTGCGCCAGTCGACGATCCTGGACCCGATGCGAGAGCACTCCCTGCTCGGCACCTGGGCCAGCGTCGGCATCTTCGCCGTGGTCGCGCTGGCGCTCAAGTTCGCGCTCGACTGGTTCCTGGGCACCGACCTGGGCCTCGCGCTGCGCGCCACCGGTGACAACCCCGAGATGGCCTCGGCCCAGGGCGTGCGCACCGACTCGATGAAGCTGCTGGGCGTCTCGCTCAGCAATGGCCTGGTCGCGGCCTGCGGCGCGATCATCGCCCAGTTCCAGGGCTATGCCGACATCTCCATGGGCATCGGCCTGATCGTCGCGGGCCTCGCCTCGGTGATCCTGGGGCAGGCGTTGATCGGACGACGGGTCGTCGCGATCGCCACCGCCGCCGTCGTACTCGGCTCGGTCGCCTACCGCGCCATCATCCAGCTGGCGCTGAATGCCGGCCTGAACCCCAACGACATGAAGCTGATCAGCGCGCTGCTGGTGATCGCCGCGCTGCTGCTGCCTCGCTTTGCGCCCTTCCGTCGCTACGCCCAGCGCAAGCGCGTACAGCGTGAGCGGGACGCGCAGGCCGTGCTGGTGGACGAGAAGACGCTGGTGGACGAGCAGTCGCTGGCCCAGGGGGTGGCCTGATGCTCGAGCTGACGTCCATCTCGAAGACCTTCTACCCGGGCACCGTCAACGAACGCCGTGCCCTGGACGACATCTCGCTGGCGCTGGCGCCCGGTGACTTCGTCACCGTCATCGGGTCCAACGGCGCCGGGAAATCGACGCTGTTGAACGTCGTCGGCGGCCGCTACGGCGTCGATTCGGGCCGCGTCGCCATCGACGGACACGACGTCACCAAGCTCTCCGAACCGGCCCGCGCTGGCCGCGTCGCCCGCGTCTTCCAGGACCCGATGGTGGGCACCGCCCCGCACCTGACGATCGAGGAGAACCTCGCCCTGGCGCTGCGCCGGGGCCAGTCCCGCGGTCTGGGGACCGGCATCTCGCGTGCCCGCAAGGCACGCTTCCGCGATGAGCTCACCACCCTCGAACTGGGCCTGGAGGACCGCCTCACCACCAAGGTCGGCATGCTCTCTGGTGGTCAGCGTCAGGCGCTCAGCCTGCTGATGGCCACCTTCGTCGAGCCGAAGGTCTTGTTGCTGGACGAGCACACCGCCGCGCTGGACCCCCAGCGTTCCGCGCTGGTGATGCGCCTCACCAAGGACGCGATCGAGCGGCACCGGCTGACCACGCTGATGGTGACCCACAACATGACCCACGCGCTGGAGTACGGCAACCGGCTGGTGATGATGCACGAGGGACGCATCGTCCTCGAACTGGACGGGCAGGCCAAGCGGGACGCCACCGTGGAGGACCTGCTGGACGAGTTCGCCGAGCGCGCCCGCGCGACGCTGTCGGACCGTGCGCTGCTGTCCTGAGCGAATGGCGGGAGAGCTGGCAAGGTCACGTCGTTCGGAGTCGGTAGTCTCACGCCCATGAGCGAGCAGACGGCCAACCCCTTCAACCCCGAGCTGTGGGAGGAGGTGGCGGGCTTCGGCTTCACCGACATCACCTACCACCGCGCCAGGTCCGTGCCGGCCGTCCGGGTCGCCTTCAATCGTCCCGAGGTGCGCAATGCCTTTCGTCCACACACCGTGGACGAGCTGTACACCGCCCTGGAACACGCGCGGATGAGCGCCGATGTCGGCTGCGTGCTGATCACGGGCAACGGCCCCTCGGAGAAGGACGGCGGTTGGGCCTTCTGCTCCGGCGGTGACCAGCGGATCCGCGGCAAGGCCGGCTACATGGCCGAGGTGGACGCCGGCGAGGGTGCCAACGACGGTTCCGCGAAGCCGTCCCCGATCGACCAGGCCAAGCTCGGCCGGCTGCACATCCTCGAGGTGCAGCGCCAGATCCGCTTCATGCCCAAGCCGGTGATCGCGCTGGTGAACGGCTGGGCCGCAGGCGGCGGGCACTCGCTGCACGTGGTCTGCGACATGACGCTCGCCTCGGCCGAGCACGCCCGGTTCAAGCAGACCGATGCCGACGTCGGCTCCTTCGACGCCGGCTTCGGATCGGCCTACCTGGCCCGCCAGGTGGGGCAGAAGGTGGCCCGCGAGATCTTCTTCCTGGGCCAGACCTACGACGCCCAGCGCGCCTACGAGATGGGGACCGTCAACAAGGTCGTCCCGCACGCCGACCTCGAGACCGAGGGCCTGGAGTGGGCCAAGCTCATCTGCGGCAAGTCCCCGACCGCGCAGCGGATGCTCAAGTACGCCTTCAACGCCATCGACGACGGGTTGGTCGGCCAGCAGGTCTTCGCCGGCGAGACCACCCGCCTGGCCTACATGACCGACGAGGCGCTCGAAGGCCGTGACTCCTTCCTGCAGAAGCGTGACCCCGACTGGTCCGCCTTTCCGTACTACTACTGACGCGGGGCCCCGGACTGAACCCGAAGACCACCGACATCGGTGGTTCTGGGGCTCAGCTCGCGGGTGGCACGCCGATGAAGGCCAGGAACTGCTCGCCACCGGCCACCTCGACGGGGTAGGGCGGGCGGACGAAGTTCTCAGGCGTCAACACCACCCGCTCCTCGACGCGGGCGCTGTCGCCATCGGGGTGGACGCTGCGGAAGCGTCCGTTGAAGGTGTAGCCGACCTTTCGGCTCACGGCCTCCGAGGCCTCGTTGCCCTCCATGTACCCGCTGGTCATCTGCAGCGCGTGCAGGTGGTCGAAGCCGAAGGCGCACACGGCCTGGCGCATCAGCGTCCCGATGCCGCGGCCCTGGAAATCGCGCCCCAGCCACGACCCGGTCTCGATCGATCCGGTGTGCACGAAACCGTTGGTCGACAGGTCCTGCATGCCCACGAGCACGCCCTCATGACGCACAACCAAGCGCAGGTCCCAGGCCGCGGGGGAGAAGCTGGCCATCGTCCCCCAGTAGAACTGGGCGGTCTGCAGCGGCAGCCTGTCCGCGGGAGCCTCGGCCCAGCGGTTCAGGAAGGGCAGCGCGGAGGGGTCGTAGATCCCAGCCTGGGCCAGCTCGACCACGTCCGGGACGTCGGCCTCCCGCACATGGCGCAGCTCCAGCGGACCGCAGGTGATCCGCAGGCGATAGGGCGGATAGATCTCCTCGATGCTGCGCATGCGCCCAGCCAACTCCCCGCCGGACGCCATGGGCAACCCAGATGTCAGTCGATGATCCCGGTTGCGGGAAGCCCGTCCTCCAGGTAGACACAACTCGTCGTCCTGATCCCGGCGGCAACCCGACGGGCGATCGGCGTGCGCAGCAGCGGCATCGCGTCATCGATGGTGACGAAACGGTGCGCCCGCAACTCCGCCCGAGGCAGCCGGATCGCGGCGACCTGCTCCGGGGTCAGCGTCCCGCAGTCGAACAGCATCCGCACCCGCAGCGGTTCTGGACCCTTCGGCGGACGCGAGTCGACGGCCACCAGACGTCCGTGGCGGACGCGCAGGCCGACCTCCTCCAGCACCTCGCGCTGGCAGGCCTGCCACGGCGTCTCGCCGTCCAGTTCCATCGTCCCCCCGGGGATCGTCCAACCAGTCTTGTAGGTGGGTTTCACGATCAGCAGGCGGCCCTGCTCGTCACGGATCACGGCCCCGCACGAGATGGGGATTCCCGCGTGCGGATGGGTTCGCTGAGTTGATCTGCCCGAGGACACGACGAACAGGGTGCATCACCGGAGCCCTCGGTGGAAAATCCCGGCCAGCTGGCGGCCAGACGGCCCACCGTGATGGACATCAGCTGTGGGGAATGTCACCACCGAGCTAGCCTTGGCCTGCCGACCTGAGCACGCAGGCAACGGCCACCGATCGGGGACGCAAGAATGGAGCAGGCATGAGCAGGCCACGCGTGGTCATCATCGGATCGGGCTTCGGCGGACTCTTTTCCGCCAAGGCCCTGGCGGACGCTGACGTTGACATCATCCTGGTCGCGAAGACCACCCACCACCTCTTCCAGCCGCTGCTCTACCAAGTGGCCACCGGCATTCTCTCGCCCGGTGAGATCGCCCCGCCGACGCGCGAGATCCTCAAGGACCAGAAGAACGTCACCGTGCTGATGAGCGAGGTGACTGCCATCGACGTGGAGAACAAGAAGGTCGAGGCGGAGGCGCTGGGCACTGTCAGCTCGATCAGCTACGACTACCTGATCGTGGCTGCCGGCGCGGGCCAGAGCTACTTCGGCAACGACCACTTCGCCGTCTTCGCGCCGGGGATGAAGTCCATCGACGACGCCCTCGAGCTGCGCGCCCGCATCTTCGGTTCGCTCGAAGTGGCCGAGCTGACCTCCGACCAGGAGGAGCGCGAACGCCTGATGACCTTCGTGGTCGTCGGCGCCGGCCCCACCGGCGTCGAGATGGCCGGTCAGATCCGTGAGCGCACCCTCCACACGGTCAAGGACGACTACCGCCGCATCGACCCCCGCAAGGCGCGCGTCATCCTGCTCGACGGCGCCGACCGGGTGCTGCCGCCCTTCGGCGAGCATCTCTCCGGCAAGGCCAAGCAGACGCTCGAGAAGCTCGGCGTCGAGGTGAAGCTCGGTGGTCTGGTCACCGACGTCGACGCCAACGGTTTGACCGTGAAGTACAAGGACGGCGCCGAGGAGCGCATCGAGGCCGCCTGCAAGGTGTGGGCCGCGGGCGTCCAGGCGTCGCCGCTGGCCAAGATGATCGCCGACCAGACCGAGGCGCAGATCGACCGCGCCGGACGGCTGGAGGTGCAGCCCGACTGCTCCGTGCCCGGCCACCCCGAGGTCTTCGTGATCGGCGACATGATGAGCCTGGACAAGCTTCCCGGCGTCGCCCAGGTGGCGATCCAGTCCGGCCAGTACGTCGCCAAGAAGATCGTCGGCGAGGTCAAGGGTCAACCGGTGGTCACCCCCTTCAAGTACTTCGACAAGGGGTCGATGGCGGTCATCAGCAAGTTCGGTGCGGTGGTGAAGATCGGACGCATCGAGATGACGGGTTTCGTGGCCTGGCTCGCATGGCTGGGCCTGCACCTGGTCACCCTGACCGGCTTCAAGGCGCGGATCACGACGCTGGCCCACTGGACCATCGCCTTCGTGTCCAATGCCCGCTCCGAGCGCGTGACGACCCGCCAGCAGCTGGTCAGCCGGCTGGCCGTCAAGCAGCTGGGCGATGCCTACCAGCCGACCATCACCGGCACCCTGGACCCGACGGTGCTGGACGAGCGCGTCGATGCCCGCAACCGCCGCGACACCCGTCCCCAGGAAATCTGAGCTCGGTACGGCCAGCGACAGCGAAACGGTCCCGCCCCTGTTGGGGCGGGACCGTTCGTCGTCCGTGGCGAATCGTCGCTGCTGAACGACTACTCGGCCAGGCCATAGAGGCGGTCGCCCGCGTCACCCAGACCGGGAACGATGTAGCCGTTCTCGTTCAGCTTCTCGTCCACCGCGGCCAGCACCAAGGTGCAGGGCACCTTGAGGTCCTCGACCAGACGACGGAATTTCTCGATGCCTTCGGGGGCGGCGAGCAGGCAGATGCAGGTGATGTGGTCGGCGCCACGGTCCACCAGGAAGTTCACGCAGCCGCCCAGCGAGCCGCCGGTGGCCAGCATCGGGTCCAGGACGTAGCACTGGCGGCCCGACAGGTCCTTCGGCAGGCGCTCGGCGTAGGTGAAGGGCTCCAGGGTCTCCTCGTCACGCACCATGCCGACGAAACCGACCTCGGCATTGGGCATCAGGCGCGTCATGCCCTCGAGCATGCCCAGCCCGGCGCGCAGGATCGGCACCACCAGCGGCCGCGGCTTGCTGATCTGCACTCCGTGATAGGGCGCGACAGGGGTTTGGACGGTTGCGGGTTCGACGCGAACCTCGCGGGTGGCCTCATAGGCCAGCAGGGTCACGAGTTCTTCGACGAGTGCCCGGAAGGTGGGCGAATCCGTCTCACGGTCGCGCAGGTGGGTGAGCTTGTGCGTCACCAGGGGATGGTCAAGGACGATCAGTTCCACCCGCACACTGTCGCACATCCGGTGCCGCCAGTTCCGGGCGGGATCGGTGGGCAGGCACCGTCGGTGTGAAAAGGGTTGACCCGTCTGCAACGATGGGCACTGCAGCCATCAGCCGAGGAGGATGTTGTGACCCCGAAGATCGATGACGTCGAGCCCTTCGACCGCGACGAGGAACAGCAGACGGACGTGCTGGAGGATGAGGTCGACACCCCCGACGAGCTGGACGACGACGTTCCCGCCGGTGTTGATGCCGACGTGGAACTCGATGTCGAGGACGACGACGACGAGGATGAGGACGACCTCGACGACGACGAGGACGACGAGGACGACGAAGACGACGACGAGGACGACGAGGACGACGAAGACGACGACGAGGACGACGACCTCGACGACGCCACCGAGGACGAGGTCGACTTCGTGGTCGCGCTCTACCGCGAGGATGGCGCGCCGGTGGCCGTCCCGATGGACAAGGAACTGGCGAACGACTTCGACGAACTGGTGAACCAGCTGCGACGCATCCCCGGCGATGGGGGAGCTCTGGGGGTCTTGTCCGTAGCGCACGAGATCTTCGTTCTGGTGCGGGTGCGGGGACGCAGTGTTCAGGTGCTGCTGAATGACGCGGTGTCGGCGAACGACTGGCCCATTGCCCGCGACGTCGTCGACTACCTCGGCCTTGAGGTGCCCGACCCGGACGACGACTCCGACGTGGTCGGTGACCTGGACATGCTCACCGACCTGGGCGTCGGGGAGTTCGACCTGCAGCAGCTGGCCGACGACATCGACGAGGACTCCGACGCGCTGGTGGAGTCGCTGGTTCGCCAGATGAAGATGGAGCAGCCCTTCCGCCGTGCGGTCGAGTCGCAGGGGCGGATCTGAACCCGTCTGTTCCGCCAGTGGGAACCCGATGGGACGAGGCGATGGGCCTCGCCCTGGACGCTGCCGCTCGCGCCACCGGTCACGGCGACGTGCCGA
This sequence comes from Propionibacteriaceae bacterium UBA4569, assembly GCA_002387005.1. Taxonomy (GTDB): domain Bacteria; phylum Actinomycetota; class Actinomycetes; order Propionibacteriales; family Propionibacteriaceae; genus Luteococcus; species Luteococcus sanguinis. The sequence goes on from DGKN01000134.1 coordinate 30,527, forward strand.
TCGGGGCGGTCGTCCTGTCGCCCTCGGGAGAGGTGCTCGCCCAGGCTGCCAACGAACGTGAACTGACCGGGGACCCCACCGCGCACGCCGAGGTGCTGGCCATCCGGCGGGCCGCGGAGGTGTTGAACGCGCGTCCCGGGGGGGACGGCTGGCGGCTGACCGACTGCACGCTGGTCGTCACCCTGGAGCCGTGCACCATGTGCGCCGGTGCGATCGTCGCCTCCCGAATGGGACGACTGGTCTTCGGTGCCTTCGACGAGAAGGCCGGCGCCGTGGCGTCCTTGTGGGACGTGGTGCGTGACGGACGTCTCAACCACCGCCCCGAGGTGCTGGGCGGGGTGCGGGCTGCGGAGTGCGCGGCGCTGCTGGTCCAGTTCTTCGGCCGCTGAGGGCGCCGCGCGATTGGCGCCCGGGTGAACCGACGCGCTATCTTTGGCGACGGTGACGTGTCTGAGCGGCCGAAAGAGCTCGCCTCGAAAGCGAGTGTGGTGCAAGCCACCGAGGGTTCAAATCCCTCCGTCACCGCCAGCATGGAGGGCCCCGGGACAAGTTCCCGGGGCCCTTGCTCGTTCTGAAAGAATCAACCCATGTCATCCATCGACCTCGCCATGTTGTTGGGGTCGGTGGTCGCGCTCGTGGCCGTCTTCGCCGCCCGACTGGGTTCTCGCTTCGGCCTTCCGTCACTGTTGATCTTCCTGTTCGTCGGGATGGTGCTCGGCAACAGCGGCCTGGGGGTCCCCTTCTCCGATGCCTACCTGGCCCACGGCCTCGGCTTCGCCGCCTTGGTGCTGATCCTGGCCGAAGGTGGCCTGACGACGAAGTGGGAGGCCATCCGCCCCGCACTGGGGCTGGCGGGCCTGCTCGCAACCCTTGGCATCCTCGTCTCGATCGCGCTGATGGGTGGCTTCGCACACTATGTGCTGGGCCTTGCCTGGCCGGTCGCGCTCCTGCTCGGCGCAGTCACGGCGCCCACTGATTCCGCGGCCGTGTTCGCGGTGCTGCGCGGGGTGCCGTTGCCCAGCCGGGTGCGGGCCGTACTCGAGGGAGAGTCGGGCCTCAACGATGCCCCGACGGTCTTGCTGGTGGCAGCCTTCACGGAGCTGGCGATCGGGAACGAGCCGCACGGAGGGTGGTGGGGGCTTGCCGCGCTCGTGGTGGGTGAACTCATCGGTGGTATCGCGATCGGCATCGCGTTGGGTCTGGCGGGCGTCTTGGTGCTGCGTCGGATCGCCCTGCCCAGCTCGGGCCTGTACCCCCTCGCGACCCTGTCGTGGGCAGTGGCCACCTATGGCTTAGGCGTCACCTGCCACGTCTCCGGATTCGCGGCCGTCTACGTGGCGGCGGTCGCCTTGGGCAATGGACGGCTCCCGCACCGCAACGCCACCCGCTCATTCGTGGAGGGCATCGGCTGGGTCGCGCAGATCGGGCTCTTCGTGATGCTGGGCCTGCTCGCCAACCCGGGCCGGGTCACCATGCGCTCGGTGCTGACCGGCCTGGCAGCTGGCATCTTCCTCACCTTCGTGGCGCGCCCGGCATCCGTCCACGCCTGTGCGGTGTGGTTCCGCATCCCCTTGCGGGAACAGGTCTTCCTGAGCTGGGCCGGCCTGCGCGGCGCGGTGCCGATCATTCTCGCGACCGTCCCGATGGCCCAGAAGATGCCCGGCGCGGAACTCTTGTTCGACGTCGTGCTCGTCTTCGTGATCGTCTTCACCTGCCTGCAGGCGCCCACACTGCCCTGGGTGGGCCGACGGCTGGGCCTCTACGACCCGGACGCTGCCCGCGACGTCGACATCGAGGCCGCACCCCTGGACAAGATCCGCGCCGACCTGCTGCAGGTCCGCGTCCCCCACGGCTCGCAGTTGGTGGGGGTGTCGATCCGGGAGCTGCGGATGCCCCGCAACAGCGTCGTCTCGCTGATCATCCGCGGTGAGCGTTCCTTCGCACCCGTGGCCAGCGACGTGCTGGAGATGGGGGACGAACTGCTGGTGGTCACCCCCGAACGCCACCGGGCCGAGGTGGAACGCCGGTTCACCGAGATCGGACGCGGTGGGCGACTGGCCAGGTGGGCGAGCGTCAGCCTGGAAGCCTGAAGCGACNNCCTGCCACAACGAGAACCTGCCACAGCGAGAACCTGCCACAACGAGAACTGAGCCCGGCAACCATCGACATCGGTGGTTGCCGGGCTCAGTTCGGCAGTAGGTGGCGTCGGTCAGCGTGAGGCGGCTGCGCTGGGGGTCGGGGTGCCGGTGGCGGGCAGGCACACCGCGCCGTTCACGGCGATCGACGTCGGCGCCGAGGCGGTGAAGCCCGTGGTCTCCTGGCCGACCAACACATCGACGGAGTGGTCGAGACGGTCATCCCCGCTGATCTTCGCGCCCTTGAAGAAACCCGCGACCAGCTTCACCTCGGGGTTGTCGGGGTTCGCCCCGATGATCTGGGTGGTCGTGACGCGCGTCTCGGTGTTCGCGGTGCGACCGATGATGAAGCCCTTGGCCTTCAACTGCGCGGCGACCCGTCCGGCCAGGCCCGTCTTGCGTCCACCGTTGTAGACCTTCACCGTGACCTGCTTGGTGGTGAGCGCCTTGCCGACGCTTTGGTCGACGCAGGGGGTCTGCGGGGCGGCCGGCGGTGGGGCCATCACATTGTCGTAGCCCCACTTTGCCCCGAAGATGAGGACACAGAGCAGCGCCAGCAGCGTGACGGGCGTGCCGAACATGCGCACGTAGCGCTGCACCTGGCCTCCTGAAGTCGTCCATCTGGGGCCCGATCGGCCCGAAGGGTTGGGGAAGAGACTACTTGACCTCGAGCACGCGGGCGTGCATCGTCTGGCGCTGCTGCAGTGCGGCGCGCAGGGCTCGGTGCAGGCCGTCCTCCAGGTACAGCTCGCCGCGGTAGCTGACGACGTGCGCGAACAGGTCGCCGTAGAAGGTCGAGTCCTCCTCGAGGAGGGCGTCGAGGTCGAGGGTGCGCTTCGTGGTGACCAGCTGGTCGAGGCGCACCTGGTGTGGTGCGATCGCGGCCCACTGCTTTTGCACGTAGCCGTGTTCAGGGTAGGGACGGGAGTCTCCGACACGCTTGAAGATCACGCATACAGCCTAGCCGCCGGCAGCAGCAGCGGGGGGCAGCGTCGTGGCACGCTTGACCTCATGAGCGAAGCATCTGACAAGACCACTGCGGTCGACGAGATCACCAAGGGCTACACCTTCGACGAACCGGCCATCGAGCTCGGCGTTCTGGCCGACGGTGGAACCCCCGTCCCGGACGCGATGATCCGGATCCCCTTGTCGATGCTCAACCGCCACGGACTGGTCGCGGGTGCAACCGGTACCGGCAAGACCAAGACGCTGCAGCTCATGGCCGAGCAGATCTCCAATGCCGGCGTCCCCGTCTTCGCCGCCGACATCAAGGGCNNGGTCTGGGAAGCGCCGGCACCAGCTCCGAGAAGCTGCTGGCCCGCACCCGGGCGATCCGCCAGGACTGGGTGGGCGCCGCCAACCCCGTCGACTACTACGCGCTGGGCGGCCAGGGGACGGGCATCCCGCTGCGTGCCACCATGACCTCATTCGGGCCCGTGCTGCTGAGCAAGGTCCTGGAGCTCAACGAGACCCAGGAGAGCTCGCTCGGGCTGGTCTTCCACTACGCCGACACCAAGGGCCTGCCGCTGCTGGACCTCAAGGACCTCGTGTCGCTGCTGCGATACCTGACCGATGGCGAGGGCAAGGCGGAGCTGAAGACGATCGGTGGGCTCTCGTCGACCACCGTCGGGGTGATCCTGCGCAATCTGATCACGCTCTCCGACCAGGGTGCGGATGACTTCTTCGGCGAGCCCGAGTTCGAGACCAAGGACCTGCTGCGCACCGCGTCCGATGGCCGGGGCATCATCTCGCTGCTGGAACTGCCGAACCTGCAGGACCGCCCAGCGCTGTTCAGCACCTTCTTGATGTGGCTGCTCGCAGACCTCTTCCATGACCTGCCCGAGGTCGGGGACGTCGAGAAGCCGAACCTGGTCTTCTTCTTCGACGAGGCGCACCTGTTGTTCGACGGCGCGTCGAAGGCCTTCCTCGACGCGATTGCGCAGACCGTGCGGCTGATCCGCTCGAAGGGCGTCGGTGTCTTCTTCGTCACCCAGACCCCCAAGGACGTGCCGGACGACGTGCTGGCGCAGCTCGGTTCCCGCGTGCAGCACCAGTTGCGGGCGCACACGCCGAACGACGCGAAGGCGCTCAAGCAGACCGTTGCCACCTTCCCCAGGAGTCACTACGACCTGGCCGAGACCCTGCAGTCGTTGGGCATCGGCGAGGCGATCGTCACCGTGATGGACCCAGACGGTGCGCCCACCCCGGTCGCCTGGACGCGGATGCGGGCGCCGCAGTCGCTGATGGCCCCCACCCCTGCCGAGCAGATGGCCGCGGCGGTTTCCGCCTCGCCGCTGCAGGCCAAGTACGGCACACCGGTTGACCGCGAGTCGGCGCAGGAGATGCTGGCCGCCAAGCTCCAGGCGACTGCGGATGCCGCTGCTGCCGAGGCTGCCGCCAAGCAGGAGGCGGCCGAGCAGAAGGCCCAACAGGCCGCGGAGAAGGTATCGGCGCCCCGTGGCCGGGCCCGTCAGGACAAGACGGTGGTGGAGCAGGTCGTCGGTTCCAGCGCCTTCAAGCAGTTCGCGCGCTCGGCTGGCCGCGAGATCGTCCGCTCGTTGTTCGGGACGCGACGCCGCTGAGGCCTGGACACGCTTCTGCGTGTGGGCTCAGACCCCGCGTTCCTCGGCGGGGACGGCGCGCTGGGCCACCACGTCCACCACGTCGGCGATCGAGTCGGCGATCCGGGTCGGCCGGTAGGGGTAGTCCTCCACGCGCTCACGGATGGTCCAGCCCGACAGCACAAGGATCGTCCGCATGCCGACCTCCAAGCCGCTGCGCACGTCGGTGTCCATCCGGTCGCCGACCATCACGGTGTGCTCGGAGTGCGCCTCGATCCGGTTGAGGGCCGTGCGCATCATGAGGGGGTTGGGCTTGCCGATGTAGTAGGGCTTGTGGTTCGTCGCCGCCGTGATCAGAGCCGCTACCGAGCCGGTGGCAGGCAGGGTGCCCCATATCGACGGGCCGGAGACGTCGGGGTTGGTGGCGATGAAACGCGCCCCGTTCTCGATGTGGCGGATCGCCTGGGTGATCGCCTCGAAGGAGTAGGTGCGGGTCTCGCCCAGCACCACATAGTCGGGGTCGCGGGTGACCATCGTGTAACCGGCCTCGTACATCGCCGTCGTCAGGCCCGCCTCGCCGATCACGAAGGCGGTGCCATTGGGACGTTGGGTCTCGAGGAACTTCGCGGTGGCCAGGGCGGACGTCCAGATGTTTGCCTCCGGGACGTCGATCCCGCTGCTCAGCAGGCGGGCGCGCAGGTCACGCGGGGGGAAGATCGAGTTGTTGGTGAGCACCTGGAAGCGCAGGTCGTGCGCCTTGAGGGCATCGATGAAGTCCGAGGCGCCGGGGATCGCGTGCTCCTCGTGGACGAGCACTCCGTCCATGTCGGTGAGCCAGGCGTCGACGTGCGACGCATCCATCGGGGGAGGAGAGATCGCCATGGCTCAATCCTGCCATTGCCGCGCGCTCTGTGGTCCCGAGCTGACAGCTAAGCCATCTGGCCCGGCCTCTCGGATCGTCCGCAACTCGCAGGTGCCGGTGTACGGGACAGCTGCATCATGGCCGCGTGCAGTGGTTCTGCATCAGGACGCTGTCCGTCGTGCCCAACCGTGACTACCCGGCCCCCATCAGCGCCAGCAGCACGCCACCGGCGACCACGGAGGCCACCTGGCCAGCCGCATTGGCGCCCATCGCGTGCATCAGGATGAAGTTCTCGAAGTCCTCCTTCGCGGCCTCCTGCTGCACCACGCGCGCCGCCATCGGGAAGGCCGAGATGCCGGCCGCGCCGATCAGCGGGTTGAAGTGNNAGCACATTGAGCAGCTTGCCGAACATCACGCCGGTGGCGGTGTCCAGGGCGAAGGCCAGCAGGCCCAGCGCCAGGATCGCCAGCGTGGACGTTTTCAGGAAGCTCTGGCCGACCATCGTGGAGCCGATCGCCAGCCCGAGGAAGAGGGTCACGACATTGGCCAGCTCGTTGGCGGAGGCATTCGTGAGCCGCTCCACCACCTTGGACTCACGCAGCAGGTTGCCCAGCATCAGCGCACCGATCAGCGGCGTGGCAAAGGGCACCAGGGTGCCGACGACGACGGTCACCAGGATCGGGAAGATGATCCGGGTGCGCTGGCTGATCTCTCGCGAGGAGTAGGGCATCCGGATCGCCCGCTCCTTCTTGGTCGTCAGCAGGCGCATCACGGGCGGCATGATGATGGGCACCAGCGACATGTAGGAGTATGCGGCGACCGTGATCGGGCCCAGCATGTGCGGGGCCAGGATGCCGGAGACATAGATGGACGTCGGACCGTCGATCGCGCCGATGATGCCGATCGAGGCTGCCTCGTTGTGGGTGAAGCCCAGGGCGAGCGCGAGCAGCAGGGTGAGGAAGATGCCGAACTGGCCGGCGGCGCCCAGCAGCACCATCTTCGGGTTCTCCAGCAAGGGCCCGAAGTCGGTCAGGGCACCGATGCCGATGAAGATGAACAGCGGGAAGAGCTCGTTGCCGACGCCCATGTCATAGAGGATCTTGAGCATCCCGCCGTCCGCCACCAGCGGTGACAGCGGCAGGTTGGCCAGCACGCAGCCGATGCCGATCGGGATCAGCAGCAATGGCTCGTACTCCTTCTTCACCGCCAGGTAGATCAGCAGGCAGCCGACCGCCATCATCACTGCGTTCTGCCAGTTCAGGTGGGTGACGCCAGCCAGCAGCCGCGTCCAGACTTCACTGTTCATGCCATTTCGCCGTTCAAGCGCCCGCGGCGAAACGGACCAGCACGTCGCCGTACTTCACCTGGTCGCCGACCGCGCAGCCGAACCCGGCGATCATGCCGTCGCGGCTGGCGCGGATCTCGTTCTTCATCTTCATCGCCTCCAGCACCATCACCAGGTCACCTCGGACGACCGTCTGACCCGGCGACGCGCTGATGGACAACACCACGCCGGGCATCGGCGCGGTCATTGCGTCCGTCCCGGTCGTGGGCGTCGGGCCGGTGGCGACCGCTGGGGCGGGCTTGTGGGCCTGGGTACTGGGAGCCTGGGAGCCGCCCAGCTCGCCGTGCGGGAGGTCGCGGACGACCGGTTCATGCATCGCTCGTCGTCCCGTGACGGTGACGTCGGGGGTGATCGCGGCTTGCGCGAGATCGGCGTGGTCGTGCAGGCGGACGCGCGTCGAGATGCCGTCGACGACGACGTCGAACTCGTCCGCGGTGACCTCGTCGATGTCGATGCTGTGTGAGAGGTCGTTGACCTCGATGGTGTAGCGGCGCATCGTCTTCCTACTTTCGTCGCCAGGAGGTGTTCTGCAGGGTGCGTCCGGCGGACACCCAGCGGCTTGCGTACAGGTGGCTGCCCGGCTGGTGGGTGCGCATCGCGGGGGCAGCCTGGGCCCGGCGGACGCGTTCGTGGATCGTGACGGCAAGGGCGACCGCGGCCACCTGGTCGCGGGTGAGCCCGTGACCCAGCACCTCGACCGAGGAACCCGCGGTCACAGGTGCTGTCACCTCGGCGGAGCCCGCGTCCTCAAGGCAGGCCGACAGAGGTGCGGTGGCCTCGACGCTGCGCCGGTCCCAGGCGCCGATGGCCAGCAGCAGCCCCATCAGGATCAACNNGCCGCCGTCATGAACAGTCCCCAACCAAGGTCGTCCATCACGTCCTCCTAGACCGGGAACAGCCCGTGCTTCTTGGGCACATTGGTCTGGACCTTGGTCCGCAGCACCTCGAGCGCGCGGATCAGGCGGGGACGGGTTTCCTTCGGCTCGATCACCTCATCGATCTGGCCGACGTCGGCGGCGCGGTAGGGGTTGAAGAACTTCTCGCGGTAGTCCTCGATGAAGCGCGTCTCCTCCGCCGCCGGGTCATCCGCAGCCTGGATCTGGCGCTTGTTCAGCAGCCTGGCGGCGCCCTCGGGGCCCATCACCGCGATCTGCGCGCTGGGCCAGGCGAAGGCGACGTCGTTGCCCATCTGCTTGCTTGACAGGGCGACGTAGCTGCCGCCGATCGCCTTCTTGGTCACCACCGAGAGCTTGGGGACGGTGGCCTGGCAGTAGGAGTAGATGATCTTGGCGCCGTGGCGGATCACGCCGTTGTACTCCTGCTGCACGCCGGGCAGGTAGCCGGGGCAGTCGACGAAGGTCACCAGCGGGATGTTGAACATGTCGCAGATGCGGATATGGCGGCTGATCTTGTCGGAGGCATCGATGTCGANNTGGCCGTCCAGCCGTGCGAAGCCGACCAGCGCATTTCCGGCGAACTGGCCGTGCACCTCGAGGAAGGAGGCGTCGTCGAAGATCATCTCGACGACCTCGCGCATGTCGTAGGCCTCGCGATCGTCGACCGGGATGATCTCGTTGAGCCGCTCATCCATCCGGTCGGCCTCGTCGTGCGGCACCAGGGGGGCAGGGTCTTCGGTGTTGTTCTGCGGCAGGTAGCTCAACAGAAGCTTGACCAGCTCGATCGCATCCTGCTCGTCGGTGCAGCTGAATTGCGCATTGCCGGAGCGGGCGTTGTGGACGAAGGAGCCGCCGAGCGTCTCGGCGTCGACGTCCTCGCCGGTGACCGAGCGNNCGAGATCTGCGGGATCACGCCCGAGGCGGCGACATTGCGGTAGAAGACCTCACCGTAGGCGGCGAGCGACCGCACACCCTCCTGCACGCGCGCGCCGCCGGAGTCATTCAACCCGATCATCGGGATTCCAGACACCAGCGCCAGGTCCTGGATGCGGCTGATCTTCTGGGCCTGTACCTCCCCGAAGGAGCCACCGAGCACGGTGAAGTCCTGGGCGAAGACTGCGACCCGGCGTCCGTTCACCTTCCCGAAGCCGGTGATCACCCCGTCGCCTGGGTAGCGGTGTTCGGACATGCCGAAGTCGGTGGTGTGGTGCTTCGCGAGCGCGCCGAGTTCTTGGAAGGAGTTCTCGTCCAGCAGGAAGCTCAGCCGCTCGCGAGCGGTCATCTTGCCCTTCGCGTGCTGGGCCTCGATCCGCTTCTCGCCGCCGCCTGCCATCGCCTGCTCGCGCATCTCGCGCAGAACATCGAGTCGTTGCGTCATTGCCTCGTCTCCGGTGAAGAGGGCTCCCGCCCGGGAGTTTCCTCAACTCTAGGTGGGCCCCCTTCGCCGGAGCGCGGCGGGGTCAGGTTCGCGGAGCCGGAACCACCAGAACGGGGCACAGAGCGCGCCGGACCACCTCGCGGCAGGTGGAGCCCAGGAGCAGCCCGNNACGACCAGTTCTGCCTCGTGGGAGGCCTCGACCAGAGCCGCGCCGGCGCTGCCCACCTCGACGCGCGTCTCGACCGGGACCGTGCTGTTGCGCTCCCCGACAAAGCGGTCCAGGGCGGCGGTGAACAGCTCGCGGGTGTCGTCGAAGGCACCCAGGTCGATTTCCGGGACCCCGACGAAGGACGACGGTGTGTACTCCCAGGCGTGGATCG
>DGKN01000010.1 GCA_002387005.1 Propionibacteriaceae bacterium UBA4569
GTGCACCTGCACGGGCTGCCCGCCGCCCGCCATCCCCATGTCATGGTCCAGCCGGTCGCCGTCGAGACGGAACACGCGCTGATGTGCTCCACCCATTACGCAGATGGAGTAACCAGGGCCCCATGTCGAGGCCCTTTGTCGACATCTCCATAGAGTGGACGAATCATGGCTACCAGCGACAGAAGACACCTCGAATCCCAGCTGCATGACCGTCTGAACGCGGCCAGCGCCCGGAACCTGCGCGCGATCAGCCGGTTCGCAGGGGCCAACGGCTTGGTGTTGTCGGACCTGCGTGCGCTCATGCAGCTGAAGGCCGCTGAGGATGAGGGCGCGGCCCACCTGACACCCGGCGACCTGGCCAAATTCCTGGAGCTGTCCAGCGGGGCGGTGACCTACCTGGTCGAACGGCTCTCGCGGGCCGGACTGGTCGTCTCCGAGCGTGACCAGGACGATCGACGGCGCGCGCGGGTACTGCTGACGGCCGAGGGCACGCAGGTGGTGGCTCGCCTGACCTCGGGCTTGCACGGCGTGGAGGTCTTGGCGCTCACCACGATCAGCGATACCGACCTCGCGGCAGCCGTCCGGGTACTGGAACTGTTGGACTCGGCCCTGGACTCCTACGCGGGGCGTTTCTCGAACTGATCGGCAGCCAAATCGTGCNNCCCCTCGCGAGGGCCTTCGCCCACAATCGGGATCGACGGGATCAGCGGAACATGTCCAGCTTGCCGTAGTGCTCGGCGAGCAGGTAGTAGACGGTGAGTCGCGAGTTTCGGCCCGGGATTTTCTTCACGACGTCCATGACGGCCTTGTCGATCGCTTCGTCACTCTCGGAGACACCCAGCTTCTTCTTCACGAAGTTCTCGCGCACGGCCTTGAGCTCGCCGGTGTCACCTTCCGAGACCGTCGCGCTGTCGGGGCGACTGAGCACGAGTCGGTAGGTCTTCTCCATGTTCGCGACGACGGTGTCGTCGACTGTCGAGGCGTACTTCTTGATGTCTGCAAGATGGTCCATCGATGGGCTCCTGTTCGCTTGCCGGCCCGGGGTGGCTCGGGGCCTGAACCAAGCATGTACCCCTTTGGGCGAGGGAAGGAAGAAAATCCTTCCGCCACCTGCGAAAGTTGTGGTGGCCTCGGCGATGGCTTGGCCACAGTGGAGGTCATGACCGATCAGTTGAACGATGACCTGGAGCCCATGGACCCGTCGAGTGACGTGCTGGAGGAGGCCGAGATCAGCAGCGACTGGGAGCAGTCCCAGAGCACACAGGACGCACTGGACGACGGAGTCGACCTGGCCGTCCAACTGGACGACTCGAAGCGCTCCGAGGCTCGCCTCGATGGCGTCGTCCCACTGGACGAGGAGATCGTCACCGATGACCTGACCACCTCTGAAACGATCGAGGACCGCATCCAGCAGGAGGAACCAGACCCCAACAGCGACATCGTCCCGCCGGACCCCGGGCGTCGCAACTGATCGAGCGCCCTAGGCTGACGGGCATGCCCCAGAGTTTCGAGTACGTACACGGCCCCGATGGCTACACACTGCGCATCAAGGCCCGTGGAAGGGAGGTGCTGACGAACCCGCTGACGAACCTGGGCACCGCCTTCACCCGCGAGCAGCGCATCGCGCTGGGCATCAACGCCCTACTGCCGCCGAATGTCATGACGATGGCCAAGCAACTCAAGCGGGTGTACGCGCAGTTCTCCGCCCAGCCGGACGACCTGAGCAAGTACGTCTACATGAACACCATGCAGGAGCGGAACGAGACGCTGTTCTACCGCCTGCTGACCGAGCACATTGAGGAGATGCTGCCGATCGTCTACACGCCGACCATCGGCGCCGCGATCGAGACCTACAGCCACTGGTACCACCGGCCGCGTGGCATCTACCTCAACATCGACGACCCGGATGGCATCAACCCCGGTCTGAAGAGCTACGGCCACGGCTGCGAGGACGTCGACCTGGTGGTCGTCACCGACTCGGAGGGCATTCTCGGCATCGGTGACCAGGGCGTTGGAGGCGTCGCCATCACCATCGGCAAGCTGTCGGTGTACACGGCCGCGGCCGGCATCCACCCCAACCGTGCGCTCCCGGTGGTGTTGGACGTGGGCACCGACAACCTCGACCTGCTCAACGACGAGTCCTATCTCGGGGTTCGCCATTCGCGGGTTCGAGATGCGCGTTACGACGAGTTCGTGGACCGCTTCGTGCAGTCGGTGACCGCCCTCTACCCGAACGCGATGATCCATTGGGAGGACTTCGGCGCCAACAACGCCCACCGCATCCTCGAGAAGTACCGCGAACAGATCTGTACCTTCAACGACGACATCCAGGGCACGGCAGCCGTCGTCGTCGCCGCCGTGCTGAGCGCGGTCAAGCGGAGCCGGACGAAGCTGTCGGACCATCGGCTCGTCGTCCACGGCGCAGGCACCGCAGGTGCCGGCATCGCGAACCTGCTGGTGGAGGAGATGGTCTCCGAGGGCATGAGCCGCGAGGAGGCGCTGAGGCACTTCTGGGGGCTCGGCTCGGGCGGCCTGCTGCGGGAGGGCTCGAGGCTCCGCGACTTCCAGAAGCCCTTCGCGCGCAGATCCGACGAGTTGGAAGGGTGGACGCTCGACCATCCGGGCCGGTACGAACTGGCGGACGTGGTGCGCAATGTGCAGCCGACGATCATGATCGGCACCTCGGCGCAGCCCGGTGCCTTCTCCGAGGCCATCGTGCGAGAGATGCACGCGCACTGCGAGCGTCCGATCATCATGCCGCTGTCGAACCCGACCTCCCTGTCGGAGGCGACCCCGGCCGACCTGCTTCGTTGGACCCGGGGCAGGGCCCTGATCGCCACCGGCTCGCCGTTCGAGCCCGTCGAGTACGACGGGGTGACGCACCACATCGCCCAGGCCAACAACGCCCTGGTGTTCCCCGGACTGGGCCTGGGTGTGGCCGTGGCACGGGCCTCCCGGGTCAGCGATGCCATGATCGCCGCGTCCGCGGAGGCCGTGGCCTCCGTCGTGACTGACCGTGCTCCTGGCGCTTCCCTGCTGCCCAGCATGGACAAGCTGCGCTCGGTCTCCGCGCGGGTGGCGATGGCGGTCGCTCAGACGGCCAAGGACGAGGGACTGGCCCGCGCCGAGCTCGACAACCTCGTCCAACAGGTGCACGAGGCGATGTGGGAGCCCGACTACCCCAACGTCGAGGTCGTCTGAGAGTGACTGACGAGGCCTTTGCTCGGCCGGTACTCCCGTCACAGGTGTGGCAGGCTGCGCGTGAGCAGCATCGTTCCCGGGCCCACGGGTTGCTGGCGTCGGTTCAGCGACGCCGGAGCCGGGGTGAGAAGCACCCGGTCGAGGACTTCCTGTTCGAGTACTACAACCTGCGTCCGGGGCAGCTGGAGGCGTGGCATCCCGGGGTGGGCGTCGTGCTGAACGACCCGGATGGCGCGTTCGAGGGTGTGAAGTTCTACGTCCACGAGGCAGCCCACAGCCAGGTCGACGTTGAGGGTTTCATCGCGCGTCGCGCTGGCACCCTGGAATGGACGCGGAAGCTGCTGCGTGGCACCGCCAGCCGCCCGGCCCAGCTCGGCTGTTTTGGGATGCACGAGTGGGCGATGGTCTACCACCTGCGGCCCGACCAGACCCGCCACCCCTACCTGGGCCTGCGACTGTCACCGCAGGAGGTGGCATCGGCGGTGGAGTCGGTCGGGCTGCGCTGCTCGCACTTCGACGCCTTCCGCTTNNTGCCGCTGAACCTGTCGGCGCCGACGCGCGAGGCACAGCCCGAGCTGGACCAGCCGGGGTGTTTGCACGCGAACATGGACCTCTACGGCAAGATTGCCTGCAAGCTGGTTCCCTTGTACAGCTCAGAGCTGGTGCTTGACGCTTTCATGCTGGCCCGTGACATTCGAGAGCTGGACATGCGCGCCAGTCCCTATGATCTGGCCGATTGGGGCTACGGGCCAGTTGAGGTCGAGACTCCAGGTGGACGGGCTGACAACGTGAGGCAACAGCGTGGGTTTGCAGAGCGTGGGGCAGTGATCCGGCAACAGCTCCTGGACGTGCTCGACTCGCTCGGACGCGATCGTGGACGGGGCGGGGCCTGACCCCGGTTCCTGGGCACGCTGCACCCAGCACCTGGTGCTGGGAGGCGAGATGATCTGGGAATCGTGGATAGGAAGGACTACTCCCGTCACTCAGGCGGGTTGGCCGACGAGCTCGCGCTCGTCGCTGCCGCGGGGCGCGGGCGTCTCGGCGGCCACCTCGGCCCGGTGCGCCCGCACGCTGTAGGCGACAGCGGCGATCCATCCGGCCCACACGAGGCCGTAGACGACCCATTTCGCGGCGTCGTCCAAGGCGAGGCCGTCCTTGCCCATGATCGTCCTGGAGTTGGTCAGGACGATGAGGCCACCGACCAGCGAGCCGAGGATCCGCGGAGGGATCGCGCGCACGAGCCAGGCAGCGATCGGTGCGGCGATCGCCCCACCGATGAAGAGCATCGCGACCCAGGAGAAGTTGATGCCCTGAGAGCCGAGGGCGGCGAGGAAGCCGATGCTCGCGGCGACCGAGATGAGGAACTCGCTGGCGTCGATCGAGCCGATGACCTTGCGCGGCTCCATCCGCCCGCTGGCGAGGATCGCCGGGGTGCCTACAGGCCCCCAACCGCCGCCGCCGGTCGCGTCGACGAAGCCGCCGAAAAGGCCCAGGGGAGCGAGGAAACGCTTGCGCAGCGGGGTGCCGATGCGGTCCTTGCGCAGTCCCTTGAAGGTGAAACGCAGCAGGACGTAGAGCCCCAGCGCGAGCAGGATGCCCGACATGAACGGCTTGGCCGTCGAGGTGTCGAGGCTGGCTAGGAAGGTCGCGCCGGCGAAGGCGCCGACTGCCCCGGGGAGGCCGATCTTGAGCACGACCGTCCAGTCGACGTTGCCGAAGCGCCAGTGCGAGGCACCGGAGACGAGGGTCGTGCCGATCTCCGCGAGGTGGACGGTGGCCGAGGCGGCGACGGGGTTGGTCCCGATCGCGAGCAGCAGCGTGGTCGTCGTGACGCCGTACGCCTTGCGCATACCAAGGACTCTCTTCCGTGGGAAGTGTGCGGCGCGCTCCGTGGTCCATGTGTCCCACGTGACGAGTAGGAGTTTCACGGAACACCCTGCTATTGGTCAAGCAGCGACACGTGATGTCTCAGGACGTGGTCACCACCGGCGATCCCAGCCCGCCATACTGAGGGCATGGACATCTCGGCCCGATCCGATTACGCGGTGCGCGCCATGCTCACTTTGGCCGCAGCCGCCGACGGAGGAACCCCGGTCTCGGTCGTCCGGCTCGCCGACGATCAGGAGTTGCCGCGCAAGTTCCTCGAGGCGATCCTCGCCGACCTGCGACGGGCCGAGCTCGTCGTGAGCAGGATGGGTGCCGGCGGTGGCTATCTCCTCGCCCGGCCGGCGACGCAGATCTCCATCGGTGCCGTGATCCGTGCCGTCGACGGGCCGCTCGCCGAGGTGCGGGGGGAACGCCCCCAGGCCATGGCCTACGACGGCGCCGCCACCCACCTGCGGACGGTCTGGGTTGCGGTCCGGTCGAGCGTGCGCTCCGTCCTTGACGGGACGAGCCTGGCCGACGTGCTGCGCGGTGACTTCCCTCCCGCCGTCGAGGAGGCCCTCAAGGCCCCCGACGCTTGGGAAAATCGCTGAGGCCCCCTCGTCGGTTTGGTCCGGTACGGGGAGGCGTGGAGCAACCCCCTCCGTACGGCACGTACCAACCCACCGAGGAGCCCTAGCTCATCGACATCGAAAGCGACTGCGAGAAGTGCTGGTTGTGTGCCTCAGCGGGGGACGGGTGGAGCGGTCGAAGATGCGGGATCAGATAGTCGTCAATTGCTCCCAATGCAGACACTGCGGGCCGCGCCATGGACCGGTCCTTCACAATCCAGGGTGTAGATCGGGTCTGAACCCACCGGCTTCAAGCAGGGACCTGGCGATGTAGTGGGTGAGGTTGCGGAAGCCGAGAGCGGTGCCTCGGAGGTGTTCGAGCCGGCCGTTGATCGCCTCGGTGGGGCCGTTGCTCGAGCCGGTGTGGTCGAAGAACGCGAGGATGTCGCCCCGGCGCTTGGCCAGGGTGCGGCCGAGCTTGCAGACCTCGACCAGGCGGGTGGGAACCGCTGACCCGATCGAGTCGATCAGTCTGGCCAGGGCCTTCTTGCCGTCGCTGCGGGCCTTGGTGCGGTAGGCCGTGATCATGGCCTGGTAGACGCCCCAAGTGGCCTCGACCTCAACGTGCCGGTCATCAGCGAACAGGGCATTCAGGCGGCGTTGTTGCTTGTCAGTGAGTAGATCAGCGCCGGTGTGTAGCGTTCGCCGTGCTTGGTAGAGCGGATGGTGCTTGCGCCCCCGACTGCCGTGCAGCGAGACCTGGACCCGCCTGCGGCACACATCCAGAGCATCCCCAGCGAGCCGGATGACATGGAAGGGATCCATCACCGTGGCAGCTTTCGGCAGTTCTTCGGCGGCGGCAGTCTTGAAGCCGGTGAACCCGTCCATCGCGACGATCTTCACTCCGTCTCTCCAGGTCTGGGGCTGCTCGGCGAGCCACGTCTTGAACGCCTGCTTCGAACGCCCCTCGACCATCGCCAACAACCGAGACGCTCCGGTCCCGGTGCTGACGGGGGTCAGGTCGATGACCACGGTGACGTACTTGTCGCCGCGGCGGGTGTGGCGCCACACGTGCTCGTCGACGCCCACGACGGTCACGCCATCGAGGCGGCCGGGGGAGTCGATGAGCATCCGCTGGCCTTCGGCGAGGACGGCGTCGTTGGCGGTGTTCCACGCCACCCCGAGCGCGGCCGCGATGCGCGTCATGGACAGGTGGTTGACCACCAGCGCTTCCAGCGCCCATCGCAATGCACCTCGTGACAAGCAGGAACGCGGCGACGCTGCGCCGGTGAGGTCCTGGCGCCAGACATGCCCGCAGCCGGTGCACTGGTAGCGGCGCAGCCGAACCTGGAGGGTGGTGGGACGCCAACCGAACGGGACATGCGCCAGTTCCCGGACCACGCTGTCACGAACCTGACCGTGGCAGCCGCAGCGGTGGCACCAGTCATCGAGCCCGGTCGGGCGGCCCAGCAGTGTGGCTCGCTGCGGGCCGAGGTGCTGACCAGTGACGGTCAGGCCCAGGTCGTCGAGGCGGCAGAACGTGGTCAGGTCAGGGGTCGTGAAGGTAGCGTTGTCCATGTCGAGGTCTTCTGGATGGCGAGCGTAGGAACTTCCATCATCAGGGGACCTCGATCCCTGTCACCACCCGGGTCCCGCTACCGAACTACACCCTCATCTGTGAAGAGCCGTGTATCCTCTCTATCAGGGGGCTGCGTTGCCTCCCGTCGGGAGGGTACGCGTATTCGAGTTTCTCTGTCAAGACTCGTGTCCAACCCTCGGTATTTGAGCACTGCAGTACAGTGATTCCTAGGAGGTGCCGGGTGATCCTGATGGCTCGTCGAGCGCGATTTCTCTACAGCACAGCTTTCCTGATCCTCTTAGCACTTCTACTCATACATGCCGATTTCGATAACAGCAAGACCCTCGATAATCCCGTCGCGGCGGAAAAGAGCGCATGGCGATCTGATGATTACCCGGTACCCATTGACGGGCGATGGTTTCTTCCTCAGGGCGTTGTTGGGGTTCATGGCAGCATCCTATTCGAAGTGGAGCGAGATTCAGGAGAAGTGGTCACTCGTTCCAAAGGCTGGGTTGAGCTCACTGGGGCAGGCTCTCAGAGTGTGTGGTTGGACTACAGTTCGTTCGATCTGTTGGCTGTGTATCAAGACCGGTCTCCTGTTTGTGAGCGTATGCCAGCCTCGGCTGCTGGTGGCTATGGGGCGGCGAGGGGATGCGTCATTGCGATCGGGGCGGCTGAATCGCCAGATTCTCTGGTTGGATCGGATAACTCATCGCAGTGGAAATTCCGACTCAACTTTCCACAGGCAGCCATCCGGTTCGCGGGTGGATTTGCACATGATGATGACCTGATCAAGCAGATCGCTGCCCCGACTCGTGTAATTCTTACGGTTAGGAGCACTATTGCCGGGGTACGAGACGACCGGCAGTGGGGGCCATGCGAGCGGAAGGAGCGCGAGCTGACAGCGGTACCGAACCGCACCAATTCGGAAGTGGAGAAGTCGAGCGATGGGGTACAGCAGGATTGGTTCGCGGTAATTGGTTCAACCGACGGAAGCGTCCGCTGCCCGTAAGGCTGTCTTGTCAGATGTGCTGGCGAATCGAATTCAAGTAACGCATCCTCATCGCCGACCTACACTGGCTCTTCCCAGATGAGGGTGTAGCGCACGTCGCGCGGCGGGCCGGCGCGTCGGTGGCCGGATAGAGGTCGAGGTCTCCCGAGGATGAGAGCTCCTACACACTCAGCCCGAAAGACCTCGACGTGCACGACGCTACCGTCGGCGGGCGCGCTGATGCGTTCGCCAGCCCCGACCTGACTGCCTTCTGCCGCCTCGACGAACTCGGCCTCGTTGTCACCGGGCAGCGACTCGAGCCGGATCGTGCCGTATTGGCCTGCCAGGTGGTCGAGCCCGACCAGTGGTGCCGGCGCTGCGGCTGCGAAGGGAGACCACGTGACACCGTGGTCCGACGGCTTGCCCACGAACCACTGGGCTGGCGGCCCACGACGCTGGAGGTCGTCGTGCGCCGTTACCGCTGCAGCGGCTGCGGGTATGTGTGGCGCCAGGACACCACCGCCGCGGCCGAGCCCCGGGCCAAGTTGTCTCGGCGCGCTCTGCGGTGGGCGCTGGAAGGGATCGTGGTCCAGCACCTGAGCGTGGCTCGGGTCGCCGAGGGGCTCGGGGTGGCCTGGGACACCGCCAACGACGCCGTGCTGGCCGAGGGCAAGCGGGTGCTGATCGACGAGGAGCACCGCTTCGAGGGGGTGAAGGTCGTCGGGGTCGATGAGCACGTGTGGAGGCACACCCGTCGCGGCGACAGGTACGTCACCGTGATCATCGACCTCACCCCAGTGCGAGATGGCACCGGCCCGGCACGGCTGCTGGACATGGTCCAAGGACGCTCCAAGCAGGCGTTCAAGACCTGGCTGGCCGACCGCCCGCAGGAGTGGCGCGACGGCGTGGAGGTGGTCGCGATGGACGGCTTCACCGGGTTCAAGACCGCCGCCGTCGAGGAACTGCCCGACGTGGTGACCGTGCTAGATCCCTTCCACGTCACGCGCCTCGCTGGCGAGGCGCTCGATGAGTGCCGACGGCGAGTTCAGCAGGCCATCTGTGGGCACCGCGGCCGCAAGGGCGACCCGCTCTATGCCGCCCGCCGGACCCTGTCCACCGGCGCCGACCTGCTCAACGACAGGCAGAAGGCCCGGCTCAACACGCTGTTCGCCGATGACCGGCATGTCGCGGTCGAAGCCACCTGGGGTGTCTACCAAGCCATGATCTCGGCATATCGTGCCAAGAGCCGGGCCGAGGGGAAGAAGGTCATGGCACAGCTGATCGACGCTCTGGGCAAGCCCATCCCCACAGCCTTGGTTGATGTCGCCAAGCTCGGCCGCACCCTGACCAAGCGACGGGATGACGTCCTCGCGTTCTTCGACCACCAAGGTTCGAGCAACGCGCCCACCGAGGCCATCTGTGAGTCTGGGGGTGGCTGGTCTGGGATCGGCTGGTCAGGATGGTGTTGGTCGTGCTGACGCGGATGTGACCCTCGAAGCAATTGGCCCATCACGGTGGTGCCTTTCCGTTGAATTGTCCATCCCGTCGGCGCGGCCGGCATCGTCCGGCCCACCTCGATGACCTGATCAGGAGACTGTCCAACGTAACGGTTGTGACCCATCACAGATGTGTCTCGACGTGACCTCTTCCCGAACGATGCCGGCCGCGGGCGACCACCGCCCGCCCATTCACCATCCAGGAGGCCACCGATCACCATGACCATCGTCGCTCACCATCACCCGTTCGTCATTGGCGTGGACACCCACGCCCGCACCCACGCGCTGGCGATCCTTGCCTGTCCCACCGCCGAAGTCGTCGACCAGGCACAGTTCCCGACCACCACCGCCGGCCTGCGACGAGCGTTGGCCTGGGTCGGTCGTCGCACCGCTGGCGACCTCGATGTCCTGTGGGTCATTGAGGGCACTGGGACCTATGGGGCACGACTGGCGCACGCCGCCACCGAAACCGGCTACACCGTGGTCGAGGCGCCCCGGATGGACTCCCGCAACAACCGCGGCCTGGGCAAGTCCGACCCGCTCGACGCCCAACGCATCGCCGCTGCAGCGTTGCCGCTGGATCATCTCAAGCTACGCATGCCTCGAGCCGACGACGGCGTCAGAGCTGCGATCAAGGTGCTACTGGCCTCCCGCGACCACATGAGTACCGAACGCACCGCCACCATCAACGCCCTGACCGCGCTGCTTCGCATCGTCGATCTGGGCATCGACGCGCGAGGGCCCCTCAACCACAGCCAGATCACTACCGCATCCACCTGGCGACCCCGCAGCGAAGACCTCGCCACTGCAACCGCCCGCGGTGAAGCCACACGCCTGGCGAGACGGATCATAGACCTCGACCACGACCTTGCCACCGCGAGCAGACGCATCCTCGAACTCCTGCGCATGAGCCCTGCCTCCGTGCTGCTCGAGGAACCAGGGATCGGGCCCATCACCGCGGCCGTCGCATTCACAGCGTGGTCGCATCCCGGACGGGTCCGCTCCGAAGCCGCCTTCGCCAGCCTCGCCGGGACAAGCCCGATCCCAGCATCCTCCGGCAACACACAACGTCACCGCATCAACCCCGGCGGGGATCGCCGTCTCAACCAAGCACTCCACATGGCAACGGTCACACGCATGCGCACGGATCCCCGCACCCGCGCCTACGTCGAACGCCGCAGCGCCGAAGGACGAACACCCCGAGAGATCCGCCGCTGTCTCAAGCGCTACCTCGCTCGAAACATCTACCGAAAACTCAACACGGCCGCAGCCAACTGCACCCCAAGCTCTGCTTGACAGACATAGGAGATTCAACGGCAGGCTCGAGCACCTGCGCGGCTCGGCGCTGGGGTTCCGCAACCTGACCAACTACATCGCCAGATCCCTGCTCGAGACCGGCGGGTTCAGACCCCGACTACACCCTGGATTCGGATGAGCCGGTATCGCCTGCGTGTGTACGCTGCTGGCTGGTCTATTGGTGCGGGAATGAGTTCATGGTAACGGGGGGCTACCTGGACTTGGATAGGACAGCATGCGGGCTCGGTTCTGATACAGCGATGGTCTCTTGGCAGAAACCGATCCTGCACCACCCGACCCGCATGCACCCACCCGAGTCGACCATCACCCCTTGCCACAGCATCAACGCCGATGATCCACGGTCAGGTCTGGTGAGAAACCCTCAATGCTCGGAGACTTTCTCCTTACGGGCCGCCTCGGCGGCGGTAATCTCGCCAGACAGCACGCTCAGCACGATCCGGGTCTTGGTCTCCGGACTGAACACCGGTGGGCGTCCCATGGTCGGGTCCTCCTGCTCTCAGACGCCGATCATGCCCTCATAACCGGGCTGCCAGAAAGCTTGACGCGGGACATCTTGGCGGAAACCGATCCTGCACCATCCGACCCGGATGCACCCACCCTGAACGGCCATCGCTCCTTGTCAGAGCATCAACGCTGATGCCCTACCAACAAGTCTGGTGAGAAAACCTCAATCTGGCCAAAAGTTAGCAACTCTCGAAGAGAGAATCGTGATGTACTCGCCACGTCCCCATGCGGGACGTCCCCCGGCCACATCGGTGCGGCTAGCCCCCGAAAGGAAGACCCATGAATTCTCGTCAACGCCTCACGGCGATCCTTGCAGGAGCGGCACTCTGCTCTGGTGGCGCGGTTGCCTATGCGGCAAGCGGTACCTCGGTCCCTGGCACGGGAAGTGTCGTCTTCTACTACGGCAAGTCCGGTGGAAACAATAACGGATACGACGTCACCGGCAAGGCCAGCCTTCGCCAGTGTCTCGATGCACCGGCGTCCACTGCTCGCACCCAATTCGTCTCCGAGCTGCGGCAGAACAAGAGCCTCGCCCCCGACACCACCATCCAGACGGCCTCCGCCTACTACTCGGACCCGGCCAAGACTACGGGCTACGTGTCGACCGGTTCGTCCAACAAGTACTACCCCATGGTGACGTGGAATTACTCCTCGGCCATGGGGGCCAATGCTACCGGTTACGGCAAGACCGCCTGCTGACGCAGGGCCAGTCGTCTGATGATCGAACTGAAAGATGTGAGGTTCACCTATGGATCCCGTGAAGCGTTGGCAGGAGTCAGCGGTTCATTGCTGTCCAACCGGGTAGCGCTTTTGGGGCCGAATGGGGCAGGCAAGTCGACCCTGATCAGTCTCTTGTCGACGCTCAAGTCCTTGCAGGAGGGTTCGATCACGGTAGATTCCGCAGATCTCCGTAGCAGCGCGGGGCGTATCCGAGTCAGGGAAAGACTCGGATACGTCCCGCAGTCGATGGAGCTGCCGCCGGGGTACACGTGCGCGGAGTTGATGGCCTACGCGGCGTGGATGCGTGGGGTGTCGGACGTCGCCCGGGCGACGGAGCGTTGCCTGTCGGCGGTGGGGTTGTCGGATCGTCGTGACGACCGGATCTCGTCGCTGTCGGGTGGCATGCGCCAGCGGTTGTGCGTGGCCCAGGCGCTGGTGCACGAGCCGTCGTTGCTGGTGGTGGACGAGCCGTCGGTGGGTCTGGACCCGCAGCAGAGGGTGCACCTGCGCACCACGCTGTCGTCGCTGGACTGCCAGCTGGTGCTGGCCACCCACCTGGTCGACGATGTCGCGGGCCTGGCCGAGGAGGTGCTGGTGCTGGACGACGGCGCCGTGGCCTTCCATGGCAGCATCCAGGAGTTGTGCGGAGGCGCCGAGGTGTCGGCGGCCGCGGTCGAGGAAGGGTACCTGCGGTGCGTCGCGGACCACGAATGACCCCCGGCAGCAGGGCTGCCCGGACCGCCGTGGTGGCTGAGACGACGCACGGCCTGCTCCTGACCGGTGGGCTGGTCACCGTGCTTGTCGCGGTGGCCCTGTGCACCCTGGCGAAGCCGGAGGCCGTGTTGTGGGCTGACCGGACGACGACCTCGAGCCTGGCGTGCATGTTCACCGTTCCACTGCTCGCCGGTGTTGCGGCGATCGTGACTGGTGCTCGCATGGAGGGCATGTCACAGGTGGCGGCGACCAGCCCGGCCGGCGCCCGGTTCCCGGCGCGGGTGGTGTGGCTGGCAGGCCTGCTCTGGGCAGGAGTGGTGGCCTTGGCGCAGGTCGTGGCCCCGGTGGTGGCGCACAGCCCCTGGGGTAGCCCGTTCAGCGCCACGATGGTGCTGCCGTGGGTCCAGACGGCCGTGTCCCTCGCGGGCGCGGTGTCACTCGGTGCCCTGGCCGGGTGGCGG
>DGKN01000078.1 GCA_002387005.1 Propionibacteriaceae bacterium UBA4569
CCACCGGCGCCGGTCACCAGCACGGGGCCGCGGTCGGGGGTGATGCCCGCGCGCTGCAGGGCGAGCAGGCTCAGCGAGGCAGTGAAGCCAGCGGTGCCGATGGCCGCGGCCTGCTCTGCGGAGAAGGCATCGGGTACCGCCACCAGGTCGTCGCCGCTCACCTTGGCCAGCTGCGAGAGCCCGCCGTGGTGCTCCTCACCGAAGCCAGCCCCGGTCATCACCACCAGGTCTCCGGCGCTCCAGCGGGGGTGGCGGCTCTCCACGACCTCGCCGACCAGGTCGATGCCCGGGATCAGCGGGTGCCTGCGGATCACGCCGGGGCGCCCCCGCAGGGCCAGGGCGTCCTTGTAGTTGATGCCGGAGTAGCTGACGCGGACGGTCGTATCCAGGTCCTCCAAAATGTTCTCGTCAAGGTTCTCCAGAGCGGCCGGGGCCCCGGATTCGGTCTCGCGGACGATCCATGCGGTGAAGGTCATGCCACCAGTTCTCTCACGTGTGCCGCGACAGTTCCAGTACCAGGCCGGACCTCCAGTGTGTGATCAACTGTCCCGCGTCAAGTAGTTGGCAGGATTTCGGGCTCGGTAAAGTTGCGGATCATTGGGCCGGGCCAGGCCACGATTGGGCCCGTGGGCGCCGGTTCCGACTGATGCCCGAACCCGGGCAGCGTGGTTCAGGTGCAGCCTCATGCTGCAGTGATCAGCGCACCGCCTCACCCGGGGAACACAGCTGGAAGCTGGCGCCCATCGGATCGGCCACCGTGGCGATGCGGCCGAAGGGGGAGTTCTGCGGCCCGTCGAGCAGTTGTCCGCCCATCCTCTGGACGGTTTCGATGGCCTGGTCGCAGTCATCGACCGCGAAGTAGATCCGCCACCACGATCCCTCGGACTCTGGGATGAAGCCGGCGGCGTTGCAGATGCCGCTGGACGCCTCGGACTCGGGCCCATTGGTGGCGTAGGTGGAGGCGTTGGTGTCGGCGCCGTCCTCCATCGCGGTCTCCATCGCG
This sequence comes from Propionibacteriaceae bacterium UBA4569, assembly GCA_002387005.1. Taxonomy (GTDB): domain Bacteria; phylum Actinomycetota; class Actinomycetes; order Propionibacteriales; family Propionibacteriaceae; genus Luteococcus; species Luteococcus sanguinis. Next base: position 1,004 of record DGKN01000078.1, read on the forward strand.
ACGGCATTGAAGTCGAAGACGGCGGTGTAGAAGGCCTTGGCGGCTTCGAAGTCCTGGGTCATCAGTTCGAACCAGACCGGGGTGCCGGGCTGGCCGGTGAACGCGTAGCCCTCGATGTCCCTGGCCTGCCAAATCGCGATGGTGGCTCCGGTGGGGTCCGAGACGGTGGCGCAGCGGCCTGCGGGGCCCACGTCGCCGGCGGGGAACAGGACGGTGGCGCCATGGGCGATGGCGAGGTCGAGTCGCTTGTCGACGTCGTCCACGGCAAGGAAGACGTCCCAGGCGCTCTTCGGGCCATCTGCGGGGACGGGGACGCTGCCGTCGGTGGGGTAGTTGGCGAAGTCCATCATGCCGCCGACGAGTCCGCCGCCCTTGGTGATCATGTTGTAGTGGCCGAAGTCAGGGCCGGCATCGACGAAGTGCCAGCCGAACAGTTCGCCGTAGAAGCCCGTGGCGGTCTCGAGGTCAGTGGTCTGCAGGTCGAGCCAAGTGGGGGTTCCGGTGGTGCGGGTCATGGTGTCCTCCATCGGTGGTCGGTGTTGACATCACCAACGCTAGGCAGCGGGGACGGCAGATCTTTGTCCCGATGTGCTCACTTGGCCAGCGCCGGCAGGGCGCTGAGCAGCGGGATGTCGTCGAGGCTGGCACGCCGGAAGGTGAGCGACACCGCGCCGGGCTGGATGATGGGGGCTTCATGGCGCGCGACGACGGGCCAGGCCGGGGCGAGTTCGTGCAGGTGGTCGTCGGACTCCTCGACGGCGAAGCCCAACAGCCATGGCGCTCCAGGGTGCAGCGGTAGCAAGACGGGCTCGTCGTACTCAGCCAGCTGTCCAGCGGACGGGAGGCCGATCGGGGCGGGCGTGGGGTACCAGCCCAGCCAGATACGGCAGGAATCCTCGACACCCGCGGGGAGCACCGGGGTGACGGCGACGTTCGGCTGGTTGGGGTCGCCCAGCGCGAACGGGGCCAGCGCGCAGTGTTCCAGCTTCTGCGCCAGCTGCCGTAGTTGTCCGGGCGTGGTGCCCACCGTCGTGGCGAAACGACGGGTGAAGCTGGACAGTGAGTCGAATCCAACCTGTGCGGCCACATCGATCACCGCGCAGCTCTCAAAGAGCAGGAGTCGCTTGGCCGTCTCGATCCGCACAGCAGCGAGGTAGGCGCGGGGAGAGACTCCGGTTGATGCCTTGAAGGCTCGGCTGAAGTGGTGCCGACTATAGCCTGCAGCGTCGGCAAGGTCCTGGACGTCGATCCCGTCGCAATGGTTTTCCTGGACGAAGCGCGCGACCTGTTCGACGGCCTTTAGCGGCAGGGCGGGCCTGCGGATGTCGGGCACGCAGCCCACGCTACCTGTCAGGGAGCCGCTGTGGCAGCTGTCGCCTCCAGGTCACCGTGCCGCGCCCGCTGCGGGCGCCTGGGTGGTCATGATCCAGGCATGTTTCCCGACTTGGCGGTTGCGGTTGAATCCTGGGGCTACGAAGTGTTCGGCGGTGCCGGTGACCACGAGTCGGTCGAGGCGGCCGCCCGTTCCATCGCCTTGTGTGCGATGGTGAGAGGGTGACCTGATGGTTCCCGGACGGGAGCAGCATCCGCCTCCCAGATCTCCCATCCCTCCTGTCACCGGAGGGGGCTGACCACCTGGTCCCGAGCGCCAGTCCCTCGAGACACCGGCAGGACGCTGTCATGCTCTTGGCAGGTGCTGATCTGCTCGCTTCGAGCCGGCGCCGAGCAAGTCGATGCGGGGCAAGATCAACCATCTGGTGAATTGTCTGGCCACAACGGCCGAAGCCTGGGCGCTGAGGGCACCTCAGAATCGGGTGCGTGCCCAGCTGAGAATCATGACCCTTCGACCGGGCTGGCAGGCCCTCGCCTTCCTCGGATCACAATCGTGCTCGCGAGACGCAGACCCCCCGCCCGCTTATGACGGCGTGCCAGACTCGGCCCCACCTCCCACCTGCGTCCCAGGGGGTGCCACGTTTCCCCAGAGCCACAGGGAAACGCCTGGTCAACTGGGGAAACGCAGGCGAAGTCCCTTGTTTCGAGCCCTATTGCCCCGAGCAATTAAGTCCGTCGCTGATCAGGCGTCTAGATCGCGAGCGACTTGAAGGGTAGGTTCCACGGCAGGCGATGCAATCGCCTCACTGCATCCGGCCCAGCCGTACACGCTGCAGACCGGTAAGCCGCAAGAACGGACCAGGAGGACCAGCATGACCGAATCCAGCGACGAGCATTCCCCGGAGGAGTTTCACCACCTTCACCACGACCGCAACCAGGTGGTGATGGACACCGAGGGCCATCTCCAGCACTCCCGTGCCGAGACTGCGCTCGATGAGTCGGGATATAGGGGAACCACGCGAGGTGTGGTGCACCACGATCAACCGCACAGCGATCCCGAGCAGCGCTGATCGCGTAGTTCTTCTGATCCACCCCGTGTCTGGGGACGTCCCGGCACTATTGGAGGCTGGAGGCCCAAGGTCCCCTTGGTGTTCCTCCAGCCTCTACTATTCTTCGCGCGCATGGGCGGTAAGGCGTACCTGACGTAGGGACGTGGTAAAATGCGATTTGACCGCAACTTGTGGTGTGGGTAATACCCAGAGTTGGTGAAGGAATGCAGTACAAGTGAACAGACGAGAATCGGCAGTGATCATTCGATGATCCGAGGGCTGCTGGGCTTATTGAGCTGTCAGTTGGTGGGCACTTTTCTTGTCTCCGCCTTTCACCTGAAGGTCCCGGGTTCAGTTCTGGGGATGCTACTTCTTCTGCTGTTGTTGATCTGGCGCAAGCCGGACGCGGACGCTGACGTCCTCAAGGCCGGTAATCGTGTCTTGGACGAGCTTCCGCTGTTGTTCATTCCCGCTGGTGTTGGTGTGATTGGGTGTCTGGGCATGATTCGCGCGCACTGGGCCGTGTTGTCGGTGGGTCTGGTGTTGCCGTGGGCGGCAGGTCTGATCGTCACGACTGGTGCGGCCTCGTTGGTGAAGACGATGCTGGTTGCCGATACTGACGAACTTGACGACCAAGCTGATGCGCTGGTGGGCAACTCCCAGCGCATGGAGGGTATCGAGCCGCACCGAACCACGCCTGAGGTGGGGGTGGAGCAATGATCGGGATGGACGTTCTTCATGCCATGCATGCCAGTTTTGAGGACTTGATCAGAACGCCGCTCTTCGGCATCACATTGACCGTCGCGGCGTACTTGGTTGCCGTTCGTATCTGGCGTGCCTTCGGGCGCAGTGCACTGCTGACTCCCGTGCTGACGGCCATCGTTCTCGTTGCATGTTTCCTTGAGATGACCGGTATCGACTACAAGACCTATCTCGTCGGGGGAAGCTACCTGAGTTTCCTTCTCGGGCCGGCGACGGTGGCTCTCGCTGCGCCGCTGTACAAGGCGGGGTCTGCGATCAAGCAACTGCTTGCGCCGGTGGCTGCGGGCGTGGTCGTCGGGTCGCTAACGGCAATCGCGTCAGCCGTGCTCGTCGTCCGTGTGATGGGTGGCGACCATGCCCTTGAGGCAACGCTCGCCCCCAAGTCGGCCACGACGCCCATTGCGATGGCCCTGTCGGACGGTAATGGGGGCGTGACCGCACTCGCCGCGGTGCTGACCGTCCTGACCGGGGTCCTGGGCGCCGTTGCTGGCCCATGGCTGTTGAATGCCCTGCACGTCAGCGATCCCAGAGTTCGAGGGCTGGCGTTGGGTGTCAGTTCCCACGGCATCGGCACGTCACAGGCCCTGGCTGAGGGCCCCATGACCGGCGCTTTTGCTGCCTTGGCCATGGCATGTTCCGGTGTCACCACGGCGATCCTGATGCCCGTGGTGCTCACCGTGCTGGGCTGACTTGCAGTGAAAACCAGGTGGGCAAGGGATCTTCCTCCAGCCCGGTTGGCGTGATTGAGACCGCCCAGCAGCACGCGATGAAGAACACGATCGGCTACGGCCTGAGTTCCTTGGTCGACCACCTTGCCGTGGAGGCTCACCTGTGTCGCTATTCACGCTGGGGCCGTGCCCGGGTGCAGTAGCGCGCGGTAGGAGTTGCGCACGTGCCGCTCTACGGCCACGGAGGCCGCTTCGGGGTCCCCCGCGATCACGGCATCCAGCATCTGCTGGTGCTCGGCGACAAGGATCGCCTGAAAGTCGGGCCAGTCGGGCAAGGCGTGCTCCGCATTCAGGATCGGAGAATGGACAGCCCTGCGGATGGCCACGGCCAGGTCAGACAGAAACTGGTTGTCGCCCGATCTGGCGAGCGCGACGTGGAACTGCGTGTCGAGGGCGTTGAATGCTTCCGGCGAAAGCTCGGATCGCATGCGCTCTTGCAAGGAGACGGCCTGGGCCAGGGGAGCTGCCGCCCGCACCCGTGCGGCGGAAGCCATCGCGGCACGCTCGAGCGCGGCGCGCGTCTCGCTGACGTCGGTGAAGTTGATGCTGGCCAAGGCCAGGTGCAGCTCGAGCACCTGCCCGAGGGCCTCGATGTGCGCGGGCTGCACGATCGTGCCGTTGCCTGGCCCGGTCATCGAGACGAGGACGCCTTGTGCCTGCAGCACCCGGATCGCCTCGCGCACCGCACCCCGACCGATGTCCAGCTGCGCGGCCAATTCACGCTCCGGTGGCAGCCTGTCACCGCGGCGATAGGTGCCGTCGAGGATGCCCGACCGGATGTGTTGCAGGGCCACCTCGAACCCGCCGCGATCAGTCTGCACCGACATGCCCTCCTCGTGATGACCCAAGCCTCCGCCGGCCACTTGGCCACCGCCATTTGCGGCGCGGTCTGAAAGCCTTGACTCCGCGCCAGCGCAAGCTTATCCTCTGATTGGTAGGACCAATGGGGCCCTATCCGGAACAATGGAGTCTCCGAATGCAGCTTCTTGAGGCTTTCACCCCCTCGACCAACCCGCTGGGCCACGCCTGGGCCTCTGCCCTCGTTGCCGCCTTGCCCGTCATCGCCATGCTCGTCACGCTCGGCCTGCTGCGCTGGAAGGCCCATTGGGCCGGTGTGTTCAGCTGGGGCGTGGCGCTGCTCGTTGCCGTCGTGGCCTTCCACATGCCGGTGGGGCTGGCCCTGTCCACCAGCGTCCAGGGCTTCACGTACGGCGTCTTCCCGATCGTCTGGATCCTGCTCGCTGCGATCTGGATGTACCAGATCACCGTGATAAGTGGCCGCTTCGACGACCTGCGTCGCACCTTCTTCCTCATCAGCGACGACCCGCGCGTGCTGGGGATCCTGATCGCCTTCTGCTTCGGCGGCCTCCTGGAGGCCCTCGCCGGTTTCGGTGCTCCCGTTGCCATCGCGGCCGCCATGCTGATCGCCGTCGGCTTCTCCAAGCTGCGCGCCGCCGTGACCGCCCTGGTGGCCAACACGGTGCCGGTCGCCTTTGGCGCCGTTGGCCTGCCCGTGCTGATGGCGTCGCGCACCTCGGGCGTCGAACTCACCCAAGTCGCCAACGTGACCGCCCGCATCTGCGCGGTGCTGTGCCTGGTCGTCCCCTTCCTGCTCTTGGCCATCATGGACGGCAAGAAGGGCGTCAAGGAGTGCTGGCCGTTCGGGCTGTTCGTCGGTTTCGTGTTCGGCCTCGTGAAGTGGTTCGTGGCCGGCACGGCCGTGTACAGCCTGACCGAGGTCTTCGCGGCCATCATCTCGGTCGCGGCTGCCATGGCCTTCTTGAAGGTCTGGCACCCCAGCGGCGGCCGCGAGGCCGCCCAGCGTATCGGCATCCCGATGGACCCCAGCGTCGAGACCGAGCCGGTCGCTGCTCAGCAGGCTGACACCACCGGTCTGAGCGCCGGGCGCATCTGGATGGCTCTTGTGCCCTACGTCCTGGTCGTGGTCATCTTCGGCATCGCCGCGGTCCCGGACGTGAAGACGGCCCTGGCCAGCGCGGACCAGAAGATCGCCTGGCCGCTGCTGAGCGGGCTCAACACAGCCGCCGGCACTCCCGCCGCCCATCGCGCCTACACGCTGCCGCTGCTCAGCCAGCCCGGCTTCCTGCTGGCAGTGGTCGCCATCGCCGTCGGCCTCATCTACAAGGTGGGCCTGGCCGAAATATTCCGCGAGCTCGGCCGCAACGCCAAGAAGATGCGCTTCTCGGTTCTGACCATCGGCATGGTCGTCGCCCTTGCCTACGTCATGGGCGACTCCGGCCAGACGCTGTCCCTGGGCATGTTCCTCGCCGGCGCCGGCGCGGTGTACCCCTTCCTCGCCCCGGTCCTTGGCTGGATCGGCACCTACGTCACCGGCTCCGACACCTCGGCCAACATCCTGTTCAGCAACCTGCAGTCCAGCGTCGGCACCCAGATCGGCGTCGGGTCGTCCGTTGGGGTCGACCCGATGCGAGCCCTGCTGGTCGGTTCAGGCGCGGCGGGCGGCGTCGTGGGCAAGATGATCTCGCCGCAGTCGCTCACCATCGCCGCGACAGCCATCGGCCTGGCGGGTGGGGAGAGCGTCATCCTGCGCAAGGTGCTCAAGTTCTCGCTGCTCCTGCTGGTGCTCATGTGCGTCATCGCCGGCCTCATGTCCACCCCCTTACTGTCCTGGATGCTCCCGTGAGCATCTCCCTCTCCGCCACTCGCCACCAGGAGGTCCACCACCAATGACCACTCAGAGCATCCTCGATGCCGTACCAGACGCCCTGCCCGGACGGGGGAAACGCGTCGCCTTGTTCATCACCTGCATCAACGATGTCATGTACCCCCAGACCGGTCGCGCGACCGTGCAACTCCTCGAGCGCCTCGGCTGCACCGTCGAGTTCCCGCGTGAGCAGACCTGCTGCGGTCAGATGACCACCAACACCGGCTACTTCGATGAGTCCGTCCCGACCGTGCGCAGCTACGTGAAGGCGTTCAGCGACTACGATTACGTGGTCAGCCCGTCGGGTTCCTGCACCGCCGCCGTGCGCGACCAGCACCCCGTCATCGCCCAGCACAGCGGTGACCAGGGCCTGGTGCGCGAGGTCGAGGCGATCCATCAGCGAGTCTTCGACGTGCCGGAGTTCCTCGTCGACGTGCTGGGCGTCACCGATGTGGGTGCGTACTTCCCACACCTCGTGACCTACCACCCCTCCTGCCACGGCAAGCGCTTCCTCCGCCTGGGGGACAAGCCGCTGGACCTGCTCCGCAATGTGCGTGGCCTGACGCTGGCTGACCTCCCCGATGCCGACCAGTGCTGCGGCTTCGGAGGAACCTTCAGCGTCAAGAACCCCGACGTCAGCGCCGCCATGGCCAACGACAAGGCGCGGCACGTCCGCGAGACGGGGGCCGAGTACGTCGTCGCCGGCGACAACTCATGCCTCATGAACATCGGCGGCGTCCTCAGCCGTCAGAACTCGGGCGTCAAGCCCATCCACCTCGTCGAGATCCTGGCCCAAACGGAGGACGACTGACATGACGACGACCCACGAGAGCGAGCCGACCAAGGCCCTGCGCCGCGTCACCGATGGCAACCATGGCGTGGCACGCCTCACCCCCGCGCCGAACACCCCCGGCACCTACCTGGGCATGCCCAAGTTCCCGAAGGCGGCCAAACAGGAACTGCAGCTCGAGGTGCAGCGCAAGAACATGCGCAACGCCACGACCACGATCCGCAACAAGCGGGCCCAGCGCGTGGCGGAGTCCCCCGACTGGGAAGACCTGCGTGACGCCGCCGAGACCATCAAGAACCGAGTTGGCCGGCACCTCGACGTCTACCTGGCACAGGCCGAGGAGAACCTCACCAAGCACGGAGTACACGTGCACTGGGCTCGGGACGCGGCCGAGGCCAACGAGATCGTCGCACAGGTCGCCCGCGCGAAGGGCGTGGACGAGGTCGTCAAGATCAAGTCGATCACCACCCAGGAGACCGACCTCAACGAGTACCTGGAAGAACAAGGGATCGCGGCATGGGAGACCGACCTGGCGGAGCTCATCGTGCAGCTAGGACACGACCGTCCCTCCCACATCGTCGTGCCGGCGATCCACCGCAACCGCGCCGAAGTCCGCGAGATCTTCAAGCGCGAGATGGGCCGCTACGGCCGTCCCGCACCCGAGGGCATCTCGTCAAACCCGCCTGAGTTGGCCGACGCAGCCCGGATGCACCTGCGCGAGAAGTTCCTCCGCGCGAAGGTGGCGGTCTCCGGCGGCAACTTCGTCATCGCCGACACTGGGTCGCTGGTGATCGTCGAGTCCGAAGGCAACGGCCGCATGTGCCTGACCCTGCCCGAGACGCTCATCTCGATGGTCGGCATCGAGAAGGTCCTGCCGACCTTCGACGACCTGGAGGTCTTCCTCAAGCTGCTGCCCCGCTCGGCCACCGGCGAGCGCATGAACCCGTACAACTCGGTCTGGAGCGGTGTGACGCCCGGCGACGGCCCCCAGGAGCAGCACGTCATCTTCCTCGACAACGGCCGAACCGACGTGCTTGCCGACACCCTCGGACGCGAAGTGCTGCGCTGCATCCGCTGCGCCAGTTGCCTCAACATCTGCCCCGTCTACGAGCGCACCGGTGGCCACGCCTACGGCTCGGTCTACCCGGGCCCCATCGGCGCCGCCCTCAACCCCCAACTGCGCGGCGTCGAGAACGACGTCGACCGAGGCCTGCCCTATGCATGCTCGCTGTGCGGCGCCTGCAACGATGTCTGCCCCGTGAAGATCCCCTTCACCGACATCCTCATCCACCTGCGCAACCGCGTCGTCGACGCCGAGAAGAGCGACCGGATCCCTCGTGACATGGAAGTCGCGACAGAGATGGCGATGATGAAGACAGCGGCGTGGGTGTTCGGCGACGCCAAGCGCTTCGAGGCCCTCCAGAAGGGGTCATCGGTGGCCGGACGGGCACTGCGTGGCCGCACCGTCGGGCCCGTCCCAGCCCCCGTCGCTGACCGGTGGCTGCGTTACCGCGACGTGAACGACGTTCCCGCCCAGAGCTTCCGCCAGTGGTGGGACAAGAACCGTAAGGAGGGCAAGTGATGAAGATCGCCACCGATGAGGCCGCCCGCGCCCAGATCATGGAGCGCATCCGTAGCGGAACCACCGACATCATCGACAAGGACCCCGTCACCGACGTGCCGATCACCTGGACCTATGGGACAGGTCTGGAGATGGATGATGTGGTGGGAACCTTCGTGGCCAAGGTGCTGGATTATCAGGCCGAAGTCGTGCAGGTGACCCCACCCGAGGTTCCCGCCGCAATCGTGGACGGTCTGGCCGCCACTGGCGCCAGCAATTCAGTCGTTGTGCCGCCCGGTCTGGACAAGACCTGGCTGGACGCCATCCGTGCTTCTGGCCTGTCGGTCCTCGTCGACTCCGCGGAGGTGGGCCATGACGTGCTGAACCAGACCGATGCCGTCGTGACCGCCGCGAGCTCGGCGATCGCCGACACGGGCACGATCCTGTTGACCCACGGACCGGCCGAGGGTCGGCGTGCGATCAGCCTGGTGCCCGACCGGCATGTCTGCGTCGTACGGACCAGCCAGGTGGTTTCCGACCTGCCGGAGGCGATCCGTGCCGTCAAGCAGTCGGTAGTCGATGGCAAGCCGCTCACCATGATCTCGGGCGGGTCGGCCACCAGTGATATCGAGCTGAGCCGGGTGGATGGCGTACACGGCCCTCGACGGTTGCACGTCATCGTGGTTGACGACGCCTGACCGGCCCGCACTACAGCCCGCCTCCGGGCCTGCCCGAAGGACTTTCATCGCTTTGCGGATCAGTCACCACCTGGTTCCGTCAGGTGCAGTTGGCGCACGAGTCCCTTGATCGGGGGCGGACAACCCGCCGCCTGGGCAGAGAGAGCGGCTGGTCATCGTCGGCGGCGGCTCCACCGGGTAGGAGAACCCGGCTGGAGCGCTGCTGCGGTGACGGCCGATGCCAGACCGGCTCAAACAGCTGGACAACATCAAGAACCCCGACCTGATCCACCCGGGTGAGGTCTTCAAGATTCCGCACAAGTGATCTAGAGCGAGCTTGACCCCTAAGTCCCCGGCCAGTCGGCCGGGGACTTCGCTTCCTGTTGATCCGCTGGGGCATTGTCGATCTGCGGGCGTGGGCGTGTCAGGAGTGACAACCTCGCTGCATGCACTCGATCGCAGAACTTCGTGACACGTCGCGGGCGAAGATGGCCGCCTACACCGATCCGTCAGGGCTCTTTTCCTTCGCGACTTACGACACGTCGCCGACCAATCACAGCGATCGTCTTCGCCCAGAAGACATCCTGGCCGCGAACCTGTTGAGCCTCCGGCTGAGCTGGCGAGAAGTCATTCCCCTGTTTGCTGAGGGTGACGGCGCCCCCCAGCGGCTGCGCACGCTGCTGGACGCGGCCATGGTCTCGGCGCGATCGATTGATCGTCCCTTTGAGGCGTTCAAGTCTCTGGCTGCTCTGGATGCCGCGCTTGTGCCCTTGGCGGCTGCCAATGCAGCGACGGCTGACGTTGCTGGTTGGACAGCGGTCACCGTTTCCAAGGTCCTTCATCGTCATGCGCCCAACATCGTGCCCATCGTCGATTCGCGGGTGCTCGGGTTCTACGGGCTCCGGCGTCCCGGCCAGGCCAAGGACTTGCGCCATCGCTTGTGGCAGGACATTCAAAGCAATCAAGCCTGGCTGGGCGACCTGGCCGCCGACTACAGGACTCCGGACGGACGACCGCTCAGTGTTCTGCGTCTGGTCGACATCTTGATCTGGACCCCAGAGCCAAGCACCACCCTGGGCTAGGCCAACAGCAACCCGGCTGCAGCCCTCGACATGGCCACGTAGTCGTGACCTGCGTCCGGGACGACGTCCAATGACCATGCCAGGGACACATCCGCGTCGCTGGCAGCCGAGCGTCCGGCGTTGTAGAAGCTGAAACCGCGCTCGATCCTCGTATCGCCCTGGGCATTGGCCCCATCGTCTGAACGCAGGTTCTCGTTCTCGACGTCCTGGCCGCCGAGCAACAGGAGCAGGTCGCGGGCCAGGAACTTGTTCAGGTCCACCTCCGGTCCGCCGCCCAGACCGTAGGGGAACTCGACCGACTCGTCCGGCATCGTGTACCAACCCGCGTTGGCCGCGGCCGCGCGCCGCAACCGTGCGTCCGTCATGTACAGCGCGAACCGGTGCGTGAACTGCGCCCCGGCCGAGTGGCCGAACATGTCGTAGACATCCTGCGTGGACGAGGTTTCCCGCAGCCAGGCGTCGAAGACCGTCTCGATGGACGTGAACGCCCACTGCGAACGGGGCCGCTCGTCGCCGTCGCCTGCCTGCATGCCGCCCAGGTTGTACTCCTCGGCGCCGGGGTAGGCGTCGTTGCTGAACTCAGGCGCCAGCACCACGACATCGTGACCTTCCACCAGCGGCGCCCACGCGTCGCGGTAGTCGGACGCATTTCGGTTCGTCCCGTGCATCACGAACAAGACGCGTGACCTGGCAACCTCGTCACTGCCTGCCGCCCAGTGGACACGCAGGTCAGGGCGTCCGTCCAGCGGAACGCTCCAATTGCCGACCCCTTGCCCGAACCGGGACGAGGGCATGGACGTCGTCGCGGACCTTTGACAAGCAGCCAACACGACCGCTCCAACCCCGACCTGCAGTGCCTGCCGCCGACGCAACTCAGGCCACCGTTAGACGGGCCTCGGAGCCAACCATCGTGTACCCGGCGGGCAGCAGGGATTCGAAGGCGGCGCTGGTCTCGATCGTTGTGCAGGGGCGGGCCTGGTAGGCGACCGTTTCGTCCTCGTTGTCGGTCGCGAGGCAGCCGACGCGGTGCTCGAGGCCCTGTGCGGTCATCACGACCCGGGCGGTGAGGCCGAAGCCCTGCTTGCCGAAGTCGGAGAAACGGCCCGGGGAACCGAAGGCGAAGTTGCCCAGCCCGTAGTAGACGGGGATCCCGGAGACCACCTCGACCGGCTGCGCGGTGTGCGAACCCGCCCCGATCACGGCCTCGTAGCCGGCGTCGGCGAACATCTGCGCCCAGTGGCGCTGCTGGTCGTTGACCTCGGAGTAATTGTCACCCCAGTGCACGAAGGCGATGACGTGGTCGGCGCCAGCGGCCCTGGCGAGGTCGATGCCGCGCTGAACGGAGGCGGGGGAGAAGGCGATCATGCCCGCCTTGTCGACGTCGGCCCGGCTCAGCGGCCCGAAGTTCTCACCCAGGTTGACGATCCCCATGGTGCCCTGGGGGCTGTCCACCAGCAGCGGACGCTCGGCGGCCTCCTCGTTGACCCCGGCGCCGACGGTCTCCAACCCGTTCTGCGCCGCGAAGGCGAGCGTGTCGGCCAGGCCGGTCTCGGTGCGGTCAAGCAGGTGGTTGTTGTTCAGCGCCAGCGCGTCGACACCGGCGCGGGCGAACACACCGGCCACCGCCGGAGCGCTGTTGTAGACGTACTTCGCCCCCGGACGGGCGTTGGCGGCGTACTCGTCGCTGATCGGGCTCTCGGAGTTGATGAGCGTGTAGTCGGCGCTGGCGATCACGGGTTTCAGCCGGGCAAGCGGGGCGTCAATTCCCTTCTCCGACATCAGGTCCATGGCACCGTCGGCGAGCATCGTGTCACCGCCGAGGAGCAGGGAGAAGTCTCCGGACTGGTGGGTTGCTGCGACGGTGGCCCGGGTCACGGTCGGGACGGGTGCCGCGGCCCCGGCGATCCGGGCGCCCAAGGCGGCCGCGCTGCCCAACGCGACGACCGCACAGCCTGCGATCAGCCAGTGGTCGCGACGACGATTGCGCCTCTCCCGGGACAGCGTCCGGCAGGTGTCGGCGGCGGCCAGTTCGGCGTTGTCCATCAGGCCGTCGTCGGTGCTCTCGTCGTGGAAGCTGGCGTTCTCGGTGGTCANNCTCCTTGGTCCAGACCGGGGCGATACGGCGGGGGTGCTGCCCGGCGGCGAGATGCCAGGTCTCGTCGGCAACAGCGATCACGTCAGGGTCATGGGTCACGAGCAGGACGGTGCTCTGCTGGCGGCGCAGGTAGGCGAGGAAGCGGGCCTTCGAATCGTCGTCCAACCAGACGGTCGGCTCGTCGAGCAGCAGGATCGGGGGGTTAGGGATGAGCGCCCGGGCGATCTTGAGCAGCTGGCGCTCGCTGAGCGACAGGTTCGCTCCGCCCTCGGTCAGCCAGGTCTCCATGCCGTCGGGGTGACGCAGCAGCATCTGGTCCACGCCGAGGGCCAGGCACACGCGGTGCAGCTGTCCATCGTTGACGTCCGGCTGGTCATAGGTGAGGTTTCGGTGAATCGTCCCGCGCATCAGCGGCAGGTCGGGGCTGACGACGCCGATCTGACGGAACAGCGACTCCGGGCTGGTGGACGACAGGGGCTGGTCGTCGATCCAGACCTCGCCCTGGGTGGGGTCCTGCAGCCCGGCAACCACCTGCAGCAGCGTGGACTTGCCGCCCCGGCTGGGGCCGGTGAGGGCGACGACGCGTCCGGCGGGCACGTCCATGTTGACGTCCACCAGGACGCCGGAGCTGACATCGCGCAGCTGGATCGCTCCTCGGCGCACCCGCAGCCTCGGCTGTTCGCCACGCTCGGTGCCCCGGGAACTGGACGCGTGGAACTCCATGATCTTCTGGCGCGAGACCTGCGCACGGTGCCAGTAGTCGTGTGCGAGGCCCAGCGTGCGGATGGGACGCGACATGAAGCGGCTGATCAACAGGGCCGCGACCGTGGCGCCGATGGTGGTGGCGCCAGCGTGCACCTCGATGACCCCGACGGCCAGCACGAGCGCGCTGACCAGGGTGGAACCCATGTAGGCCAGGCCGCGCAGGCGTCCGCGGAGCCAGGCCACGGCGTTCAGGGACTCGGTGAGCGAGTCGTTCTGGCGGGCCAGACGGGCATACTCACCGCCGGTGCGGGCACCGACCTGGACGACCGCGAGGGAGTTGATCTGCTCGTCGATGCTGCCAATCAGCAGCGAACGGCGGCGGCGCATCACCTTCGTGGCGCGGCGCATCGAGCGTCCTTGGGTCAGCGACAGCAGGGCGGTGATGGACAGGCCGAGCACCATGGCCAGGGCGATCCAGGGGTTGAGCCAAGCGACCAGTCCGATGCCGACGACCAGTTCCAGCAGGGCGACGGTGCCGGTGAGCAGACCGCGGGAGAGCCACATGCGCAGCATCGACAGGTCGCCGGTGAGGCGCAGCAGCAGGCCGCCGCGGGCGCGGTGGCGCAGCTGGTCGGGGGTCATGCCAAGCAGATGGGAGTACATCTTCATCCGCAACCGGCGGACGGCTTCATACCCGGCGGCCTCGGCGAGGCCGAACTCGAGGGTGCGCAGCAGACCCATCAGCAGCGCCAGGCCGGCCATGATGGCGACCATCACGAGCGAGCGGCGGAAACTTTGTTCGTAGGCGGCGCCCACGGTCGTCGGGGTCAGGGAGTCGATCACCCAGCGCAGGGCCAGGGTGAAGGCGACCAGGCAGATGACCTCGATCAGGCCGACGCCGACGACGAGAATCCAGTCGCGGGTGCGCGGCTTGAAGTCGCGGCCGGTGACGACGCCGTTGCGCTCGATCGGGACGTAGGTGGCGAGGGGGATGGCGCGCATGTCGTCGTGCTCAGGCCGTCGCGACGGCGCGTGGGGCGTCGGCGGCAGCTACGACCGGAGCCGGAACCGTCGTCGGGGCGGGGATCGTGGCCAGTGCCTCCGAGGGCGGCAGCCAGGCCAGCAGTTCGGCGTCCGGAGGAGTGAACTCGGCCAGGTCGATTCCCAGCACCGGGGCGACGATCTCGGGGTTGCCGAGTTCGGCCAAGCCCCAGATGGGCAGGTTCACGGCGCGGGCGGCCTCCCGGGCGGCCAGCGACGAACGCGTCATCGAACCGGCTACGGCGACGATGGGCAGCCCGCACTCGCGCAGGAAGTTCACGCCGGTATGGGCGCCCATCGCATCGGAGGCGGCCAGCACGACCGCGTCGGCGATGTCAGCGAAGGACTCCGACTGCAGCAGCGTCGAGGTCTCCTGCTGGAAGACGCCGTCCGCAACCTCGACGAAGTTGATGCCGCAGCCCGACGCGGTGAGGTTCCACACCAGCTGGGTCATCGCATCGACCAGCCGGGGGATGGGCTGCATGAAGGTTGACGCCAGACCGGCGTCGGTGAAGTCGATCATCCGGTGCGCACCGGCGTCGAACATCTGCCAGTAGTCATTGCCCGAACCGGTGCCGGTCACCTTGGTGACTCCTGGACGGGCGCCCATCCGAGCCAGGCCGTGGACGAGGTGGTGGATCGTGGTGGTCTTGCCGGCGTTCATCGACGTTCCGAGCACGGCGATCGTGCGGGGGCGCGTCATCGGGCGGGGCAGTTCCGGCAGCGCGAAGTCGGCGACGTTGAGGGCTTCGCCGCGTTCGTTGCCCAGCAGGCCTACGGGCTCGATGTCGGTGGCCTGCCTGACCAGGCTGCTGCGCGACATCACCTCCGAGGCGATGCCACCCGAGGCGACGAGCTGGGTCGGCCCGAGAGTGAGCGGGACATAGCTCTCGAACTGGTCTGTGGCGTAGCGGTCGGCGAAGGCCACGATGATGAGGTCGCCGACGTGCAGTCCCGAGCGGCGGCCAGTGGGCAGCTCCAGGTTCTTGTGGTTGCCCAGCCGGCTGATCCTGGCCAGCAGCATGTCACCGCTGCGCGGTCGCACCGCCCCGCTGATGATGGTTCTCATGGCCTCGACCGGCACCCGACGAGTGGCGAAGCTGCGCCTCGCCTGCGTCAGGTAGAGGTCGCTGACCGTGGACACAGTGATCTCGCGCCCTGCGCTCATGGCATTGCCTTCCCCCGAAGGAAGCCGCTCTACTCGAACAGCCCAAGCCGAGGCTAATCGACATTCGAATGTTCAGCCAAGAAGCGGTTGTCTGGCTGATCTCCGCAGCCGGGGGCAGGGAGGCGGGACGATCACTCGGTGAGGCGCCATGTGGACGCGTGGTGGCGCAGGTCTTCCGCGGCAGTCGCGGGGGTGGTCGAGAACCGAACTTCTGCGGTGAGTTGTCGGCCGTACACCCATGCCCTGCACATGAACCGATTCAGGTCTGGGTCGTGTCCCCATTCGGCCAGCACGCCAACCCCGCCGGGCAGGGAGATCCGGGTGTTCTGGAAGCCTGGAACCAGATTCCAGCTGCNNCCACTGGACCCCCCACTCTCGTCGACACGTCGATGATGGCCTTGCCATGGCCATCGAAGTGGAGGTCGAACCTGTCGCCGGGCTTTGACTTGGTGAATCCCCTGGGCGTCGAGAAGGTGAAGTTCTTCACCGTGTGTGGCTCCCAGTCCTCGCGAGAGGTGGCCAGTTGGAGCTGAGGAAGTTTGGGCTCTTCACAGATGAGGGTG
>DGKN01000004.1 GCA_002387005.1 Propionibacteriaceae bacterium UBA4569
GCATCCTCGTGATCACCGGTGACGATCAGGTAGAAACCGGTCTGGCATCCCATCGGCGAGAAGTCGACGATGTAGTCCGCATGGTTGCGGAAGTTCTCGGCCATCGTGTGCTCCAACGAGTGCACCACTGGCATCTCGAGGTGGTCACTGTTCGGCTGGCAGAAACGGACGTCGTACTTGACCAGCACGTCCCCGGCGGGCAACACCTTGCGGTCGGCAACACGGATGTNNTGTGGTCAAGGTTGAAGCTCTCGACATTCATCTTCGGCATGAGCCCAACCTACCCGCGCGCTCACTCCTGGCGGAGCTTGTGCACCTGCGTGAGCCGCAAATGGTCCAGTTCCTGGCGCTGGGACTCGGCACGGTCCGACAGCCGCTGCAGTTGGTCGCGGTCCAGACGCGGGTCATCCAGCTCCAGCAGGGCCTCCCACAACAGGCCCTTGCCGTGGACGGCCATCACCAGCGCCTCCAACTCGACCACATCCGACAGCGGGGACCGATCGGTGAGGCGGTCGTTCAGCTTCAACCGCGTGACCTTCTCCCCAACCTTCCCGGCGACGTCCTTGATGGTCGACGTCTTTGCCCCGACCAGGGCCATGATCTGCTCAAGCGACTGCTGGTCGGCCTCGACCTCGTCCGCGATCCGCCCGACGGCGGAGCGCACGCGCTCGTCGGAGTGGTACTCGGCAACCCGCCCGAAGGCGTCGACTCCGGTGCTGGAACCGGCGTGGTGGTCCTGCAGGTAGGTCGCGATGAGCTCGGTCATGGTCGTCCCTTCGGTCGTGCAATGGGTGGTTGATCCCACCAACCTAGGTTCGACACCGGGGAGAACACACCACCCGATCAGGCGGGCCCCACCAGCGCGCGTCGCGGCCTCGGTTGGCCCGATGTCCGGGTCTCGCGATGTCCCCTGACCAGCTCAGGCGGGGACGACGTTGACCAGGCGCGGCGCCCGGACGATGACCGTCCGGATGCCGTCCTCGGTGGCTGCGACCACCTTTGGATGCGCCAGCACCAGCTCGCGCAGCTCTTCCCCGCCGATGTTCGGGTCGACCTCGATGGTGGCGCGCACCTTGCCCTTGATCTGGATCACGCAGGTGACCGCCTCGTCGGCCAGCTTGGCCTCGTCCGCGGTCGGGAAGGGGACGTAGGTGATCGTGTGCTCGTGGCCCAGGCGCGACCACAACTCCTCCGCGATGTGCGGGGCGACCGGTGCAACCATCTGGACGATGGCCTCAGCCGCTTCGCGCGGCACCGCGTCGAGCTTGGTCAAGGTGTTGTTCAGCTCGATCAGGCGCGCGATGGCGGTGTTGAAGCCCAGGGACGCATAGTCGGTGCGCACGGCAGCGATGGTCTTGTGCAGCGTCCGCTCGGTCGCGGCATCCAGTGGCGCGTCGGTCACGCGCAGTTCGCCCGTCTCCTCGTCCACGACGTTGCGCCACAGCCGCTGCAGGAAGCGTTGCGAGCCCACAACAGCGCGGGTCTCCCACGGACGGGAGAGGTCCAGCGGGCCCATGCTCATCTCGTAGACGCGCATCGTGTCGGCGCCGTAGAGCTCGTACATCTCGTCGGGGCTGACGGCATTCTTCAGGCTCTTGCCCATCTTGCCGGCGCGACGGGTAACCTGCTCGCCCCCGTCACCCTTCGGGTCGTACCAATAGGTGGTGTCCTTACCCTCGCCGCGCTCCTCGATCTCGGCGGCCGGAACGTAGATCTCGCGGGAGTCGGTGAACGCGTAGGCCTGGATCATTCCCTGCGCGAAGTACTTGCGGAAGGGCTCCTCGGAGCTGATGTGGCCCAGGTCGAACAGCACCTTGTGCCAGAAGCGCGCGTACAGCAGGTGCAGGACGGCATGCTCGGCGCCGCCGACGTAGAGGTCGACGCCACCCGGGTCGCGCGTTCCGGCGGGGGCACCGGGCACGGGCTCGGCGTGCGGGCCCATCCAGTACTGCTCGACGGCGGGATCCACGAGCACTTCGTGGTTGGCCGGGTCCAGGTAGCGCAGGAAGTACCAGCACGACCCTGCCCACTGGGGCATCGTGTTGGTCTCGCGGCGGTACTGCTTCGGTCCGTCGCCCAGGTCCAGGGTGACGTTGACCCACTCGGTGGCCCGGGCCAGCGGGGCCTCGGGCTGGGAGTCGCGGTCGTCCGGGTCGAAGGTGCGCGGGGAGTAGTCGTCCACCTCGGGTAGTTCCAGCGGCAGCATCGACTCCGGAAGCGCGTGTGGAACGCCGTCTTCGTCGTAGACGATCGGGAAGGGCTCACCCCAGTAGCGCTGGCGGCTGAACAGCCAGTCGCGCATCCGGTAGTTGATCGTGCCGGTGCCGACGCCCTGGGCCTCCAAGAAGTTGATCATGGCTGCCTTGGACTCGTCCACGGACATGCCATTGAGGTCCAGACCGTCGTTCGCGGAGTTGATCATGACGCCCGCGCCGGTGAAGGCCTCGCCCTGCGCGACGGTGCCCGGCCAGTCGGCCTGGGCCGTGCCGTCGGCACCGACGGGCGCGATGACATCGACGATGTCGATGTCGAAGGCCTGTGCGAACTCGAAGTCACGGGAGTCGCCCGAGGGCACGGCCATGATCGCGCCGGTGCCGTAGCCCATCAGCACGTAGTCGGCGATGAAGACGGGCACCCTCGCATCGTTGACCGGGTTGGTGGCCCAGGCGCCGGTGAAGACGCCGGTCTTGGTCTTGTCGTCCATCTGGCGCTCGACGTCGGACTTTCGTCCCGCCTCGCGCTGGTAGTCCTCGACGGCCTGCTTGGGGCTGGCCGCGCCGCCGGTCCACTTGTCGCGGGTACCCTCGGGCCAGCTCGTGCCCTCGCCCACCAGGGAAGCGACCGCCGGGTGCTCGGGCGCCAGCACCATGAAGGTCGCCCCGAACAGGGTGTCCGGACGGGTGGTGAAGACCTCCAGGTCCTCGCCATTGGGGCCGGCGAAGTGCACGCGGGCACCGTTCGAGCGTCCGATCCAGTTGCGCTGCAGGGCCTTGATGTTCTCGGGCCACTCGACCCGGTCCAGGTCTTCGGCCAACCGGTCGGCGTAGGCGGTGATCCGCATCTTCCACTGCCGCAGGTGCGCCTTGAACACCGGGAAGTTGCCGCG
>DGKN01000227.1:0-4580 GCA_002387005.1 Propionibacteriaceae bacterium UBA4569
TCGGTCTGGCCGATCAGGCTGTCGTGTCGAACAGGCCCTTTACCTCCGTGGTCGAGGAACCGGCGGTGGTGGTGAACGTGTTGCTCGCCGGCACACCCTTCCAGGCGGCGTCGGTGCCGCCGGCCATCCGCCACTGCACCGCGGACGTGACCGTGGAGGTGCCCTTCGGCGCGCCGGCGGCGCGGACCGACACCGTGTCGGTGGTGGTCTGGTCCGCGACCGGCGCCAGCAGCGACGGCGCCCCGTACCCGAACGAGTACGACGCCGTCGGCGACGCCTTACCCAACGGACCGGTCGCGGTCACCGTCACGCTGTGCCCACCAGCCTTCCCACCCACCGTCTTCGGCAAGGTGACCGTGGTCTTCGTAGTCGGGGTCGGTTGGGTGACCGACACCGGCCCATACGAGGTGCCGTCGATCGTGTACCGGTACGACACCGCTGCCGCATACGACGCCCCGGACGCGGCCTCGAACGTGGCCGTGCACGACTCCGCAGCCTTCACCGTGGAGCCCCACGACCCGTTCGCCGACGGGCACAAGATCGTCGGGGTCGGCGGCGCCAGCGTCGCCACCCGCAGTTCTCGCGGAGCGGACCACGCGGACCACAACGACCCATCAAACGCGCGCGACCGCAGCCAGACCCGCTCGTTCTCATTCAAATCAGTGGTGAAGCTGCACGTGGCGACCGTCCCGGCCGCGCCGCCCGAGGAGGTGCAGGAACGCCCCGGGGACGTGTTCGTGGTCGACGCGAACGCCCCCACCTGCACCGAGCTTCCGTTCCCGTCCGGGTCACTCGGCCGGGTCACCGAGAACACCGGCCGCTTCGACGACGTGTACAGCACCCCGTTGTACGTCCCCGCACTCGACACCGACGGCCAGGCCGGCGTCCCGGGGGCCCGGTCATAGCTCAACGCCATGATCGGCGGATAGGCGCTGTCATCGGAGTGGAACCGCTTCCACCCCGTCGGGGAGATCTCGTCATCCGCTCGGAGCATCAACCCCACCGTCGCGGCGGTGCCCGCCGCCCNNCCCGCCCACCGGGGCACGCCGAGGAATAGCCGCGGGTCTCGGTCGAGGTCGCGCGCTTCGCGCCGATCGTGGGTTGCGCGGTCCACCGCGTCGCCGTCGACGCGACCCCCGCATCCCAGGCCGACCAGGCTGCGGCCGTGCACGACCATGAATGCGACTCTGCCAGGCTCAGCGACGCTGACATGATCGTCTTCCCGTGGAAGAACGCGCCGTCATAGTTCAGGAACGACCGGGCCACCTGACCCGACCCGTTGTTGCCCAGCTTCAACTCCGCCGAGGTCGACTGGTCAGTCGTGTACCCCTGCTGCACGAACGTGTCGAACACCGCGCTACCGGTCACCTGCGCATAGGTCGGGTCGATCGTCACCGGGAACACCCGCGCCGGGTTGGTCAGCCACGCCGCGTCCGTCACCACCTGCAACGACCCCCGCGACTTCTTCTTCCCCTTCGCCACACCCGGGACCTGGGACCGGGTTCCCAGACGGAACTTCGCCGCCTTCGGGGCTCCGTGGCCCTGCACCTTCGCGTTCGCCGCGTCCCACACCAGCGGGGCGTGCAGCTTCGATCGGGTCTTCTTCGATCCGTCCACCAACGCCACCCCACCATCAGTCGCGGTCGCGTCGGCGCCGGTCACCGTCAGCGTGGTCGGCAGCACCACCTCACCCTTGCTGCCATAGCGTGCCACCAGCGCCTCAGCGCCTTGGGCCGAGGTCACCTGCCACACCAATTCGAATCCCGCCGGCCGGGCCTCCACCCGCACATCAACCCCCGGCACCACATCGACATACGTCGCCGTCGACCCGTCCAGGACCGGCTCGGGCAACACCACACCATCCAGGCCAACCTCGGCGCCCACACCATCAGCGCCGGTCATCGACACCACCGGCTCCGAACCACCACCCGACAACGACACCTCCCCCGGCACAGCCGCCGGCCGCACCCGCGACCCATCCGCCACCAGCGAGGTGTCCATCCGGCGCCACTGCGCCGCCGACGTGCTCGTCGCCGGGGACTCGAACTGCACCGGACCCGCCGCGGCCTCCTCCTCCACATGCCCATCCGGGAACACGAACACCCGACGCGACACCGACCGCTCCGACAACACCTCCACCGGACCACCCGACCCCCGCGCCGTCACCGACGCCGACACCCAATCCGGACGCGTCACCACCCCATCCAACGCCACCAGACCATCCGCGCCCCGCGACAAACCCTTCGCCGCCGGAGTAGAGGCCGGTGCCGGGTCCTCCGCCCACGCGNNCCAACGACACCGCCCCAACCACACACCGCACACCAACACGACCAGCAACCGACGAGACCATGGCCACACCCTCGGGGGAGAAGGAACGAAACGCTCACAGAGTGGCAGAACCCACAGCCCCTGCGCAGACCCCAAACCGGCCACCAGCAAACACCCGACCCCCCGACTAGGACATCCGTCCATCACGGTGACAAACATCACTTCGGAGACCGCCGGGGTCGGCTCGGAATTCTAAGTTCACAACCCCCGGACGGAAAGGTGCACCTCGATCTCGTCACTGAGCTCGATGCCCTCGGCGCGGCGCAGCGCGTCCTTCAGCGGGAGCAGGTAGCTGCCGTCCTTGGGCCACAAGGCCGTGTAGCTGGTGGTGTCCCCGATGGTGAGGTCCACCGGGACCATCCCCCAGCCGTAGGTGACCGCCTTGGCGACGTCGGCCAGCACGTCCGCGACGTCCTCCGGCAACCGGACGAAGTGGTAGGGCGCCGGACCCCGCCACTCGATNNGGGGGGGGGGCCCCGGACCCCGCCACTCGATGACCGTCCCGGCGAAGCTGACCTCCATCGGCTCAGCCGATGCGCACCCAGTTGGCGCCCTTGCCGTTGGGCACCTGCTGCAGGAGGGTGAGCTGGCCCTGCTCGTCCAGCCGGAACAGCGAGACCTGCTCGCTCTTCTCACCGACGCAGAACACCAGGTCGCCGGTGACGTTGAAGCCGCGCGGCTGCTTCTCGGTGTCGACGATGCAGACCTGGTCGGCGAGGCTGCGGTCGGGGTTGAGCGGCAGCACCGACAGGGTCGACTCGCAGCGTTCCGAGACGACCAGGAAGTTGCCGCAGAAGTGCAGGTCGGCGCCCCAGACCAGGTGCTCCTCGACCGGGTCGGCTCCGAAGCGGGAGTGCTTGAGGCCGCGGTCGGTGGCGTGGGCGGTGGCGACCTGTACGAGGGTGAGGTTCCCGGACTCGGGGTCGCGCAGCAGGTGCAGCACCTCGCCGGAGAACTCGGTGACGCAGTACAGGTGCAGCCCGTCCTCGGAGGCGATCAGGTGCCGTGGGCCCGAACCTTCGGGGGCGGCCAGGGTCGGCTGCTCGCAGGGGGTCAGCGAACCGTCGTCCCCCAGCTCGTAGCAGGCGATCAGGTCCTCGCCGAGGCTGACGAAGTAGGCGTGCCGCCCGACAGTGATGACGCAGTGCAGGTTGCGGAACTCGACGTGCGCGGTTGCCTCACCCAGCCCGTCCGCAGTGAGCGGCCAAACCTCGCCGTAGCCGTCCGAGTACTGGGCGCCGAGCAGGAAGCGTCCGTCGGGGGTGGGGTGTAGGTAGGTCATGTTGGACGGCGTCGGGGTGAAGCCGGTGACCTGCCAGCCGGACCCGTCCCGCAGCAGGTGGGCGATGCCGGGCTGCTTGGTGGAGGCGAAGGCTCGCTCGCTCTCGGGCACCAGAGCCAGCGCGCTCACCCCCTTGCCCACGGGGATCGTGGCGGCCGGCGTGAGGTGTCCGCTGCGCAGCTCGAAGGTACGGATGTCGCCGTCGGCGGCGCAGGTGGTGCTGACCAGGCTCATGCCGTCGAGCCTAACCCGCCCGCTCGATGACATTGGGTGAGGTTCAAGGGGACAATTCGACCCGAGATCCAGCAATCATTCGGCGGGGCTGGATAGCCTGCCGCCAGAAGCACTCGAGGAGGCGTCATGGAGCAGCAGGCGGCAGTCGAACGGCACCAGCAGAGCCGACGACCGGACGGGTCGGTTCTGCACGTCTGGCAGCCGGAGGCCCACCCGCGCGGACGCGTCCTGCTGCAGCACGGCCTGTTCGAGTACGCCGAGCGTTATGTCGTCGAGTACTCGCAGCTGCTCCCTGAGCTGACCAGCCGTGGTTTCGAGGTGTGGGCGCTGGACCTGCTNNGTCGTCGACCTGGTGGCGGCCCTGGAGTCCCACCTGTCCGTCCGACGCGAGGCCGTGGCCGACGGACTGCCGCTGCTGCTGCTGGGCCATTCCCTGGGCGGGCTGTTGACCGCGGCCTCGGTGGCCGCGAAACAGTCCGGGATCATCGGCGCCGTCGTGATGTCCCCCGCGCTGGCAGGCCCGACGTCGGCGAGGGTCCGGCGGGGGCTGCGCGCCGCGGCGCACCGTTGGCCTGGCGCCCCGGCCCCGACCCGGAAGGCCCCGAGGTCCGGGCTCACCAGCCGGGCGGACGTGCTGGAACGCTCGGCGATCGACCCGATGATGGGTGAGCGCGGCATCTCGTTAATGGTGGGTTCGTCGGTGCTGGACATCTCGGACGTGGTGTGGCGCGCGGCC
>DGKN01000227.1:4631-7566 GCA_002387005.1 Propionibacteriaceae bacterium UBA4569
GTCCACGGCGAGCTCGACCGCTGGACCAACCCGCGCTGGTCGCGGGAACTGGTGGAGCGGATCAACCGCGACGACGTCGTCCGGGTGGAGGTGGCCGGCGGGTTGCACGAACTGCTGCACGACACCGACGCGACCAGCACGCTCGAACTGGTGCTCGGCTGGGTCGAGGGACGCTTCGGAGGGAGGTCCCCGCGCGCATGAGCCAGCTGCTGCAGCGCCGCACGATCAAGCCACGCCACCTGGACCAGTGGCGCCAGACCTGGCCCGAGGAGGTCAGGCTGCGTCGCGAGCACGGCTTCTCACCCCAGCGCGCCTTCTTGGAGACCCACGCCGAACCCAAGCTGACCTGGCTGTTCACCCACGACGACATGGCCGACTACACGATCACCCCGGCCAAGGAGATCGGCATCGGCTGAAGTCGCTGCCGGGTCGGTGGGGTCAGTTCATCGGGGTTTCGGCGCATCAGGGTTTCGGCGTCGGCTGCGGTGGCTCATCGATGTCGGTGCGCTCGCCCAGCTCGATCCATTCCGAGTCGCACCCGGGGCACAGGTAGACCGGTGCGCCCTCAATCGTGCGGGCGGTCTGCTTGGTGCCACAGGCGTCCTCGCAGGGATTGCTGACCAGGTAACGAGCGGGCACAAGGATCTCCAGGTGTTTCAGGTGGGAGGGTCAGGCCACGTGGTGGCAGGTGCAGTCCTCGCAGGCGCACTCGGTGCACTCGCAGGAACCGCCGTCGTGGCAGGCGCAGATCTTGGCCTCGATCACGGCGATCAGGCGGCGGGAGTTGTCCGGTTGCGGCAATTGGAAGGCGGCGCGCTGCACCCGGGAGGCTTGCTCGAACCAGTCGGCGCAGGCCGCGCATGCAGCCAGGTGCGCGTCCAGTTCGGCCCGCTCGGTGGGCGCGAGCTCCCCGTCCAGCGCGGACGACAACGCGTCCTGCCAGTGCGGATTGCAAGCGACCATGCCCCGCAGACTAACCCGATAGCCTTGCCACGTGAACACCCCGGGCGACCACGATGCCGTGACCCGCGCCGCGCTGGCGGCCGGTCTGGGCGATCGCGTGGCCCTCGGGGATTTCGTCCGGGCCACCCAGGGTGATGTCCGGCGCTTCATCAGCCACCTCACCAATGCCGACGCGGACGACCTCAGCCAGGAGACCTACCTGCGCGCGATTGATGCGCTGCCACGGTTCGAGGGACGTTCGTCGGCCCGCACCTGGCTGCTCACCATCGCCCGCCGCGTCGTCGCCGACCAGGTGCGCCGTGAGATGGCACGCCCGCAGGTCNNGACTTCGCGCTGGTGGAGGCCCGGCAGTTGATGACGCGAATGGACGACGAGCGCCGCGAGGCCTTCGTGCTGACCCAGCTGTTGGGCTTCAGCTATGCCGAGGCCGGGGACGTGTGCGAGGTGCCCGTCGGGACGATCCGGTCGCGGGTCTCGCGGGCACGGGCAGATCTGGTCGCGTTGTGGGGCACCGAGGCGGACGCTCGGGAGGAATATCGCGCGCGCGGGACGGGTTGAGCAACCCGACGGCGCCGTGCCGTCCGGGGGCAAGACCCACATACCTGGAGGACACATGAAGATCGGAATCGTCGTCGGATCCATCCGCGAGGGCCGCAATGGCCTGGCCGTGGGGGAATGGGTGGCCGAGCACGCCAGCCAGCGCGACGGCTTCGAGTACGAGATCGTCGACCTGAAGTCGTTCGACGTCCCGCTGCTCACCAGCGCCACAGTTCCCGGAGCCGCGAACAAGAAGTACGACTCCGAGGCCGTCACCAAGTGGAGCCAGGCGATCGACGCCCTTGACGGCTTCATCTTCGTCACCCCCGAGTACAACCACTCAATCCCCGGTGCCTTCAAGAACGCCTTCGACTCGCTGGGCTCGGAGTGGCAGGGCAAGCCCGTCGCCTTCGTCAGCTACGGCGCCGACAGCGGCGTGCGCGCGGTCGAGCACTGGCGCGCGGCGATCGCGAACTTCTCGATGCACGACGTGCGGGCGCAGGTGCCGTTCAGCCTGTTCACCGATTTCAGCGCGCAGGGCTTCCAGCCGGCTGATCGTCACCTTGACGCCATCAAGGCCGTCTTCGACCAGCTCGAGGCCGCGACCACCAAGGCGCGGGGCTGATCGCTGCCTCGGGCTGGGCGGGCTGGCTGGGTCAGCTCGCTGGGTGGGCTGGTTGGGACTGTAGGCTCCCCGCGTGGCCAAGAAACCCCGCATCACCGTGCTCCAGCCCGACCCCGAGGTTCCGCTCGACCGCTTCGACGAGTGGCTCCGCGCCGGCGTCCGGATCACGCTGGTGACCCTCTGGGACAAGGACGTTCCCAACCTGGAGACGATCGGCGACGGGCTGGTCGTGCTCGGCGGCCGGATGGACGTGAACTCGGACGCGCGCTGGGTCGCCCAGACCAAGGACCTGATCGCCGACGCCGCTGACATCGACATCCCCGTGCTCGGCATCTGCCTGGGCCACCAGCTGCTGGCGGAGGCGCTGGGCGGCGAGGTGGTCGTGGCGCACGAGGCAGGCCCCGAGGATGGTCCGGTCGTGCTCGAATGGGCGCCCGAGGCCGCAGAAGACCCGGTGCTCGGCGCCTGCGCGGCGAGCGGGGCGCCCGTCCCCATGTCCCACAACGACGTCGTGACACGGCTACCCGAGGGAGCCGTCGAGCTTGCCTGGTCGCCGACCTACCGCAATGCCGCCTTCCGACTGGGCTCGGCGGTAGGCGTCCAGTTCCACCCGGAGGCCAGCCCGGAACTGATCCAGCACTGGTGGGCCGGCAAGCACGGCGGCAGGTCGACGGCGGTGCTCGACCGGATGCGCGAGGCGGACCCGGCGCTGGCCCCGGCCATGCAGTCGATCGCCGAGGGCTTCAGCGCGGTCGTCCTCGAGAACGCCTGATGAAGGGCTCGACGCTGGGCGTGCTGGTGGCGCTGCTG
>DGKN01000227.1:7730-10839 GCA_002387005.1 Propionibacteriaceae bacterium UBA4569
TGGACACCCGCCGTGGCCGTCAGCTGCAGAAAGGGGACGTCATCGTGATCGACACCGGGGAGCAGCGCGTCGAAGCCCAGGTCGGCTGACACATACCTGATCCACAGGGAGACCCACAGGAACCCGCGGCACTGTGGGTGACCCCCCTCGAAGGGAGCCACCAATGAGTGCAACCCCGTCGGCCCTGCTCGACCTCGCCCTGCTCGTCATCCTCGCCAGCCAGGCGATCCGCGGTGCCCGGACCGGACTCGTGCTCGGCGCCTTCGGACTGGTCGGCACCGTCTGCGGCATGCTCGCCGGAGTGTGGATCGCACCGCGCGTGCTGGCCCACTTCCCCGAAGCGTCCAGCCTCGTTCGCACCTTCGCAATCCTCGCCGCTGGCTGGATCGGCTCCCAGATCGGCAGCAACCTGGCGCTGCGGGCCGGCGCGCGCATCAGGCCGTCCCGCCCCGGCAGCCGCACCCGCCGGTTGGACGCAACGCTCGGCGCCGCCGCAACCACCCTGGTCACCGCCTTGGTGATGTGGTTCATCGGATCTGCCGTCCGCCCAGTCGTCCCGGTCTCATGGGGGCGGGTGATCAACGACTCCGCGGTGCTCGCGAAGACCGACCAGCTCGTCCCCGCGCAGGCCCGCTCCCTGCCCGGACGCTTCACCGCCGCCATCGACGACGTCTTCCCGCGCGTGTTCAGCGGCCTCACCCCCGAGCCCTCGCTCCCCGTCGAGGCACCGGACGCGAGCGTCGCCAACTCGTCTGCCATCCAGGCCGTCAAGAACTCCGTGGTGAAGGTCACCACCAACGCTCCCAGGTGCAATGCCAGCTTAGTCGGCAGCGGTTGGGTGGTCGCGGGCGAGCGGGTGGTCACCAATGCGCACGTCGTCGCCGGCTCGAGCTCGGTGAGCGTGCAGGTGGGTACGTCGATGGTCCGGCACGAGGCCCGGGTGGTCGCCTTCGATCCCGACCTCGACCTGGCGATCCTCGCAGTCGACGACCTTGACGCCCCGGCGCTCAAACGCGCCGCCGCCGTGGGGCGCGGCACCAGCACCGTCGTCGCGGGCTACCCGCTCGGCGGCACGTACACGCTGGCCGCCTCGCGCGTCCGGGGTGTCGTGGACGCGAACGGCGACGACATCTATGGCGGCTCGGGCGTGCCCCGCGAGGTCTACTCCCTGCGCACCACCCTCGAGCACGGCAACTCNNGGGACGACTGGCTACGCCCTCACCGACGACGCGACGGACTCGATGCTGGACAGGGCCGCGCAGTTGACCAGCTCGGTGTCCACCCAGGGGTGCGCCGAAGGCTGACCGCAGCCGGTACGCGGCCCCCACCCAAGGTCGATGGGCATGGGAACACTTGGCCGAGGTGCCTAGGCTTGGGGCGTCCGTGCCTCCAGAAACCGTTCTGTGGCACAGAACACTTCAAGGAGTCACCCCATGATCAACCCCATCCGCATCGCCGCCCGCGGCCTGCTCGCGTCCGTCTTCATCGGCGGCGGGCTCAACCAGCTCAAGGCGCCGGCCGCGATCGCCCCCGCCGTGGAGGCCGCCGAGCAGCAGTACGGCATCAGCCTGCCCATCGCGGCCAAGGATCTGGTCACCTTCAACGGCGCCGCCATGGTCGCCGGAGGCGCAGCACTCGCGTTGGGTATCAAGCCCCGCACCGTCGCCACCGGACTGGTCGCCTCACTGGTTCCGACGACCATCGTCGGCCACCCCTTCTGGGCGATCGAAGACCCGCACCAGAAGTTCGAGCAGCAGAACAGCTTCTTCTCCAATGCCGCCATCATCGGCGGCCTGCTGCTGGTCGCCCTGAACGGTGACGGCCGCGACTGATGTTGATCGGGGTCAGTGGGTGAATGCAGGCATGGCTGACAGCGCCCGTATTCACCCACTGATTCGTTCCGGGCTCAGGTGACCTTGATCAGGCCGCGGGCGCCCCGTTCCATCTCCACGAAGGAGTGGTTGACGAAGGTGTAGGTGCCGGCCTCGGTGAAGACCATCTCCACGAAGCCGCCCTGGGCCGCGGAAAGGTCGAGCGCCTGCGCGCCCCCTCCCTCGGCGTTGCCCGGGCGCAACAGGTAGGCACCCTCCTTGAAGACGGTGTCGAACTGCGTCCCCACGACGTGGAACGACACCCCACGCGAGGGCCCCGCGCACAGCACCCAGATGCGCACCCGCTCACCCACCTTCGCGGTGAGCGGCGCGAAGACGTACTGGTTCGCATGCCCATTCCAGGCCGCCAGGTCAGGTCGTTCGTCCGCGATCTTGGACGCGTCGAGCTCCTCGCCGCGGTTGCCGAGGTAGAGCTCCTGCTGGACGAGGACGTACTCCCGGGCGGCCCGCGCGATGCCCTTGGGCGGAACCACCACCGCGCCGTACATGCCGGCCGCGATGTGGGAGCTCATCGGCATCGTGGAGCAGTGGTAGAGCCAGATGCCGGCCCGGTTGACGCGGAATCGGTAGTCCAGGCTCTCGCCCGGCTCGATGGTGCGCATGTTCTCGTCCGGTGAGACGGTGCCGGCGTGGAAGTCGATCGAGTGGCCCATCGTCCCCTCGTTGGCCAGGTGGCAGTCGATCGTGTCGCCGATGTGCGCCCCGATCACCGGACCCATCACGCGTCCGTTGTAGGTCATCGCCATCTGCGTCCAACCGGGCGCGACCTCCTGCACCGCCTCCTGGACCGTCAGCGTCAGCGCCTTCGTGGTGGCCGTCGCGATCGCCGGCAGCACGGCGTCCCGGGTCTGGAAGTCGTCGCCGGGGGCCTGGGTGAGGTCGACGACCACCCGGCTGCTGGCGCCGGACGATGCGCTGCCGCTGGCCGACGTGCCATCGGCCGTGACGTGGAAGACCATCCCCGCGGCGCGGTGGCCGACGATCGTGCACCACCCCTCGACCGGACCGGCGATGACGCCCGCGTCGACGCTGGCGCTGGCGCCGGGAGCCACGCGCCCGGAGGTGGCGCCGCTGTCGAGGTAGAGGTCGTGGACCATCGTCGGGTCGTCGTTGACGAGGTTGATGACGAGCCGGTCGCCGAGCGGGACGTCGACCGTCTCTGGGTCGAAGCGCATCCCGGCAGCGTGCACGTCGACGGTGGTCGTGTGTCCGGTCGA
>DGKN01000227.1:11080-16418 GCA_002387005.1 Propionibacteriaceae bacterium UBA4569
GGCAGGCTGGGTCTTCGGGGCGGGGTGCGCTGCCCCAGGTGTCGCAGAAGTTGCCGGCGCCGCCACCGCGTCCGTCGAGGGTGCGGCAGCGGCCGCCGCCTTGGCCTTCCGCGCGGCGACCGAGGTCTTGACCATTCGCACCACCAACGGCACGAAGGCGGCCAGGGACGCGAAGGCGATCAGGGAGGTCAGGGCACGCGTCCACGAGTTGTCGGTGGCGAGATGGGTGACCAGCGCGGCATTCAGGGCCGCGACCCGCAGGGCGCCGAAGCGGTTCATCTCCGCGCAGGCAGCTCGGACGACCGAGGGACCACCACCCATCACGGTCGGCATCAGGTAGCTCATCGCGCCGAACAGCAATTGCGCGCCGAAGCCGGCGACCAGGGCGATGGTCCCGCCCTGCACGTCCAAGGCGACCAGGTCACGCGGGGTGCTGAACAGCTTCCACGCCAGCCACACCAGACCGGCCGGCAGCCAGACCAGCGCGGCGCCGATCGAGTAGGCGGGGAAGTCGCGCGGGCTCTTTCGCACCGCGCACCGCACCAGCGGGACGTAGATGATCGCCAGCCCGGCGAGGTAGCCGAGCACGGCCAGACCGGCCAGCCAGCGCAACCCGGCCAGGGCGCCGACGACGCCCACCAGCACCGAGACCAGCATCGTCCACAGGGCCCGGCGTCCCGCGACGTCCTGCTCGGGCTCCATCTTCGTCCGCAGCACGGTGGGCCACAGCGTGACCAGCGTCCCCACGGCCGTCAGACCGACGAAACCGCCGACATTGCTGAACAGGTGGGCCAACAGCAGACGTCCCTGCCAGGGCTCGGGTTGGCTGAACGACATGAAGCCACCAAACACGGCGCCCAGCGGGAGCAGCATCGCCGCCACGGCGTAGAAACGGACTGTCGGCGTGAACCGGGCCGGGAGCGCCGAACGCACTTGGGAGAGCAGGGAGAATGCATACCAGGCCAGCGTCGACCCGACGACCGTGGCACCCGCGACCGTGATCCAGTGCCACTCGCCGACCATGCCCGTGGCCGTCAGCGTGATGCCGAGGTTGAGCAGCATGATCCGGCGCACCTGGAGCCGTCGTCCGGCCTCGTCGGCGCCATTTCGCAAGAGGGCATCGGTGAAGTGCTGTCCCCACACGAGAATCGAGTTGGTGACCATCCCGAGGGTGAACATGTGGACGAGCAGCCAGCGCGACTGGGGTACCCAGCGGTGCACGAAGGCGACGACGACCAGGCCGACCAACCAAACAGTGACCGGACGGGTGGCGGTGCGGTGCCAGGCGCGACGGTCCATCGGGTCGGGACGGGGGTCGGTCTCGGGCCGGGTGGACGGGGTGTTCTGCACGATGATCGCTCCGGGTTGGGAGTCCCACCCTAGACGGCGCCTCCCCATTGGTCAGCAACAACTTTGCGGCGGTAATGTTTGCCCGCGCATTTTCTTGACACTTGATAGAGGGTTAGCTTGAAGTCGGTCGATGGCTTGAGCAACCAAGGTTCGGGGGAACTGCACGGGGAGAGTCCTCACGCCATCGGAAGCCAATCGAGCGCCTCACTCCGGATGGGNNGCCGTCGAAGCCCTGGCCACGTTCCTGCCAGCGGGCCTCGATCGCGTCCAGCTGGGCCTGGTCGAGAGGCCCACGGGCCACGGTGGAAACGGCCCGCTCCAGGTTCGCCACCTTGACGGTTCCCATGATGGCCGAGCTGACACCGGGGGCGAAGGCCGTGAAGCGCAGCGCGAGGTCCAGCGGGTCGGCACCCAGATCGTAGGCGAGTTCCTGGAACCGGTCCCAGTACACCTCTCCGTAGACGCCGTCCGGACGGGTTGCGTACTGCCAGGCCGCATTGGCGATCGGACGCTTGGCGATCACGCCCAGGCCGCGCGAGCTGGCCTCGGGGAGCGCGTGGTGAAGGCTCCACTGGTCGGCGATGTTGACGCTGGTCTCGATCGAGGCGAATCGTCCGGACTCGATGGCGAACATCAGGTGCTCGTTCTCTCCGGAGTAGGCGGCCACCCGCACCTTGCCCGCTCGCACCAGCTCGTCCATCGCGTCGGCCAACGAACCGTCGGCCAACCGTTCCTTGTCGCAGGAGTGCAGGTGGAGGACGTCGACGTGGTCGGTGCGCATCAGCGTGAGCGAGCGCTCGACGCTGGCGCGGACCTCCTCGGGGGTCCAGTCCGCGAGGCCCTCGATGCCGTGCCCGCACTTGGTGGAGAGCACGAACTCGTCGCGGCGGTGGCTGACGTGGCGGCCGATCCTCTCCTCGGAGAGTCCGTAGCAGTCGGCGGTGTCGATGAGGGTGACGCCGAGGTCCAGAGCAAGGTTGAGCAGGGCGGCCGCATCGCGCTCGGGGAGGTCGGCGGCGCCCACCTGACCCGCTCCGAGCCCGAGTCTGCTGACGGTCATGCCGGTCGTACCAAAGTCAGTGGTCTGCATGCATTCCAACCTATGCGCTGGGATCGCTCGCCGAGCTCATCCAGAACGATGCCTTGGGCCAGCGGCGACGGATTCGCCAGGCTCATCGGCACTGTTCCGCTGGGCCGGCCGCGTGCGAGGCTGGCACCGCCAGTGGAACAAGCCCACGAGAGGAGCACCACATGTGCCGCAACATCAGGCCCCTGTTCAACTTCGAACCGCCGGCCACCACCGACGAGGCGGGCGCTGCCGCGCTGCAGTACGTCCGCAAGGTCTCGGGCTTCACCAAGCCCTCGATTGCCAACCAGGTCGCCTTCGACGAGGCCGTCGAACAGGTCACCCGCGCCACCGAGAAGCTGCTGTCCTCCTTGGTCACCACGGCGCCCCCCAAGGACCGCGCCGTCGAGGCAGACAAGGCGCGCGCCCGCAACGCCGTCCGGTTCGGGCTGCCCGCATGAGTCGCCAGCCCGGGCAGCCACTGGCCCGCCCGGTGAGCGCGCTGGTCGCCACCGCGAACGAGAAGGTCACCTCGCTGGACGCCGACCAGGTGGAAGCCCTCATCGAGGATGAGAACACCTGCATCGTCGACATCCGTGACGTCCGGGAACTGGAGCGCGACGGGACGATCCCCGGCGCCACCCACGCCCCGCGCGGGATGCTCGAGTTCTGGGTCGACCCCGAGTCGCCCTACTACAAGCCGCGTCTGGACGACGGCCGTCGGCTGGTGTTGTTCTGCGGCAGTGGCTGGCGTTCGGCCTTGTCAGCAGCTGCACTCGTCGACATGGGGCGCGAGGACGTCGCCCACCTGGACGGTGGCTTCGGGGCCTGGCGCGATGCCGGCAAGCCCATCGCCCCCCATGAGAAGAAGCGCTGAGCGTCCGTCCGCTGCGCAGACGACAGCACCGCCCACCGCGATGACGCGACGGGCGGTGCTGATTGGTTGGGGGCGAATCAGACGGCGGTGATGACCTTGCCGACGAGCAGCATCACGATCACGGCGGCCAGGGCCAGACGGTAGACCACGAAGGACGTGAAGTTGTTGCTGGCCACGAACTTCAGCAGCCACGCGATCGAGGCGTAGGCGACGATGAAGCTCACGACGGTGGCGAGCAGGGTCATGCTCCAGCCGACACCCGCGGAGATCTCGGGGGCGACGGTGACCATCTCGAAGGCACCGGCGGCCAGCAGCGCGGGGATGCCCAGGTAGAAGCTCAGCTTGGTGGCTGCCAGGCGGTCGAGGCCCTTGAACAGGCCGCCGACGATCGTGGCGCCGGAGCGGGAGACGCCGGGGACGAGCGCCAGGCACTGTACGAGGCCGAGGATCGCGCCGTCCTTCCAGGTGATCTGCTCCAGCCCGCCCTTCTCCGCGTCGGGGGTGTTGGCGGAGTGGCGGTCGCCCAGGTACATCGCGATCGACCACAGGATCAGGCCACCGGCGACGACCCACAGGCTGCGGAAGGCACCGGTGATGAGGTCCTTGCCGAGGAAGCCGATCACGCCCGTGATCAGGGTGCCGACGATGACGGCCCAACCCATGTTGTAGTCGGGGCCGCGCTTGCTGGCCTCCCGCACTCCGGCGAACCACCCCACGACGATGCGGACGATGTCCTTCCAGAAGTACATGACCGCCGCGAGGATGGCACCCATCTGGATNNGATCGGCTTGTTCATCAGCTTCTCGACGATGGTCAGGTGACCCGTGCTCGAGACGGGCAGGAACTCCGTGACGCCTTCGACGATGCCGAGCAGCACCGATTCCCACCAGTTGAGCATTGCCATCCCTTCGTCTGTCCCCGCCCCTCGGGGACAGGCACACACTAGGTTCGCGGTGATTCAGCGCTCGAACGGCTCTCAGGCACGACTCAGCGGGCGCCACCCACTAGGGTGGCCTGTGCTGGCCCCCACGCCAGTGCGCAGCACCCAGCGAAGCCGGTCAGAACCCGGCGCTGTCCCGCAACGGTGAAGCCCCTCCCACCCGGGAGTGGACGAGTCCGGTCGCCTGGCTGCCGCGCGCCAGACCCGCCCTCGGCGCAAGGGCGGACGGTCTTCTCCGTCCCTTCGCCACCGTCGCGAAAGGGAGCCAGTGCGCTCACAGGTTGCGCGTGATGACCTCACCGTTGGTGATGGGGCGCCACTCGACCTCGCGGTGGCCGACGTCGTCGATCACGGCCAGCAGCACGCGCAAGGCGTCCCCATGGCTGACGAGAACGAGTTCCTCCGAACCGGACGAATTGGCCATCGTGCGCAGGTATTCCAGCAGGCGCGCGCAGCGGGCATACAGCTCCTGCACCGACTCACCGCCGCCCCACGCGATCTCGTTGATGTGCTGCCCCTCGGGCACCGGCTGGGCGTGCAGTTCGGCGCGGGTGCGCCCCTCGAGTTCACCGAAGTGGTGCTCGCGGGCGAGTTCGGTGGTGACCGGTTCGACGCCGATCCGCTCGGCGATGATGTGGGCCGTCTGCAGGGCGCGGACCTGGTCGCTGGAGACCAGCAGCGGACGCGCGACCAGCGCCGCAACCTGTTCGGCGGCCTGCTGGGCCTGCTCCCGTCCCAGGTCCGTCAACGGGATGTCCATGGTCTGGCCCTGAAGCCGCCCCTCGAGGTTCCAGACCGACTGTCCGTGACGGACCATGACCATGCGCATGCCCTGAGCCTATGGGGGCCGCGGGGGTGGGGCCTCGCGATCGGGTCGGCGGCGGACGCCGTACTGGGCGACCCCCAGCAGCACCACCCCGTGGCGTGGTTCGGGAGCTGGGCCTCGGCCGTGGAGTCGGGCACCTACCGAGATTCCCGGGTCGCCGGGGTGGTGCACGTCGTCGCCTGCCTGGCGCCGGTGCTGGCGCTGGGGCTGGTGGCGGAGCGGGCCGGGCGGGGACGACCGGTGGTCGCCGCGGGAACGATGGCACTGGCGACCTGGGCC
>DGKN01000117.1 GCA_002387005.1 Propionibacteriaceae bacterium UBA4569
GGTCGCCGACGAGGTGGGAGCGCGTCTGGCCGAACTGTCCAACCAGGGCCGCCGTCGACGCAACCGCGGCGGCGAACCTTCCGAGGGTGGCGAGCAGCCTGCGCAGAACGGCAAAGACCGCGAGCGCGACTCGGTGGACAACCAGAGCTCCACAGCTGGCAGCGCGGTATCGGGCAGTGGCAGCAACAACGCCGGCAACGGCAACAACGCTGGCAATCACGTAGGCAATGGCAACAACTCGGACCGCGGCGCCAATGCGGGCAACTCGAACAATTCCAGTGCCTCACGCGACTACGACGACGAGGTCGGTGGCCGTCGGGGCCGTCGTCGCCGCCAGCGTGATCGCCAGAACCGCCGTGGGAACAACAACCGCAGCNNAGGCCGAGCCCGTGATCGCCGAGGACGACGTGCTGCTCAACATCGGCGGCATTCTGGACGTGCTGGACTCCTACGCCTTCGTCCGCACCTCCGGCTACCTGCCCGGGTCCAATGACGCCTATGTGTCGTTGGCCATGGTGCGCAGGCACGGGCTGCGCAAGGGCGACGTGGTCACCGGTGCCATCCGCCAGGCCAAGGAGGGGGAGCGCAAGGAGAAGTTCAACCCGCTCGTCCGCCTCGACACGATCAATGGTGACGACCCGGCCAAGGCCAAGGACCGTCCCGACTTCAACAAGCTGACGCCCCTCTACCCGCAGGAGCGTCTGCGCCTGGAGATGGGTGCGGCCAACATGACCGGCCGCATCATCGACCTCGTCAGCCCGATCGGCAAGGGCCAGCGTGGCCTGATCGTGTCGCCGCCCAAGGCCGGCAAGANNGAACAACCCCGAGGTGCACCTGATGGTCGTCCTCGTGGACGAGCGCCCCGAGGAGGTCACCGACTTCCAGCGCTCGGTCAACGGTGAGGTCATCGCCTCCACCTTCGACCGTCCCGCCGACGACCACACCACGGTCGCAGAGCTGGCCATCGAGCGCGCCAAGCGCCTCGTCGAGCTGGGCCACGACGTCGTCATCCTTCTTGATGGCATCACCCGCCTCGGCCGCGCCTACAACCTCGCCGCGCCCGCCTCGGGTCGCATCCTCTCTGGTGGTGTCGACTCGGCCGCCCTCTACCCGCCGAAGAAGTTCTTCGGCGCCGCCCGCAACATCGAGGACGGTGGGTCGCTGACCATCCTCGCGACGGCCCTCGTGGAGACCGGTTCGCGCATGGACGAGGTCATCTTCGAGGAGTTCAAGGGCACGGGCAACATGGAGCTTCGCCTGCGCCGTGACCTCGCCGACAAGCGTGTCTTCCCGGCCATCGACGTGGTCGCCTCGGGCACCCGCCGCGAAGAGCTCCTGGTGGGACGCGAGGAGCTGGCGATCATTTGGAAGCTGCGTCGCCTCCTGTCGGGGATGGATTCCCAGGCCGGGCTGGAGATGCTGCTGAAGCAGATGCGCAAGTCGCAGTCCAACACCGACTTCCTGATCCAGATCTCGAAGACGACTCCCCAGACCGAGTGAGCCCGATTGCCGGTGCCGCGGGAACAATTCCGAGACATTTGGCGATTCACCACTGAACGGGCAAAATGGTCCGTCGGTGCCGGTTCACGCCGACCTTCATGCAGGCGACCCGGCACACAAACCCATCAAGGAGAAGACATGAAGCAGGGTATCCACCCCGATTACAACGAGACCACGGTGACGTGCACCTGTGGCGCCACCTTCACCACGCGCTCCACCGCCAAGGGCGGCCAGCTGAGCGCCGACGTGTGCGCCGAGTGCCACCCCTTCTACACCGGCAAGCAGAAGATCCTCGACACGGGCGGCCGCGTGGCCCGCTTCGAGCGTCGTTACGCCGCGAAGAAGTAGTCATCCAGCCGAGCGGCCNNGGCGCTCGTCGTTTCCGCACGTCGTTTCCCCACGTCGTTTCCACAGGCACGCCCACGTCCCCGGGAGCAGCAGTGTTCGACCCCTCCACCAGCCAGGTGAGTGCCCTGCGTGACGAGTTCGCCGACCTCGAACGCCAGCTTGCCGACCCGGGCCTGCACGCCAACCCGGCCCGATCAAGGCGCGTTGGGCGGCGTTACGCGGAACTGACTCCGATCATCAAGGCACTGGCCGAGCACCAGCAGCTTGCCGACGACCTCGCGGTTGCCCGCGAACTCGCTGACGAGGACGAGGCCTTTACCGTTGAGGCCGACGAACTGACCTCGCAGCTGGAACGCACCGATGACCGGCTGACCGCCCTGCTGGCGCCGCGTGACCCGCACGACTCGCTGGATGCGATCGTGGAGATCAAGTCCGGCGAGGGCGGTGAGGAGTCCGCGCTGTTCGCCGGCGACCTGCTGCGGATGTACTCCCGCTACGCCGAACGTCGAGGCTGGAAGGTGGAGGCCCTCGACGAGCAGGGCACCGACCTGGGTGGCTACAAGACCGTCACCATCGCCGTGAAGGCCCCTGGAGCTGGCGACCCCGAGACCATGCCCTACGGCGCGCTCAAGTTCGAGGGCGGGGTGCACCGCGTCCAGCGAGTGCCCGTGACCGAGAGCCAGGGCCGCATCCACACCTCCGCGGCTGGCGTCCTGGTGATGCCCGACGTGGACGACGACGACGCGGTCGAGGTGAACGAGGACGACCTGCGCGTCGACGTCTACCGCAGCTCGGGAAAGGGCGGTCAGGGCGTCAACACCACCGACTCGGCCGTGCGCCTCACCCACCTGCCCACGGGGATCGTCGTCACCTGTCAGAACGAGCGGTCCCAGCTGCAGAACAAGGAGCAGGCGATGCGCATCCTGCGATCACGACTGGTGCAACTCGCCGACGAACAGGCCGCAGCCGATGCCTCGGCGGCTCGACGCTCGCAGGTGCGAACCGTGGACCGATCCGAGCGCATCCGCACCTACAACTTCCCGGAGAACCGGATCGCCGACCACCGGATCGGTTTCAAGGCCCACAACCTGGACCAGGTGCTCGACGGTGACCTCGGCCCGGTCGTCGAGGCGCTGCAGGCCGCCGACCTGGCTGAACGCCTGCGGGGCGGCGCGGAATGACTCGTCCGTCGGTGCTGCTGTCAGCCGCCGTTCGAACGCTGACCGAAGCCGGCGCCCCCTCACCGGCCGCGGAGGCGCGCACCCTGCTGGCCCATGTGCTGCGCGTCGAGCCGTCCAGGATGGTGCTGGTCACCGAGGTGAGCGAGGAACAGCGCCATCAGTTGGATGAGCTGATCGCGCAGCGAGCGCAGGGCATCCCGGTGCAGCACCTGACCGGGGAGGCATTCTTCCGTCACGTGCGCCTGGAGGTGGGCCCGGGGGTCTTCATCCCCCGTCCCGAGACCGAGGTGATGACCGGATGGGCCATCGATCGGCTGCAGGGCGTGAATGAACCCGTCGTCGTGGAGCTCTGCGCGGGATCCGGGGCCATTTCCAAGGCCATCGCGGACGAACTGCCGTCCGCCCGCATCCATGCCGTGGAACTCGATGATTCCGCATTCGACTTTGCCCAGCGCAATCTCGCCGGGACGGGCGTCGACCTGCGANNCTCCAATCCGCCGTACATTCCGCTCGAGGCCTGGGAGTCGGTCGCCGCCGACGTGCGCGACCATGACCCGGCGTTGGCGCTGTGGTCAGGAGATGACGGTCTGGACGCCACCCGGGTCGTCGCCCGCACCGCCGCGCGCCTGCTGCGCGCCGGAGGCCTGGTGTGCAGCGAGCATGCCGAGGTGCAGGAGCGCTCGGCGCCGCAGGTCTTCGTGGACCACGGTGGCTTCACGGAGGTGGCCGACAACCGTGACCTCGCCGGCCGTGCACGCTTCGTCACCGCCCGCCGTGGCACCCGACGCGACCGCTGAGCCGCCCTTGGGCGTGGCAGGATGTTCCTCGTGACTGACCTTCCTCCCGCCGACGCACCTGTCGATCCCGAGCTGGACGCCGCTGAGATCGAGGGCGACGAATCCCAGAGCGAGGCTGGTGGCCCCGACGAGTCAACCTGGCGCCGCTTCGACGTCACCTCGGAGGCGGGGGAGGGGCTTGCTGCGGCACAGGCTGCGATCGCGGCCGGCGAGTGCATCGTGCTGCCCACCGATACCGTCTACGGGATCGGTTCGGACGCCTTCTCGGCCGCCTCGGTGCAGCGTCTGCTCGACGCGAAGGAACGCGGACGCGACATGCCACCGCCCGTGCTGGTGGCCGAGGTGGGCATGTTCGAGGCGCTGGCCGACGAGATCCCCTCGCACGCGATGCGCCTGGCGCAGG
Source organism: Propionibacteriaceae bacterium UBA4569 (assembly GCA_002387005.1). Taxonomy (GTDB): domain Bacteria; phylum Actinomycetota; class Actinomycetes; order Propionibacteriales; family Propionibacteriaceae; genus Luteococcus; species Luteococcus sanguinis. The sequence goes on from DGKN01000117.1 coordinate 4,230, forward strand.
CCTATTGGCCCGGGGCCCTGACCCTCATCGTCCAGGCGCAGCCCCACCTGCGCATGGACCTGGGGGAGACCCGTGACACCATTGCCGTCCGCGTTCCCGACCACGACTTCACCCGCGACCTGCTCCGGCGCACCGGCCCCCTTGCCGTCAGCTCGGCCAATGTCTCCGGCAAGCCCTCGTCGACGAACATCGACGACGCGGTCGGCCAGCTCGGCAACCGGGTGCAGGTCTACCTCGACGCCGGCGCCACCCCGGGCGAGACCCCGTCGACCATCATCGACTTCGTCTCGACCAGCCTGGGCAAGGTGGTTCGCCAAGGTGCCCTCTCGCTGGAGCTGATCCACGAGGTCGCCCCCTTCGTGGAGGGCATCGAGTCCCCCGAGGAGTCCGCGACCCTTGCCGATGCTTCGGAGCCCGCTGACACCGATCCGGTCGAGGCCGCATCCGACGCGCCCGACGAGGGTGTGGATGCGTGAATACCTCCTGGTCCTGCTGACCGCCGCATCGACCACCTACCTCCTGTGCGGCATGTGCCGCCGTGTCGCCATCAAGGTGGGCGCGGTGGCGCCGGTCCGCGCCCGGGACGTGCACGCCGTGCCAATTCCCTACCTGGGGGGCCTGGCGATGCTGGGCGGGGTCGCGGCGGCCTTCCTGCTGGCCGCTCAACTGCCCTTCCTGTCCCGACATGCGGTGGTCGCCCATGACGCTCGAGCGATCCTGGTCGCGGCGTCGGTGAANNCCTGCCGGCACTGGCCAAGGCCGCTGGTCAGGTGCTGGCCGCTGGCATCGTGGTCGTCAACGGCGTGCGGATGTTCTGGATCGCGCTGCCCCAGCGGATCATCGTCCTCGACAACGCAACCTCCATCCTGATCACGGTCATCTTCATCTTCGCCTGTGTGAACGCCATCAACTTCGTGGATGGGCTGGACGGGCTTGCCGGGGGCGTGGTGGCGATCGGTGGTCTTGCCTTCTTCAGCTACACCTACCTCCTGGCCCATGAACAGGACCTGGTGCTGGCCACCACCGCCAGCCTGGTCACCGTCACCATCGCGGGTGTTTGCCTCGGCTTCCTGCCGCACAACTTCTTCCCCGCCCGGATGTTCATGGGCGATTCGGGCTCGATGCTGCTGGGCCTGCTTCTGGCGGCGTCCACCATCTCGCTGACCGGGCAGATCGACGCTTCGGGACTCAACGCCCGGGGCGCCGGCCTGGTGACTGCCTACCTGCCGATCGTGCTGCCCTTTGCCGTCCTCGCGCTGCCGCTACTCGATCTCGTGCTGGCCTATGCCCGACGGACGATGAACGGCACGTGGTGGTTCGTGGCCGACAAGCAGCACCTGCACCATCGCCTGCTGCAACTGGGCCACTCCCAGACCCGCGCCGCGTTGCTGATGTACCTGTGGACCGCGATCATCAGCTTTGGTGCCATCGCAGTGGGTCTCGCCCCGGGTTGGTGGGCCGTCCTCGGGCTGGTCGTGGCTCTCCTGGTGGCGACGGCCCTCACCTGGCCCCGACCGCGGCGGGCGTGAGATGTTTCGACATCAAGAGATCTCTTGTGCTAGGTTTCACAAGCAACCCAAACTCCTAGTGAGCCGGACATCCGGCGGACAGGACGCGTCACCGAATGACTGCCATGGCCGCTGTTGAGCGAACTGCTCGGCCGCCCCTGCATCAAGGTGAGGCGTTGTGTCTGGGCATGCTGCGGGGCGGCTTCGGAGCCNNGGAGCCGCCAATGTCGCACTGCTCGCCGTGGTCGCCGGTTGTGGGATGGCACACGGGGGAGTGGGCGCGCTCAATGCCGCGGCGGCGGGCGTCATCGTCTTGCTGTTCGCCGCCTCCGGGCAGGCCGTCCAGATGGTTGCCGCGGGCATGGCTGACTCGAACGGGATGGTGCTCGTGCTGGGCTCCTACCTGGCCCGGGTGGCCGTTCTCGGTGGGATGCTCTGGCTGGCCATGGAGCACCAGGAACGCGTGGAACCGCTCCTGGACCGGACCTGCGTCATGGTGGGTGCCCTCGCGGTGCTCGCCGGCTGGCTGGGGGGAGTCCTGTGGACCCATGCCCACCAGCGCGTGAGCGTCTTCGACTCCCAGTGGCGGGCGCGCACGGACACCAGTCGAAGCGGCCCTGTTGGCCGCCGGCAAGGGACTCCCGCGGGTGAGCCTCCCAGGGGCGGTGGTTCGAGGTGAACAACCATCTCGTCACTGGTAATGTCGCCCCCGGTATGGAGAAGCAATCGCGCAACGAGGCGACGGAACCGACGGGTGACGACGGCATGCTCGTGCTCAGCTACGTCATCTCGGGTCTGCTGTTCTACGGCGGCCTCGGGTGGCTCGCAGACCACTATCTGCACCAGAACTGGATGTTGCCGCTCGGTCTGATCATCGGACTGTGCTTCAGCGTCTACTCGATCATCAAGCGTTATGGGAGCCGCACGTGAACAAGGGAGCTGACCTGTGATGCTGCAGCTGTCACTGCATCTGCTGAACATCCTTCCCCTGGAGACCGAGGCGCAGGGTGAGGGCGGCTACCAGTCGCCCGGCGTGGAGTCGTTCCAGTTCGACGGCAACTGGGGGATCGACTGGCTGACCAAGCCAGCCATGCAGGCGATCATCGCCGCACTGCTGGTGATCGCCTTCTGGCTGTGGGGCTCGCGCAAGCTGAGCGTCAAGCCGACCAAGGGCCAGTTCTTCTTCGAGTACGTCTACGAGTTCATCCGCAATGGCGTGGCTCGCGACACCCTCGGCCATGACTTCCGCAAGTTCCTGCCCTACCTGCTGGCCGTCTTCAGCTTCATCCTGGTCAACAACTGGTTCGGCGAGTTCTTCCTCTTCATGCTGCCGACCTTCTCGAACATCGGCTACGCCTACGCGGTCGCGCTGTTGTCCTGGATCATGTACATGGGTGCTGGTTTCGCCAAGCACGGCGTGGGCGGTTACCTCAAGCACTCGCTGATCCCGCCGGGCGCCCCGGGCTACCTGCTGCAGCTGCTGATCCCGCTGGAGTTCTTGTCGAACTTCATCGTCCGCCCGGTCACGCTGGCCCTTCGTCTGTTCGCCAACATGTTCGCCGGGCACCTGGTCGTCCTCGTGTTCGTCGTCGGCGGCGCCTACCTGCTGACCCACGGCCCGGCCATCCACCGCGTTGCTGGCGGTGTCTCGCTGCTGTTCAGCTTCGCCATCCTCTTCCTGGAGCTCTTCGTCGGAGCGCTGCAGGCCTACATCTTCACCGTCCTCACGGCCCAGTACGTGAGTTCGTCCATTGCGGACGAGCACTGACCCCACCCAAAGCTTTCTTCACCACCGAAGAAAAACTCCGAAAGGAAACAACATGACCCCCATGGAAATCGCGGGCTCGATCAACATGATCGGCTACGCCCTGGCCACCCTCGGCCCGGCCCTTGGCGTGGCCTGGATCTTCGCCTCGGTCATCAACGGCACCGCCCGCCAGCCTGAGGCCCGTGGCGCCATGATGGGCACCGCGTTCATCGGCATGGCCGTCGTCGAGGCCCTCGCCATCATCGCGATCGCCCTCGCGTTCGTCATCAAGTGAGCCCCCTCATGGTGCCCCTCATGTGGGTGCCTCAGGAGCTGGACCTGGGCCCGCTGCTGCCGCACCATCTCTCCGAGCTGTTCATCGGCCTCATCCTGGTCGGCCTCGTGTGGGCCGTTCTGGCCAAGTGGGTCGTACCGGCCTTCGAGAAGATGTATGCGGAGCGTGCGGACGCCATTCAGGGAGGCATGGAGCGCGCCGAGCGCGCCCAGGCCGAGGCGGAGGCTGCTCGTTCGCAGTACGCCGCCCAGCTCTCGGAGGCCCGAGACGAGGCCGCTCGCATCCGCGAGGAGGCCAAGAACCAGGGCGCCCAGATCCTTGCCGAGATGCGGGATCAGGCGACCAAGGAATCCACCCGGATCGTGGATTCTGCCCGTGCCCAGGTTTCGGCCGAGCGCGAGCAGGCCCTGAACCAGCTCAAGGGTGAGGTCGGCGGCCTGGCCACGACGCTGGCCGGACGCATCGTCGGGGAGTCCCTCGACGACGATGTCCGCGTCCGCGGCACGGTCGACCGCTTCCTGGCCGAGCTGGAGTCCACGAGCGAGCAGAGGCAGACGGNNGAAGAGTCCCGGCAGGGTGAGCTGGACAAGGTGCTGGATGCCCAGCAGCTCGACTTCGCCACGCCGGGGGAGTTGTTCGCTCTCGTTGACGCGATTGACTCCCAGTCCGCGCTCAAGCGGGCGTTCACCGATCCTGCGGCCTCTTCGCAGGCCAAGCAGGGGCTGGCTCGTCGGTTGTTCGAGGGAAAGGTCGGCGGGCAGGCCCTGGACCTCCTGGTGCAGGCTGCTGGCCTGCGCTGGCGTTCGGGCCGCTCGTTGGTCGACGCCGTCGAGCGCCAGGCCGTCCGGGCCGAGCTCTCCAGTGCACAGGCCCACGGCCAGCTGGACGAGGTCACCGACGAGCTCTTCCGGTTCGCCCAGACCGTCCAGGGCTCCCCGGAGCTCCGTGCGGCACTGAGCGACCGCAGCCGCCCTCTGTCGGGCCGGCAGGAACTCGTCCGCAACCTGTTGGCCGGCAAGGCCACTGGGTGGACCAGCTCCCTGGCCTCCCGTGCGGCGGCTGGACGCAACCGCAACTTCGAGACGACGGTCGACGGCTACCTGGCCCTCGCCGCGCAGCTGCGCAACCGCGACGTTGCCAAGGTGACCGTCGCCCGAGAGATGACCGACGAGCAGAAGGCCCGGCTCCAGGTCGCGCTGAGCAGCATCGCCGGCCGCCAGGTCGACCTCCAGTTCACGATCGACCCCGACGTCATCGGCGGCGTCCGGGTGGAGCTGGGCAATGAGATCATCCAGGGCACGATTGCCGATCGGCTCGAGCAGGCCAAGCGCCAGCTCGGCTGAAGACCAACCCCAAGCCGCCCCACAAGGGTGCAAGCGATTTCGAAAGAGTAGGGACGCAAGCAATGGCGGAACTGACGATTCGTCCGGACGAGATCCGCGACGCACTGGACACCTTCGTCCAGAACTACAACCCCGCGGCGGCGGAACGCGAAGAGGTTGGCAAGGTCGTCACCTCGGGCGACGGCATCGCCCGCGTCGAGGGCCTGCCCTCGGTCATGGCGAACGAGCTGCTCCGCTTCGCCGACGGCACCATGGGCATCGCGCTGAACCTCGATGTGCGTGAGATCGGCGTCGTCGTCCTCGGCAACTCCGACCACATCGAGGAGGGCTCCGAGGTGCGCGGCACCGGCGAGGTTCTCTCCGTGCCCGTCGGTGATGCCTTCCTGGGCCGCGTCATCGACGCGATGGGCAACCCCATCGACGGACTTGGCGAGATCCAGGCCGAGACCCGTCGCGCCCTGGAGCTCCAGGCGGCGGGCGTCATGGACCGCCAGGAGGTCCGCGAGCCGATGCAGACCGGTCTGAAGGCCATCGACGCGATGATCCCGATCGGCCGTGGTCAGCGCCAGCTGATCATTGGTGACCGCAAGACGGGCAAGACCGCCATTGCCATCGACACGATCATCAACCAGAAGGCGAACTGGGAGTCGGGCGATCCGACCAAGCAGGTCCGCTGCATCTACGTCGCCGTCGGTCAGAAGGGCTCGACCGTCGCCGAGGTGCGCGGCACGCTGGAGAGGGCCGGAGCGATGGAATACACCACCATCGTCAACGCCTCCGCCTCCGCGCCGGCCGGCTTCAAGTACATCGCGCCCTACTCGGGTTCCGCGCTCGGTCAGCACTGGATGTACCAGGGCAAGCACGTCCTGATCATCTTCGACGACCTCACCAAGCAGGCCGAGGCCTACCGCGCCATGTCGCTGCTGCTGCGTCGTCCCCCGGGCCGTGAGGCCTACCCCGGCGACGTCTTCTACCTCCACAGCCGTCTGCTCGAGCGTTGCGCAAAGCTCTCCGACGAGTTGGGCGCCGGCTCGATGACCGGCCTGCCGATCATCGAGACCAAGGCCAATGACGTCTCGGCCTACATCCCGACCAACGTGATCTCCATCACCGATGGCCAGATCTTCCTCCAGTCCGACCTGTTCAACGCCAACCAGCGTCCCGCCGTGGACGTCGGCATCTCGGTCTCCCGAGTTGGTGGCGCCGCTCAGGTCAAGGCGATGAAGTCGGTCTCCGGCACCTTGAAGCTGAGTCTCGCCCAGTACCGCGACATGCAGGCCTTCGCGATGTTCGCCTCCGACCTCGACGCCGCTTCGCGCAAGCAGCTCGAGCGGGGCGCCCGCCTCACGGAGCTGCTGCGCCAGGGCCAGTACGCGCCCTACGCGGTGGAAGACCAGGTGCTCAGCGTCTGGGCGGGCACCAATGGCCACTTCGACGACGTTCCCGTCAATGACGTGCTGCGTTTCGAGCAGGAGATGCTGGAGCACCTGCGCCACAACACCCCGATCCTGTCGACCGTTGCGGAGACGAAGGTTTTCGACAAGGACACCGAAGCTGCTGCTGGCGCGGCGATCGAGCAGTTCAAGCAGGGCTTCCGCACCTCGGAGGGCCATCTCCTGGGCCGCGAGGAGCACAAGCCGCTCGAGGACGACAAGGTCTCGAACGAGCAGATCGTCGTGAAGCGAGGCTGACCAGACAATGCCAGCATCCCTGAGGGAGTTGCGACAGCGACGCAAGTCGGTTGCCACGACCCAGAAGATCACCCGGGCCATGGAGCTGATTGCTGCATCCCGGATCGTGAAGGCGGACCGCGCGGCTCGCGCGGCCCTGCCCTTCACGAGTGTGCTCAACCGGGCCGTCGCCGCAGTCGCGCAGCACTCCGACATTGACCNNCCCGCTGGTGGGTGAGCCAAAGCATCGTCGCCGCGCGGCCGTGGTGATGTTCACCTCGGACCGTGGGCTCGCTGGCGGCTACTCCACCAACGCCATCAAGACGGCGTTGCGCCTTCGCGAAAAGCTCCAGGGGGAGGGTCTGGAGGTCGTCATGTATGTCGTCGGCCGCAAGGGCGCCGACTATCTGGGCTTCCGTCAGGTTCAGATGGAGCAGACGTGGACGGGTTTCACCGATGCCCCGACCTACGAGAAGGCCGCCGAGATCAGTGACGCGCTGCTCGAGCGCTTCGTCCAGGACTCGGACGAGGGTGGCGTGGACGAGATCTACGCCGTCTACACCCGCATGGTCTCGATGCTGACCCAGTCGCCGCGTGTGCGTCGTCTGCTGCCGATCGAGGTCATCGAGGAGGGCAAGGACGTCGACAAGGCCATCGAGGCCGAGGGCGACACCCCCTTGCTCTACCCCTTCGAGCCCGACCCGGAGACCGTGCTCGACCAGCTGCTCGGCCTCTACCTGCGCAACCGCGTGTGGTTCTACCTGCTCGAGGCTGCCGCCTCCGAGCTGGCGAGCCGCCAGAAGGCCATGAAGTCGGCCACCGACAACGCCCAGCAACTGATCGAGAAGCTCACGACCCAGGCCAACCAGGCCCGTCAGGCCCAGATCACCCAGGAAATCAGCGAGATCGTCGGCGGCGCGGGAGCGCTGGCCGAAGCGAACGCGGACGAGTGAACCAGGAAGAATGGAAATGACTGACACCCTTGTCAATCCCCAGGCCGAGCAGCGCAGCGCTGGTGTGGGCCGCGTCGCCCGCGTCATCGGCCCCGTCGTCGACGTGGAGTTCCCCGCCGACCAGATGCCAGACATCATGAACGCGCTGACCGTGACGGTCGACTCACTGGAGAACCCCCAGGAGAAGCGCACCTTCACCCTCGAGGTCAACCTGCACGTCGGCGACAACATGGTTCGCGCCATCTCGCTGAAGCCCACCGACGGCATGCGCCGCGGTGACCAGGTGATCGACACGGGCGCCCCGATCTCGGTGCCGGTCGGCGACGTCGCCAAGGGACGCGTGTGGAATGTCACCGGCGATTGCCTGAACGAGGACCTCGCCGCCAATGGCGTCGAGATCACCGAGCGCTGGCCGATCCACCGTGACGCCCCCAAGTTCGACGCACTGGAGTCGAAGACCGAGATGCTGCACACCGGCATCAAGGTGCTCGACCTGCTGACCCCCTACGTCCAGGGCGGCAAGATCGGCCTGTTCGGCGGCGCCGGCGTCGGCAAGACGGTGCTCATCCAGGAGATGATCTACCGCATCGCCCACAACTTCGGTGGCACCTCGGTTTTCGCCGGCGTGGGTGAGCGCACCCGTGAGGGCAACGACCTCATCATGGAGATGGAAGAGGCTGGCGTGCTCAAGGACACCGCGCTGGTCTTCGGCCAGATGGACGAGCCGCCGGGCACGCGTCTGCGCGTCGCCCTCTCGGCGCTGACGATGGCGGAGTACTTCCGCGACGTGCAGAGCCAGGACGTGCTGTTGTTCATCGACAACATCTTCCGCTTCACCCAGGCCGGTTCCGAGGTCTCGACCCTGCTGGGTCGCATGCCCTCGGCCGTGGGCTATCAGCCCACCCTGGCGGACGAGATGGGTGCCCTCCAGGAGCGCATCACGTCGACCCGGGGCCACTCCATCACCTCGATGCAGGCCATCTACGTCCCCGCCGACGACTACACCGACCCCGCCCCGGCCACCACCTTCGCGCACCTCGATGCCACCACCGAGCTCTCGCGTGACATCGCCTCGCGTGGTCTGTACCCGGCCGTCGACCCGCTGACCTCGACCTCGCGAATCCTGGATCCGCAGTATGTCGGCCAGCACCACTACGACACTGCCATCGAGGTCAAGCAGATCCTGCAGCGCAACAAGGAGCTCCAGGACATCATCGCGATCCTCGGCGTCGACGAGTTGTCCGAAGAGGACAAGATCATCGTCAACCGCGCTCGTCGTCTGCAGCAGTTCCTGTCGCAGAACACCTACATGGCCACGAAGTTCACGGGCATCGAGGGGTCGACGGTTCCGCTGGAGCAGACCGTCGAGGCCTTCCAGATGATCTGCCGCGGCGACGTCGACCACATCGCCGAGCAGGCCGCGTCGGTGCCGCGCACCGAGGCCAAGGTGCTGAGCGACATCGACGACACCATCTTCTGCAAGCTGCACGACAAGCGCTACCCGAAGGGCATCCTCTACCCGGGCGCGCTCGCCTTCCAGGAGGCGCTGGACCTCGGACCGGACGACCAGCCCATCTCGATGGGCGACATCACCTACGTGACCGCCCGTCCCGGCGACGTCTTCGGGCTGATCGCCCACCACTCGCGCGAGTCGCTGAACAAGGCCGGGGTCGCCGACCTCACGATGCTGTCGGGAAGTCTTTTCTCGTTGCGCAGCCTGGACGCGATGGCCGGAAAGAAGGTGGCCAACATCGAGCACTACGTCGAGCTCTTCCCCGAGTACCACATGATCTTCATGGGCGACTCCGGGCAGGGGGACGTGAAGGTGGGCGAGCGCATCTTGGAGCGCTTCGGGGAAGTGGTGCGGGGCGTCTTCATCCACGAGGTCGTGGACACCACTGATGACAAGCGGGCCGAGTGGGCTGCCAAGAGGATCTGGTTCCACGACACCTATGTGGGGGCGGCGGCCAAGGCTTTGGAGCTGGGACTCCTCTCGGCCGAGGGGCTCCGGACGGTGATCGACGAGGCCACGCAGGAGTTGGGCCAGATCCAATTCGAGGACGACGAGCAGCGTCAGTGGATGCAGGACCTGTTCGCCCGCGAAACGGCGATGGCCGAGCGGTCCCTAGCGACTAGACTGCCGCGGTGAGCAGAACCGACGCCCCGGGCAGCACGTCCACTGGCAGCACATCCATTGGAAGCACGTCCACCGACGACATCCACGCTGGAACCCAGGCCGAGGATGACCTCGTCCGCATCCCGGCCGGCGCTCGGGGTCTGGCACTGGCCGTGGCCGGCGTGGTGCTGGCCGTGGTTGGGATCATCTGCTTCACCCACGGGCAGGGGCTGCTGGTCCGGCTGCCGGGGCCGATCCCGACGATGGACAAGTTGCCCACCGACGGGTCCGCGGACGCCGCGAAGGGGTGGATGTGGGCCGGTTTCGCCGGAGTCGGGCTTGGCCTTCTCGCCGAGATTGCAGCTGGCGTGCTGGGTTGGATTGCCCAGAAGGCCGGGGACACCCGCGGCATCTGGGCGCTGGTCACCGCGCTGGGTTGGCCACTGCTGGTCGTGCTGACCGTCGGCGGTATCGCCGCGAGCTGAGC
>DGKN01000128.1 GCA_002387005.1 Propionibacteriaceae bacterium UBA4569
CGCCGACCAGATCGCCTCGAAGGCCGGTTCCCGGGCCGAGACGCTCGGCTCGAGCGCGGCCAACCGGTCGGTGTCGGGTTCGATGCCGGCTGCGCGGAGCTTCGCCAGGGCGCTCACGGTCTGCTCGGCCACGCTCGCCTGTTGCCACACCCGCGCCGCGGCGCCGAGCACCGTCGCCTCCTGCGGCGTGAACTCGACCGGCGGGAACTCGAAGTCGCTGCGCTTGATCCGGTAGCCGACCTCGTCGGCGAAGTAGCGGACNNTCCCGCTCGAAGGTGCGCTCGAAGGCCGCATCGCTGAGCCCGGCATAGCCCTCGACGACATGTCGGATCTGCTCCTTGGGCAGGAAGCGTCGGGCCGACAGCAGGCAGATCGTGAGGTTCACGATACGTTCGCTCTTGCGCGGGGCCATGGCTTCGACGCTACCAGTCAGGGCCGCGGCGGGAGGGGCGACACGGTGGGCGATTCGAAAGCCTGTGCGCATGTCGACGTCGGCCCGTTCGCGCCCTCCCGGGCTGATGGTGCGGGCCGCTTCGCACCCTCCCCGACCTCCGACCTGCACCTCGGAAACTTGCGGACCGCCCTGTTGGCCTGGCTGTGGGCGCGGACGGAGAATCGTCCCTTCCTGCTGCGCGTCGAAGACCTGGACCAGCAGCGCGTCGCTGCGGCACCGCAGGTGGCCGCCCGACAACTGGACGACCTGCGCACCCTCGGCATCGACTGGGACGGCGAGGTGCTGCGCCAGAGCGAGCGTCTGGAGCTCTATCGCCAGGCCGCGGCCGGGCTGGAGACCTATGAGTGTTTCTGCACCCGCCGCGAGATCGCCGAGGCCTCCCAGGCCCCCAACGGCGGGCCGGGAGCGCCCCAGTACCGCCCCTACCCCGGCACCTGCGCTCACCTGTCGTCCGCCGAGCGGGACGAGCGTCGGCGGGCCCGCCAGCCAGCCATCCGGGTGCGGGCAGAAGGTTCGGTCTTCAGCATCCACGACGCCCATGCCGGTGAGGTGACGGGTCTGGTGGACGACTTCGTCCTGTTCCGCGCCGACGGGACGCCTGCCTACAACCTCGCGGTCGTCGTCGACGACGGCCTCACCGGCGTCACCCAGGTGGTCCGGGCCGACGACCTGCTCGACTCCTCACCCCGTCAGGGCTGGCTGGCGAGCCGGTTGGGCTTCACGGTGCCCGGCTACGTCCACGTCTCGCTGGCGCTGAACCCCGCCGGGCAACGGCTGGCCAAGCGCGACGGGGCCGTCACCCTGACCGACCTCGCCCGGGAAGGCCGCACCCCCGCCGACGTGCTGCACCTGATCTGCGACTCGGCAGGAATGCCGAGGGCCGACAGCGCCACTGGGGTGCTGTCGGCCCTGGAAGCCGGACGCGGTGACCTGGCCAACCCGCTGGTCTGGAAACCGTGGGTCGTGGCCGGCGCCGCCTGAGGCTGGCTCAGGCGGCGGTCGCCTGCGCGTAGAGCAGGTCGACCACGTAGACCAGCGTGCTGTTCTTCGGGATCGTCGAACCGTCACCCTCGGCACCGTAGGCGGTGCTCGGCGGCGCGATCAGCAGCACGCGGCTGCCGACGGTCTGGCCGACCAGCCCCTTCTGCCACGCGGTGATGGTCTGGTTCAACGCACCGGACTCCCCACCCTTGGTGGAGTAGTCATCGACGACGAGCTTGCCGGTCGCCCAGTCCCAGGCGCGCTGGTGGATCGTGATGGTGTCGGTCAGCGCCACCTTGCGTCCGGTGCCCTTGATGATCGGCTGCACCGTCAACGCGGTGGGGGCGGCGGTCTTCGGGATCGTCACGGTGGGGACGCCCTTGGCGTCGGTGACGGTGGGCAGGCCCGCCTTGGGCGCCACGGCGGTCCCGGACGGCGCGGTGAGCGAGGCCGACAGGATGTCGACGACGAAGATGAGGCAGTCACCGACGTTGATGCCGGCCGAGGAGTTGCCGCCGGAGGCGTCGTAGCCGTCCGCACCAGTCATCATGACCAGCACGCGGGAGCCGACCTTCTGGTTCGCGATCGCCTTCTGGAAGCCGGTCACCATGTTTGCGAGGGCGAAGGTTGCGGATTGGCCGGCGGTGAAGGATTCGTCGAAGACCTTGCCGGTGCGTCCGTTGACGCCGTGGTAGTTCACCTCGACGGTGGCATCGCTGGCGACGGTGGCGCCGGTGCCGGCCGACAGGGTCTTGACCAGCGTCTTGGAGACCGCGATCGGCCACTTCGCGGTGACCTTGGGAGTCTTGCCGAAGGCGCCGGTGACCGTGATCGCGGACAGGTCGCTGATCACGGTGGGCTTCACGGTCGGGGTCGCGGACGCGCTGGCCGAGGCGGACCCGCTGGCCGAGGCAGTCGAAGAGGCCGACGCGCTCGTCGAGGCAGCAGGTGTCCCGGCCGAGGCGCTGGCCTGCGACTGGGTGGACGCATCGTCGCTGCCACAGGCGGACAGGGTGGCGCCAGCGACGGCGGTGAGCGCGAGCCCACCGACCTGGCGGCGGTTCAGGTGGTTGTTGAGCACCAGTTCAGACTACCGGAGGCATCTCGGGGCCCCTCGGGTCGGCCATCCGGCGCATCGCCGAGGTCCGGGGCTCGCTCGCCATCCGCGCGACCAACTCGTCGACGTCCGCATCCTGCGCACACAGCGGATCCGGGACGGACGCGTGCCCGGCGGCCAGGTCGTGGCAGGT
>DGKN01000118.1:0-7481 GCA_002387005.1 Propionibacteriaceae bacterium UBA4569
GCCGACATCTTCCTCGGGGTGCCGTTCAACATCGCGTCCTATGCGCTGCTCACGCACCTGGTTGCGCAGGTCTGCGGCCTGCGCGTCGGCGACTTCGTCCACACCCTCGGTGATGCGCACATCTACTCCAACCACTTCGAGCAGGTGGCCGAGCAGGTCACCCGTGACCCGCGCCCTCTCCCGAAGCTGGTGCTGAACCCGGCGGTCACCGAGATCGACGCCTTCGAGCTGCGCGACATCAGCATCGAGGGCTATGACCCACACCCGTCCATCAAGGCGCCCATCGCCGTCTGAGCAGACTGTTTGACCAGCGAGAGGAAGAGCACCATGCGAGTCATCGCGATCGCCGTCGTCGGCACCAACGGCGTGCTGCTTCCGCCGCCCGGCTATCTGCCCGGGGTGCGCGCGCTCTGCGATCGCTACGGGATCGTCTCCATCGCAGACGAGGTGATGGTGGGGTTCGGCCGGCTCGGCGAGTGGTTCGGGATCGACGCCTTCGACTNNATCGGCGACGGCCACGACCAGCCCTTCAAGTTCCGTGAGGACTGGGAGCGCTTCAAGGCCACCACCATGGGCCACCCGATCATCATGGGACGCCACACGCTGGAGTCGATGGGGCGTTTCCTGCCCGGGAGGACGACGATCGTCGTCAGCCGGGATCCGGAACAGATCGAGCTCTCGGACGACGAGTCGGCACCCAGTTTTGCCGTGGGTTCGGTGGAGCTGGCACTCGAACTGGCCGAGGCCTTCGACACGGTCTGCTTCGTGGGTGGCGGAGGGCAGGTGTACCGCAATGCCTGGGAATTCCTGACCGAGCTGGACATCACCCAGGTGCATGCCGAGGGTGCGGGCTCCATCACCTTCCCCGACACCGATCCGGACGAGTGGATGTGCCTGTCGCGCGAGCCCCGGGGCCAGTTCGACTTCACCCGCTGGTTCCCGATCACGCGCACCGACCGCCTGACGATGGCGCCCGTCGGGCCGAGCGACCTGGACGACTGGGCGCGCCTGCACTCCGCGTCCGACCTGCCGCCGGTCGAACTGGACCGCCACGAGGCGGGCCTGCGAGCCAACGTCCAACACTGGCTGGACGACGGGCTCGGCTACTGGCTGGTGCGGGACCGCCTCTACGAGCACCCGGTCGGTGTCGGGGGCGTGCGGCGCTCCCGGGAGAACCCCGAGGGCACCTGGAGCCTCTACTACCGCTTCGAGGAGCAGAGCCGGAACCAGGGCTATGCCGTCGAACTCGGCCAGGCCGGGATCGCTGCTCTCAAAGTGGTACAGCCCGACGCCGAGCTGCGTGCGGTTGCCCGTCCGGGCAATGACGCCGCCATCGCGGTCGCCGAGAAGCTGGGGCTCGAACGTTCGGGCACCACCCAGGATGCCCGCGGTGAGTTGGTCGTCTTCACCGCGCTGGTGCGGGAGTTGTGAGACCGACCGCCAGCATCCTGCACCTCGACCTCGACGCCTTCTTCGCCGCCGTCGAGCAGCGCGACAAGCCGTCCCTGCGCGGCAAGGCGGTGATCGTCGGCGGTACCGGCGGACGCGGTGTCGTGTCCACCGCCAGCTACGAGGCCCGGGTGCACGGCGTCGGGTCGGCGATGGCGATGTCGGAGGCCAGGCGCCGCGCCCCCCACGCCGCCGTGCTCGGCCCGAGGTTCGACGCCTACCAGCAGAGTTCCAAGGTCGTGATGGCGACACTGGCCGAGCTCAGCCCGCTGGTGCAGCCGCTCAGCATCGACGAGGCCTTCGTCGACCTCGCGGCGGGCGGGCACCGCTGTGATGACGTGGACGCGCTGTCAGCGCTGGCCGAACAGCTGCGCGCGACGATCACCGAGCGGACCGCCGGGCTGACCGCCTCGGTCGGCATCGGCTCCAGCAAGTTCATCGCCAAGGTGGCCAGCGAGATGGCCAAACCCAACGGCGTCACGGTGATCGCGCCCGGTTCTGAGGTGGCGACCATCGCACCCCTGCNNCACGACTTCGCCTTCGCCCGGGACGACCGTCTGGTGAGCGTGGACCGGGAGGTGAAGTCGATCTCGGTCGAGGACACCTTCGAGACCGACCTGACCGACCGGGACCTGTTGGTGACCCACGCCGAACGGGATGCCGCGATCGTGGCCGGAAGGCTGCGGCGTTCCGGCCAGTTCGCCCGCACGGTGACCCTCAAGGTGCGCTTCGCCGACTTCACCACGTGGACGCGATCGCGCACCCTGCGCGGCGCCACCGACGCCACCGAGACCGTCGCGCGGATGGCCCGGGAACTGCTCGACCAGGTGGACGTCAAGGCCGGCATCCGCCTGCTCGGAGTCGGCGTCGCGAACTTCACCGACGCCGCGCAGGAGGAGTTGTTCGTGCTCGAGGGCGACGAGGCGCACGTCCTGGACACGACCATGCACGAACAGGCGCCGCCCGAGCGTCGCTGGCGCAGCACCGAGTGGTCGCCCGGCGCGGAGGTCGAACACCCCGACTTCGGGCGTGGCTGGGTCTGGGGATCGGGCCTGGGTCGGGTCACCGTCCGCTTCGAGACCCGGCTCACCGGGCCCGGACCGGTGCGCTCCTTCAGCTCGGACGACCCGCTGCTGGCCAGGCCAGAGGCGCTGGTGGCCTTGCCCTGGGAGCTTCCGTGACCCTTGGTGATGGTGATGTCTGGTGCCGGAGAAGGGACTTGAACCCTCACGCCCGAAGGCACAGGAACCTAAATCCTGCGTGTCTGCCAATTCCACCACTCCGGCGGTGCGGGGCGGCTGCCCCGGGTGATCGACGAGTCGATCAGACCCCCAACTCGCGTCGCAGCTTGGCGACGTGACCGGTGGCCTTGACGTTGTACTGCGCGACGCGGATGACGCCCTTGCCCGCCTCGTCCACGTCCACGACGAAGGTGGAGCGGATGACCCCCTCGACGGTCTTGCCGTAGAGCATCTTCTCCCCGAATGCCGACCACGCCGACAGCACCACGCGCTCGGGGTCGGCCAGCAGCCGGATGCCGAGGTTCTCCTTGTCGGCGAACTTCACCAGCTTCTCGGCCGAGTCGGGGGAGATGCCGAGCACCTGGTAGCCGGCTTTCGACAGTTCGGTCGCGGCCTGCGAGAAGTCGACCGCCTGGATCGTGCAGCCGGGCGTCATCGCGGCCGGG
This sequence comes from Propionibacteriaceae bacterium UBA4569, assembly GCA_002387005.1. GTDB lineage: Bacteria > Actinomycetota > Actinomycetes > Propionibacteriales > Propionibacteriaceae > Luteococcus > Luteococcus sanguinis. The sequence continues at coordinate 3,137 of DGKN01000118.1, forward strand.
TAGAAGTAGACGATCACGGACTGCCCGGGGAAGTCGCGCAGCGCCACGGTCGTCCCGTCGGCGCAGGGCAGCTCGAAATCGGGTGCGACGTCACCAGGAGCGAGGCGTTCGGTCATGGGGGACAGCCTAGGGTTCGCCATCAGCGCACCCCAAACCCGTCCGCGTGCAGTGTGACGGTGAGCGGGACGGGGCTAGGGTTTGACGTGTTCGGCCGACCGGGCCGAAGGAGTTCGCAGAACGAAGTCCGCAAAGTGCAGATGGAGCAGACGATGGCCGACAACAAGCGCACCGACAACCGTTCGCCTGAGCAGATCCGCGCCGACATCCACGCGGCCCGCCAGCGCATGAGCGCCAATGTGCAGGGCCTGGTCACCGAGGTGCACCCCACCGCCGTGAAGAATCGTGCCGTGGACGACGCCAAGGAAGTGGCCCGTACCGAGGTGCAGAACCTCACCCACCAGGTCAAGGATGAGAACGGGTGGCGCACCGACCGCCTGACCCTGGCCGGGGTGGCCTCGGGTGCCGTCATGGTCGGCCTGCTGGTGATCCGCGGCCTGGCGAAGCTGGTCACTCGCAAGCGCTGAACCCATCACGGTCAACAGGGGCCTGTCACTCCACACGGGGTGGCAGGCCCCTGTTGACACCCTGGGGCTGGACGCGGTCACGGCGGGAATCGTCCGGCGCTTGGTAACAGATTGGTCGCGATCGCGCTTGGAACGTGCAACCCAATCAGTGAAGTCCTACTGTCTGAGATGCCCGACCACCGGGCTTCCACGAAGAAGTGAGGACCAATCAAATGTCGCGTACCCGCAGTGTTCGCCGCGTCGCCGCTACTGGCTTGTCGCTGACCGCCGTGCTGGCGATGGCCGCGTGTGGCGGCTCGGACAGCTCGTCCAGCTCCAGTGCTGCCGCCCTCAACTGGGACCAGAAGGGTCCCATCACCTATGTGCAGGGCAAGGACAACAACAACGTTGTCCAGCCCTTGGTCGACAAGTGGAATGCGGCGCACCCGGACGAGAAGGTCACCTTCATCCAGCTCTCGGACAAGGCCGATGAGCAGCGCCAGAAGATGATCGACAACGCCACCACCAACGGCTCCTCGGGGTACGACGTGCTCTCGCTCGATGTCGTGTGGACCGCCGAGTTCGCCGCCAAGCAGTACGTGGTCGAGCTCCCCAGCGACCAGTTCAAGACCGACGGCATGCTCGACTCGGCTGTTGACGGCGCCAGCTACTTCAACAAGCTGTACGCCATCCCCGCCTCCTCCGACGGTGCCCTGCTCTACTACCGCAAGGACCTGCTCGATGCCGCGGGCATCACCGAGGCTCCCAAGACCTGGGATGACATGAAGGCTGCCTGCGCCAAGGTCAAGGCCACGAACAAGTCCATCGATTGCTACGGCGGTCAGTTCCAGAAGTATGAGGGCCTGACCTGCAACATCACCGAGTGGGTGAACTCCGCCGGGGGCGAGTTCCTCGACAAGGACGGCAAGCCGCAGGTGAACTCGGAAGCATCGCTGAAGGGCGTCAGCTACCTCCAGGGCATGTTCAAGGACGGCACGATCCCTGCCGAGGCCACCACCTGGATGGAGGAGCCCTCGCGCCAGGCCTTCCAGGACGGCAAGCTCGTCTTCCTGCGCCAGTGGCCCTACGCCTACTCGCTGATGCAGGCCTCGGACGGTTCGTCCAAGGTCAACGGCAAGTTCGGTATCGCCCCGCTGCCCGGCCTGACCGGCCCCGGCGTGTCCACCCTCGGTGGCCACAACATGGCCGTGACCAAGACCGCGAAGAACCTGGGCACTGCCAAGGCCTTCATCGAGTGGTACACGTCGGCTGACCAGGAGAAGGTGCTGGCCGAGAAGGCGTCGCTGGCTCCCTCCCTGGAGTCGCTGTACTCCGATGCTTCGCTGACCAAGCAGATGCCCTACCTGCCGACGCTGCTCGAGTCGATCAAGACTGCCAAGGCTCGCCCGAAGGCCGTCCAGTACAACGACGTCACCCAGGCGATCCAGGACGCGTCCTACGACGTCGTGAAGAGCGGCAAGGACCCGAAGGCCACCTTTGACAGCCTGCAGACCAAGCTCACGGACCTGACCAAGGCCTGAGCCTCGACCCACGAGCGCCCGGCACGACGCTTGTNNACGACGCTTGTCGTGCCGGGCGCTTTCCCAAAGAAGGGGGTGTTCGATGGCCACCACTGCCGTCACAGCGCCGGTGCAGTCCGGAAAGAGAAAGAAGAACCCATTCAGCGACGGACAGGAACGTCTGGCCTGGCTGCTCAACCTGCCGACGCTGGCCGTCATCCTGTTCGTGGTCGGCATCCCGATCGTCCTCAGCATCCGGGAATCGCTGTTCCGCACCAACCAGGGCGTCGACCCCAACACCGGGCTTGTCGCCTCGGGTGACACCTTCGTGGGCCTCGACAACTACATCAACGCCTTCACGGCCACGGCTTCGCCGGTCACCGGTGTCTGGGGCACGATGCCCCGCCTGGTGAACGCCTTCATCAACAACATGTTCTTCACCGTCGTCTGCGTCTCGATCGAGACGGTGCTCGGCGTGGCGATGGCGCTGATCATGGCCCGTGCCTTCAAGGGCACCGGCATGGTGCGCGCCGCGATCCTCGTGCCGTGGGCCATTCCCACGATCGTGTCGGCCATGCTGTGGAAGGTCGTCTTCGACGCCAACGGCGTCATGAACCGGCTGATCCACAAGCAGGTGCTCTGGCTCGGTGACTCGGCCGCTTCGCAGTGGGCCGTGATCATCGCCGACGTCTGGAAGACGGCCCCCTTCATCGGCTTGATGACCCTTGCCGGCCTGCAGACCATCCCGGCCGAGGTCTACGAGGCCGCCAAGGTGGACGGATCCTCGGCCTGGCGTACCTTCACCCAGATCACCCTGCCGCTGATCAAGCCTGCCCTGGTGGTGGCCGTGCTCTTCCGCACGCTCGACACGATGCGCATGTTCGATCTGCCCTATGGCTTGATCGGTGCCAACAAGTACTCGGTCGAGACCCTCAGCATGTTCGCCTTCATGGAGTCGCGCTCGCAGCGCTACGGTGCGGCGGCCGCCTACTCCATCCTGCTGTTCCTGCTGATCATGCTGATCGCCTTCCTGTTCATCAAGCTGCTCGGCGCAGACGTCGTCGGTGACCCCGAGACGCGCGCCATCACCGAGCAGCGCAAGCGTCTGCGCAAGCTGCACAAGCAGCAGGTGCAGCGCACGAAGGCCAAGGCGTCCCAGACCATCACCAGTGGGGAGAGTGCGGCATGAGCAGCGCCAACCTGACGATTCCCGAGGGCCAGCAACTCCTCTCGGACGCCGAACTGCAGGAGCTCAACAAGCCGAAGCGCTCGGGCAAGGAGCTTGCCGGAGGCATCGCGTCCCTGTTCGGCATCGCCTTCATCATCCTGTACTGCCTCTTGCCCTTCCTCTGGATGATCATCAGCTCGCTGCGTCGTCCGGCCGATGGCCTGAGCAATGCCTACCTGCCGGATCCGGCCTCGGTGCAGAACTACAAGATCGTGTTCGGCGAGCAGAACAACTTCCTGGTCTCGCTGGGCAACTCGGTGGTGATCGCGGTCGTCACGACGGCCCTGACGCTGCTGTTCGGCATCGTGGCGGCCTACGCGCTGGCGCGACTGCGCTTCGTCGGCAAGATGGTGGTGCTCAGCATCATCATCGGCTGCTCGATGTTCCCGGCGATCACGATGCTCGTCCCGCTGATGAAGATGTTCACCGGCGTGTCCTACGACTGGTTCCCCTGGAGCTGGATGAACACCTACCGTGCGGTGATCATCCCCTCGCTGTCGTTCGGGCTCCCGCTGTGCGTGTGGAACCTGACGGCCTTCTTCCGTCAGCTCCCCGTCGAACTGGAGCATGCCGCGATGGTGGACGGCTGCACCCCACAGGAGGCCTTCCGCAAGGTGATCCTCCCGCTGGCTGCCCCGGGCATCTTCACCACGGTCATCCTGACCTTCATCGCGGTCTGGAATGAGTACATGTTCGCCTACACCTTCTTGACCGACAAGGCCAAGATGACCGCTCCCGTTGCGCTCTCGCAGTTCACGGGCTCGACCTCGTTCAACATCCCCTACGGCGCGATCATGGCGGCTGGTGTGGTCGTTACCGTCCCGCTGCTGATCATGGTGCTGATCTTCCAGCGCCGCATCGTTGCCGGCCTGACCGCCGGTGGCGTGAAGTGATCGGCTGACCACTCTCGCGGGGGGCGCCGGACCGTCTGGTCCGGCGCCCTTTCGTCGTCCCCGCCCGGGGAGGACGATTTGGCCGCGACAAGGTCGCAGGTGTAGTGTCTGTCTTCGCGCGCACCGCTAGCTCAACTGGCA
>DGKN01000118.1:7494-13596 GCA_002387005.1 Propionibacteriaceae bacterium UBA4569
CAAGTCCCTGGCGGTGTACCAGACCAAAGGCCCAGGCTCACCGAGCCGGGCCTTGATCTTTGTCCGTGGGTGCTCCCGTCAACGCGTCTGTTGGAACACCAACGCCGCCCGTGCATGGGTGGCGTTCGTGATCCCAGGGTGGCGTTGGGGTTGTGGACAAGCGATCCGCGGCTTCTCGAGTTGTCCACAGGCGTCCTGCCCCCGGGTCGCGCGTGAACCTGTTCGGTCTGCACAGTTGCCGACATGGACGAGGTGACGACGAAGCAGCTGCGCGAACGTGGCTACGGCGACCACGAGATCGCCGCCCTCGTGCGAGCCGGCCAACTGGTGAGGGTACGACGAGGCATCTACGCCGCTGGACCAGCTGACGGACGCAAGACCAGCGAGCTGGAGGCCTACCGGTCACGCATCCGGGCGGCAGTACTGGCGCGTGGGCAGCACGCAGTGGTGAGCCATGCGTCTGCGGCGGCGATGTGGGGCCTACCGCTGCGCCGGGTGGCGACCCGGCTGGTCCATCTGACCGCGCCGGCGCTGACGCGGGGAAGGGCCAAGGCGGGCGTCCGGGTCGCCACCGCGTCCCTGCAGGCAGAGGAGATGACGCTCGTCGACGGTGTGTTGTGCACCAGCGCGGCCCGAACCATCGCTGACCTCGCGCGAACCGAACCGGGTGGTTGGGCGCTGGCTGCCGCCGACGAGGCCTTGCGCACGAGCCTGGTCACCGGTGACGAACTCCAGACAGCGGTGGGTCGGCTGAGCGGGGTCCGCGGGGTGCCGCAAGCCCGTCGGATCGTGTCGTGGGCGGACGCTCGCTCCGGCAGCGTGGGTGAGTCGCTGAGCCGTCACCTGTTCATCAGGGCGGGACAGGCCCCCGACGACCTCCAGCACCAGCTGCGCCATGAGGGCTGCTTCGACATCGTCGACTTCTGGTGGGCTCCACGCTTGGCCGGGGAGTTCGACGGGCGCCTCAAGTACCGCCTCGACAACCCGTCGGGACGCGACATCGAGGACGTGTTGTGGCAGGAGAAGCAGCGCGAGGACCGGCTGCGCCGACAGGGCGTCCACTTCGCACGCTGGACCTGGGACGACGTGACCCATCGTCCGGACGATCTGCTCGGCCGCATCCGGGCGGGCCTGCGGGACGTCCGCTCTATGAACGCCGCCTGAGATGCATCAACGCCACCCGTGCACGGGCGGCGTTGATGGTCCAAAGGGCGCGTTGACGTGCCGATGGACGTCAGCGCTGGTCAAGCAGCGCGAACTCGTCGTCCGTGAGATCCAGTTCCGCGGCCTTGGCCGAGTCGGTGATCGACTCCGGACGCGAGGCGCCCGGGATTGGGATCAGCTTCTCGCTCTTGCGCAGCTCCCAGGCCAGGACGACCTGTTGGGGGCTGACGCCGTGATCGCGGGCAATGTCCCCGAAGCGTGAGAACTTCTCTCCCACCTCGGTAGCGCCACCACCGGTGCCGCCGAGCGGGCTCCAGGGCAGGAAGTTGATGCCGTGCTCGTCGCACCAGGCCAGCTCGTCCTCGCTGCAGCGGAAGCTGGGGGAGAACTCGTTCTGGACGCTGACCAGACCCCCCTCGCCGAGCACCTGGACCGCAACCTCGATCTCCTCCACATTCGAATTGGAGATGCCGACGGTTCGGATCTTGCCCTCCTTCTGGAGGTCGGCGAAGGTCTGGACGACCTCGCCATAGACACGCCAGCGATCCGGGCGGTGCCACTGGTAGAGGTCGATCACGTCCACCTCGAGCGCCCTCAGCGACGACTCAACGGCCTTGCGCAGGTACGCCGGGGAACCGTCACGCCCCCACTGCTCGCCCTCGCTGCGGGTGATGCCGCCCTTGGTGGCGACCACGATCCTGTCCCGGTTGGCCAAGCCCTTGAGGGCCTTCGCGACGATGCGCTCGTTGCGGCCCATCGTGTCCCATGACGGCGCGTAGATGTCGGCCGTGTCGAAGAAGGTTATGCCGGCGTCCAGTGCTGCGTGGATGGCGGCGACCGCCTGTTCCTCGCTCGGCAGGTCGCCCGTGCTGCGCATCGAGACCGGCATGCAACCCATGCCGATGGCGCTGACCTCGAAGGGCCCCAGTTGACGTGTCTTCATGGGCACCAGCCTTGCACTCAACGCCCCCAAGGCAGCTAGCGGGACAGCGTCCGAGCGTGGGCGATTCGCTGCGCGCGTAGCTCGTCCAGCTCCGGCATGGGCAGCGGCTCGAGTTCGCGTCCAAGGGCCAGCTCGAGCAGGTGGTCGGCCAGCTCGGGATTGCGGGACAGCACCGGGCCGTGCGGGTAGGTGCCGATCACGCGTCCCTGCACTGCACCTTCGGTGCCCTGGCCATTGTTGCCGACACCCACCTCGACGCTGGCCAGCGGCGCCGCCTTGGGCCCCAGCGTGGTGTAGCCACCGTGGTTCTCGAAACCCGTCAACAGGGAGGCCGAGCCATCGGGACGGTTCCAGCGGTGCAGCACCTCGCCGACGGCGCGTTCGGTGCCACGTCGGGTGTCGACGTCCAGCAACCCCAGGCCCTCGACGACCTCGTCGCGGTCACCGACGGTGAAGGTGTTGCCGCAGATCTGATAGCCGGCGCAGACCGCGAACAGCACGGCACCCGAGCCCAGGGCGGTGAACAGGCCACCGTCCTCCCGGATCGCCTTCATGGCGCTGATCTGCGCCATGTCCTCGCCGCCGCCAAGCAGGTAGAGCTGGCCGTCGGTTGGCAGCGCGTCCCCCGGCTCGACAACGACCATCTCGGCGTCGATGCCACGGCGGGTCAGGCGCTCCCGGCAGACGACGGCATTGCCACGGTCACCGTAGATGCCGAGCAAACTCTGGTAGACCAGCACGATCTTGACGGGCCCGATCGGAGTCACCGGGGTCGAGGGGGCGGGGTTGGACGAGCTCATGCCAGGCCTCCGAGCTTGCGCAGCTGCTGAAACGGTGTGTAGGTGCTGATCACGTCGAGCAGCATGCCCGGATGGCCGCTGATCGCCGCCATCAGGTCGGGTTGGACGATGTGCTCGACGCCGGCGTAGTCCAGCCGAACGGCCAGGTCGAGGGCGCGGGGGCCGGTGCACACGACACGTCGTCCGCGCAGTTGTTCGTAGTCGACGTCCCACAGCCACGAGACGTCCTTGCCGTCGGCGGCGACTGCGTCGATCGCCAGCACCAGCGGATCGCTCTGCGCCAACGGCAGCGACTCGGCCCAACCGGCGGGGTTCTTGGCCAGCAACAGCCGCGCCGTGGTGTCGCCGAAGGTGGTGGTCGCGTACCGGCCAGCGGGGGAGGTGACCTCGTGCATGCCCTCCAGCGCGACCTTCGGTTCGATGCCCATCACGCGGGCGGCGGCCAGGGCCTGCGCGGCGTTGGCGCGGTTGAAGCGGCCGGGCACCTGCAGGTCAAGGGTCCACGTGGTGCCGTCGCGCTCGATCACCTCGTCGCCGTCGACGCGGTACTCGGCCTGGGGTTCGGTCAGTTCGCAGTTGGGACAGTCCCAGCGATCCTCGTGGACGAGCACCGCGCCGCATTCAGGGCACAGGGCAGCGTCCTGGTTCCAGCCCGCGCCGGTGTCCACCCAGATGGTCTTGCGCGCGGTGCCGGCGGCCCAGACGACCAGGGGGTCGCGGGAGTTCGCCACGACGACCGGACCGTCCTCGCCGGCCTCGGCGAGGGCCTCGCGCCAGGAGCGTCCCAAGAACTTGATCTCGTGGTTGCGGTCCATCTGGTCACGGCTGAAGTTCAACAGCACCAGCACTTCGGGACGTCCATCGCGCACCATGCGCGGGACGACGCGTTCATCGGTCTCCAGGATGGCGATGTCGGCGCGGGGCTGCTCGCCGAGCGCAGACGCGATGCCGTGGTAGAGGTTCGCGCCGTCGGCATTGGTGACGACGCGACGATCGGGGTCGGTGGTGCCCTGGCGGATCGCGGCGGTGAGCAGATGGGTGGTGGTGGTCTTGCCGTTGGTGCCGGTGACGGCGGCGATCCGCCTGTTGCGCAGCAGCTTGGCCAGCGCGTCCGGGTCGACCTGCAACATCACCTTGCCGCGGATAGAGGCGCCCGAGCCCTTGCCGGCCATGCGGGACGCGAGCGCCGCAGCCCGCCCGGCCTGGGTGGCGAGCCGCAGTCGCAATTGGGGAAGGAGATCACGATCAGGCATGAGGCCCATTCTGTCAGGCGTCCGAGGTGGTGTGACGGACCCAGGCGTGCGTCGTCACAGGGGTATCCGGTCAAGCAAGAGGCCCGGCCCGACGAAATCGTCGGACCGGGCCTGTTCGGGGTGAGTAACGGGACTTGAACCCGCGACCCCCTGGACCACAACCAGGTGCTCTACCAACTGAGCTATACCCACCATGTCGCGAAGCGGTCACCCGGTTTCGCGGCTTGAACAGCCTAGCGGCTGAGGTGGTGATCCGCGAAATCGAGCCACGGAAGTGGCCAGCAGGGTCAGGACAGGTCGGCCGGACGGGCTCCGGTGAGCGTGCCCTGGTGCTTGCGCGCGATCACGCGCGCCTGGTCGGAGGTGGGCCCGGGTTGCGGGACAAAGACAGCCTCGCGGTAGTAGCGCAGCTCCTCGATCGACTCCTGGATGTCGGCCAGCGCGCGGTGGTTCCCCGACTTGGCGGGGGACTGGTAGTAGGCGCGCGGGAACCAGCGCCGTGACAGTTCCTTGATCGAGCTCACGTCGACATTGCGGTAGTGGACGTGGCCTTCCAGCACTGGCATGTCTCGGGCCAAGAACATCCGGTCGGTTCCGATGGTGTTGCCCGCCAGGGGTGCCTTGCGGACGCCGGGGACGTGCGCCCGGACGTACTCGAGCACCTGCTGCTCTGCTTCGGCCATGGTCATCCCGTCGGCCAGTTCGTCCAGCAGGCCTGACTTGGTGTGCATCTCGCGGACGAAATCGCCCATCTGGTCCAGGGATTCCTGGGACGGCTTGATCAGTACGTCCACGCCCTCGCCCAGCACGTTCAGTTCCGCGTCGGTCACCAGGGCGGCGACCTCGACAAGGGCATCCCTCGTCAGGTCCAGCCCGGTCATCTCACAATCGATCCACACCAGCATGTCGCTCACCCGGACACTCTACGACCCGTCCAGATCAGCCATGGGCGGACCCGCCAGCCGCGGAGTCCAAGCCGCTCGCCGCTAGCATGGAGAGGCACAAGCCCCAGTAGCTCAGCGGATAGAGCAACAGCCTTCTAATCTGTCGTGCGCAGGTTCGATTCCTGCCTGGGGCGCCAAGGGGGAGCTTGCCGAAAGGGACGAGATGACGCAGTCAGGTCGGGGGGACGACTCGTTCTGGGCGCGTCCAGCCGATGGGCACGGGGGCATCGATGATCCTGCGCTCACCGGGCGGGTCCCGGCCCAGCCAGCCCCCCAGCAGCCGACGCCCACGCCACCCCCAGTTCCACACCCGCATCCAGCCCCCCCGACACAGCCAAGCGCGCCGGCACAGCAGCAGAGCCATTGGCCGCCACCCCAGCAGCAGTACCCGCAGCAGCAGTACCCGCAACAGCAGCAGTTCCCGCAACAGCCATACGCTCCGCAGCCCGAACGAAACCCCTACGCCGACATGTCGGCCGGGACGAAGCGCTCCCGGCGCTCCGGCTGCCTGTGGATGGTCTTGCTCTCCCTGCTGGCCACCTTCGCGCTCAACTTCTGCGTCCGCTCGGTCGGGACGATCATCCCGGTCCCGGCCCCCGAGGACACGTCCACCCCGCACACCGTCGTGATCCCCGTCGGCACCACGGTGCCAACGGACGTGAACTGGCNNCAGGAGGTCAAGACCAACTGGACGCGAACCTTCAAGGTCACGGGGGCCAAGGTCGTCTCCGTGTCCGCCCAGTCGACCGGCAAGACGGCCAGCACCGTCACCTGCACCATCTCGGTGGATGGCAACCAGATCGATTCAGCCAGTGCGACGAAGGCGGGCGAGCTGGCGAGTTGCACTGGGAAGGCAGGGTGAGGGCCATCAGGATGGGCATGATGGGCCAGTCAGGATCTACCGAGGATGGACGCATGACGACAGACGTGTGGGGCAGGGCGGCGGCGACGCCGACCCGGGTGGTGCAACCCGAACGACGGGGGCGCCAGCTCTCCGG
>DGKN01000118.1:13646-15518 GCA_002387005.1 Propionibacteriaceae bacterium UBA4569
AGTTTCGACTGGGCCACCGTCAAGACCTGCGCCCGTTTTGCTGCTCCAACCGCGGCGGTGTGGTCTGCCTTCTTCATTCTGTTCGACCGGATCCGGCCCAACCGCATCCTGTTGTGGCTGCTGGCCTTCGGCTGGGGGGCGTGTCTGGCCATCTACACCTCGCTGGTGGCCAACTCCTGGGTCGCCGACCTGCTCAGCGTCTCCGCGGGCGCCGGTGATCCGGCCGCGGCCTCGCGTCCGGCGGTGTTCGCAGCCCCCTTCGTGGAGGAGGCGTCGAAGGCCACGATCCTGTTCCTGCTGGCGGTGCTGGTACGTCACCGCATCGTCACGATGATGCAGGCGATCTGCCTGGCCGGGCTGTCGGCAGTCGGCTTCGCCTTCACCGAGAACATCGTCTACTACGCCCGCGCCATGATCTACGGCTCCTTGACGATCGGCACCGGCGACGTGGAGGAGCAGGTCAAGCAGCTCGTCTACCTGCGCGGCTTCCTGACCAGCTTCGGCCACCCGACCTTCACCATGTTCATCGGCATCGGCATCGTGGTCGGTCTGCGCCACCGGTCCAAGGTGGTGCGCATCCTCGCCCCGCTCACCGGTTTCTTCGCCGCGGCCTTCGGCCACATGCTGTTCAACGGGATGAGCAGCGTCGGCGCGCTGACCGGCACCGGGCAGTTCAAGTGGATCCTCGCCATCATCGTGATCGCGAGANNCGCGATGACGATCGTCCTGTTCCGCAACCACCGCAAGGAACTGCGCCGCGTCAAGGACCGGCTCACCGACTTCGTCCGGATGGGGTGGCTGCCGCCGCGTGACCCGGTCGTGATGTCGTCCTGGCGCAAGCGCAGCTGGCTCTTGCTGGTGGCCTTCTTCCGTGGCCCGCGCACTTGGTGGCGCACCTGGCGGCTGGTCGATTCGCTCACCGAGCTCGCCTACGTGCGCGATTCGATGGTGCGTGGTCTGGTCGATGAGGCCGGACTTGACCGCGAGAAGGAACTGCTCCACCGGGTGCGTGGCCTGCGTTCCCGTGGCGCCCTGCACGAGACGGACGGCCTGCGCCTCACCCTCGACCTCGAGCCGCTGAAGTTCTGGCGTGGCCGCTCGTTGGCGTTCAAGCGCCCGAGGCCCGCACCGCAGCAGTGGGCGCCGCCCACGGCGTCTGCACCCGTGTCCGTCCCGGCAGGGGCCTGGCCCCCGCCGAGTGGACGCTGAACTTCCCACCGCGCACCAACTCGACGGGAGACCGCATTGAGCACGACCCGCCTGACCCTTGCCCTCACCGAGCTGCGCGACTCCCTCGCGCCCGTCCGGCTGCCGTTGCCGCTGCCGGGCGCCACCGATCAGGCACGGCAGGCGAAGGAGATGCAGCGCCAGCTGGACGACTACATCCTGCCCCGGCTCGAGACCATCGAGGCCCCCCTGCTGGCGGTTGTCGGTGGCTCCACCGGCGCCGGAAAGTCGACGCTGGTCAACTCCCTGATCGGCCGCGTCGTCACCCAGCCAGGTGTCATCCGACCCACCACCAAGCCGCCCGTGCTGATCCACCACCCCGACGACGAGCGTTGGTTCAACGACGACCGGATCCTGCCCGGGCTGGTGCGCTCGAAGGTGTCGTCCAATGACTCCTACTCCCTGCACCTGGTCGCCGAGCCCTCGCTGCCCAAGGGGCTCGCCGTGCTTGATGCGCCCGACGTCGACTCGGTCGTCGAGCAGAACCGCAAGCTGGCGGCGCAGCTCTTGCAGGCTGCCGACCTGTGGGTCTTCGTGACCTCCGCCGCCCGCTACGCCGACGCCGTCCCGTGGGACTTCCTGAAGCAGGCCGTTGACCGTTCCGCTGCCGTAGCCGTCGTCCTCGACCGCGTCCCGCCGGCCGCG
>DGKN01000118.1:15651-21880 GCA_002387005.1 Propionibacteriaceae bacterium UBA4569
TAGGCTCCTTGGCCGCGAAGGCCCCCGGCATCGCCGACGCCGTCGACGAGCAGGCCGAGCAGTTCGACCAGCTGCGTGCGGACGCACAGGCCAGCTACGCCGAGGCGGTGCGCAGGGTCGGCGTCCAGTCCGCCGACGGCACCCTGCTTCGCGGCGAGGTGCTGGCCCGCTGGCAGGACTTCGTCGGCACCGGCGAGTTCATGCGGACGGTGGAGCAGAAGGTCGGTTGGCTGCGCGACCGGATGTGGGGCGCCATCAAGGGATCCCCGCCGCAGGCGGACGACGTGCAGGTCGCGGTCGAATCCGGGCTGGAGGCGTTGATCGTCGCCGAGGGCAATGCTGCTGCCGAACGCGCCGAGAGCGCCTGGATGGCGACCCCCGCCGGACGGGAAGCCCTGCGCCAGCGGACGGGCGAGGACCTCTCGCACGCGTCATCGGGTTTCTCGGCCCAGGTCGAGCGGGCGATCCGCGACTGGCAGGGCGACGTGATGGAGCTCGTCTCCAGCGCAGGCATGGGCAAGCGGGCGCAGGCCCGCTACATGGCGTTGGGTGTCAACGGCGTCTCGGTGGCGCTGATGATCGCCGTCTTCGCTCAGACCGGCGGCATCACCGGCGCCGAGGTCGGCATCGCGGGTGGTTCGGCGGTGCTCTCGCAGCGCGTCCTGGAGNNCTGGAGGCCGTATTCGGTGACGATGCCGTCCGTCGCCTCGCCACCCAAGCCAAGAACTCGCTCGACGAGCGCGTCGAGGGGCTGATGGGCGTCGAGCTGGCCCGTTTCGACGAGGCGATCGCCAACCTGGCCGCCGACCGCGAGCACGCGGATCGGATCCGCGTCGCCGCAGGCCAGGTCGCGGCTGCCCGCCACGCCGGCTACGAGGATGCGATCGCCATGGCCAATGACCGGCAGGGGCCGCCCGCCTCGGCCGAGCAGTACGCGATCGCGTCGGGGCGCAGTGCGCTGGGCACCTCGTCCCCGAACGAGCAGGTGTTGTTGAATCGCGTCTCCGCCCCCGAAGCCGAGGTGGTCGACGCCGAGATCATCCACGAACAGGAACAGTGATGGCCCGCCGCACCGAAGACCGCCTCACCGTCGCTGATCGAGTCAAGGCGCTGGGGGAGGTCGTCCAGCTCTCCGAGGGACGTGCCGAGGAAACGCTCGTCGAACGTGCCCGCTCCGTGGTCGCCCACACCGACAAGCGCCTCGCCTTCTCCGGCGACATCACGGTCGTCGCGCTGGCCGGCGCGACCGGTTCGGGCAAGTCATCCACCTTCAATGCCCTGTCGGGAACCCAGCTCGCCGAGCCGGGCGTCACCCGTCCGACGACCTCGAAGGCAATGGCCGCCTTCTGGGGCGACGAGATCCCCGAGGGTCTGCTCGACTGGCTGGACGTGCCGCGGCGGCACCTGGTCAGCGGTGGCATGCCGGAGCTCAAGGGCCTGGTCTTGCTGGACCTGCCCGACCACGACTCCACCGAACGCGCGCACCGCGACGAGGTGGATCGCCTGGTGCAGCTGGTCGACATGTTCATCTGGGTGGTCGACCCGCAGAAGTACGCCGACGCCGCACTGCACAACCGCTACCTCAAGCCGCTGGCCCAGCACGCCGAGGTGATGATGGTGGTGCTCAACCAGGTCGACCGGTTGAGCCCAGAGCAGGCCGAGCAGGCGCTCAAGGATCTGCGTCGCCTGCTCGACTCCGAGGGACTGGGCACTGCGCAGCTGTGCGCCATCAGTGCCCACACCGGGCAGGGAGTGGACGAGTTGCGCCGCCAGCTCTCGACCGCGATCCAGAACAAGCAGATGGCGGCCAAGCGCCTCGAGGCGGACGTCGTCCAGGTCGGACGACAGCTCAGCGAAGACATCGGCTACGCCCGCACCAACGAGGTCGACGGGCCCGAGATCCGCCAGCTGGACAAGGCACTGAGTGAGGCGGCCGGCGTCCCGATCGTGACCGACGCCGTGCTCAAGGCGATGCGTCGCCGCGGCACCCTGGCGACAGGTTGGCCCGCAATCAGCTGGGTCAAGCGGCTGCGGCCCGACCCCCTGCGCCGCCTGCACCTGGAGAAGGTGCAGATCGGACGCAAGACCGAGCTGGAACCGGCGCGCGTGCAGCGCAGCGGCCTGCCTGGATTCAACGGCGTTCAGCAGGCGCGGGTCGACTCGGCCGTCCGCGCCCTGGCCGACAGTGCATCGAATGGACTGCCGCGAGGGTGGGCGAATGCGGTGCGCGACGCCTCCCGGACCGACGAGAAGTTCCTCCCCGACGAGCTCGACAAGGCCGTCGCCACCACCGACCTCGCGATGGACCGCGGGCAGGGCTACTGGAAGATCTTCCAGGTGCTGCAGTACCTGCTGATCACCGCGGTGGTCGTGGGTCTGGGGTGGCTGGGCGCGCGGATGGCGATGATCTACTTCGGCGCACCACCACTGTCGATCGGGCCCTACTGGCATGGCTGGGCCACGCCGACGCTGCTGGTGGTCGGAGGAACACTGGCCGGCGTACTGCTGGCCCTGTTGAGCCGCGTCTTCGTGGAGATCACCGCGCGGGCCAAGGCACGACGGGCCGAGGCGGTGCTCACCAAGGCGATACACCAGGTGAGCCAGCGAATGGTCGTCGACCCCGTCAACGCCGAACTGCGCCGCTACGAGCAGGCAAAGGCGGCTGCGGCCCGCACCCGCTGATCAGCACACCTCCCAGACGCTGGCGACGAAGTGGACGCTGATCGCCAGCTCCTGGGTCGCCGCGACCCTTTCCCCGCCCTCGCGGGGTGAGTTCCAGCGGTAGGGGGTCATGCCCCAGACCTCCATCACCTCGTCGTTCGACGTCAGCTCCACCTCCTCGATGAATCGCCGCTGCTCGACCAGGCGCCAACCCCCGGGCACCTCGAAGGCCTCGTCATGGTCGACACCGTGGCCATAGACCAGGCGGCGCAGCTGGTTCAGGTGGCTGGCCCCCGGGCGGACGATGACCGCCCGGCTCCCGGGATGCACCACACGGTTGAACTCGGCCTCGTGGATCGGGCTCATCACGCTGGCGAGCAGGTCCACCGAGGCGTCGGTTACCGGGATGTCGATCACCGAGGCCACGGCGCACAGCGCTCCCGGCGCCCGTCTGGCCGACATCCGGACGGCCGGGCGGGAGATGTCCATCGCGACGGCCGGTCGCGTCCCCGCCGGTGCCATCGCCGCCGTGAAGGTGCCCTCCCCGCAGCCGACGTCCAACAGCCGTCCGGTCGGGTCGACGTCGGCGACGAGCGCAGCCATACCCTCGGTCAGGCATCGGTAGTGACCGCGGTCGAGGAAGCGGCGCCGCGCGGCGACCATGTCGGCGTCGTCGCCGATCACCTCCTTGCGCGCGCGACCCGGGCGCAGCAGGTTGACGAAACCCTCCTTGGCCCGGTCGAAGTGGTGGTTCGAGCCGCAGACGAGTTCGCGCTCGAGCACCGCCATCGGCTCGCGGCACAGCGGNNTTGGGTCCAGGGCTGGCATGCGTCAACCCTAGCCAGCGCATGGTGGGTCGTGAGTTGTCCACAGCCGTCGCGTGACGGAGGAATTGTCCACAGGGGTCAAGCCTCGCTGACGAGTGACTGCGCAGAAAAACAAGAGTGACAAGGAGAGGGGCACACCACACGTCAAGGAGGAAGCATGCAGGACATCCAGATCACGCTGACCGGCAATGTCGGTACGGACATCGACCTCGCCCATGGCGAGGGTTGGGCGCGGGCGAGTTTCCGGCTCGCGGTCACGCCGCGCCAACTACGGCAGGGCCAGTGGGTGGACGCGGAGACCACCTGGGTGCAGGCCAACTGCTGGGGCCGGCTCGCATCGAACGTCAAGGCTTCGCTCTCCAAGGGCGACCCGGTGCTGGTCCAGGGCCGGCTGCGCACGCAAGCCTGGCTGAAGGACGGCATCCGCAACGAGCGGCTGGTCGTCGAGGTCGCCACCATCGGCCATGACCTGAGCCGGGGGACCGCACAGTTCGTCCGCTCCGGCGCGAAGGTGCGCACCACCGAGGGCGACGTGATTGACCCGACCACCGGTGAGCTCTATGCCGAGGCGCAGCTGTCGGCTGCCGTCAGCGACGCCGTCGAACCGCCCACCGACGAGGATGTGGCGCGCGCGGAACTGGATGCCGCCGAGCGCGGGGAACTGGTCACGCCGGTGAAGTGAGCTGCCGGTTCCGTGCGGCAAGGGCGGGGTGCTCGGGCTGGCATAATGGGCGACGTTTGCCGCCCCAGCTCGGGCACCCTCTATCGAAGGACGTTCTGCCGACATGGCTGAGTTCATCTACACCATGCACAACGTACGCAAGACCGCCGGTGACAAGGTCATTCTCGACAACGTCACCCTGTCGTTCTACCCCGGAGCGAAGATCGGCGTGGTCGGCCCGAACGGCGCTGGCAAGTCGACGATGCTGAAGCTGATGGCCGGGCTGGAGAAGCCGAACAACGGCGACGCCCAGCTGATGAAGGGCGCCACGGTCGGCATCCTGATGCAGGAACCCCCGTTGAGCGAGGACAAGACGGTGCTCGAGAACGTCGAGGAGGGGGTTGCCGAGATCAAGGGCAAGCTCGACCGCTTCAACGCGATCGGCATGGAGATGGCCGAGCCCGACGCCGACTTCGACGCCCTGATGGCCGAGATGGGAGAGTTGCAGACCGACCTCGACGCCGCGAACGCCTGGGATCTCGATGCCCAGCTCG
The DNA here is from genome assembly GCA_002387005.1 of Propionibacteriaceae bacterium UBA4569. GTDB lineage: Bacteria > Actinomycetota > Actinomycetes > Propionibacteriales > Propionibacteriaceae > Luteococcus > Luteococcus sanguinis. Next base: position 20,355 of record DGKN01000118.1, read on the forward strand.
CCCAGGCGATGGAGGCCCTGGAGTGCCCGCCCGGCGACACCCCCGTCAACGTGTTGTCCGGTGGTGAGCGCCGTCGCGTCGCGCTGTGCAAGCTGCTGTTGCAGCAGCCCGACCTGCTGCTGCTCGACGAGCCCACCAACCACCTCGACGCGGAGAGCGTGAACTGGCTCGAGGGCCACCTCAAGAACTACCCCGGCGCCGTCCTGGCGGTCACCCACGACCGGTACTTCCTCGACAACGTCGCCCAGTGGATCTGCGAGATCGACCGTGGGCGCCTGCACCCCTACGAGGGCAACTACTCCACCTACCTGGAGACCAAGCGCGACCGCCTGCAGATCGAGGGCCAGAAGGACGCCAAGCGCGCCAAGATCCTGGAGAAGGAGCTGGAGTGGGTCCGCTCCAGCCCGAAGGCCCGTCAGGCGAAGAGCAAGGCCCGCCTGGCTCGCTACGAGGAGATGGCTGCCGAGGCCGAGCGCAACCGCAAGATCGACACCTCCGAGATCAACATCCCGGCCGGTCCCCGCCTGGGCAACACCGTCATCGAGGTGGACAAGCTCAAGAAGGGCTTCGACGACCGCGTCCTGATCAACAACCTGTCGTTCAGCCTGCCGCGAGCCGGCATCGTCGGCATCATCGGCCCGAACGGCGTCGGCAAAACCACGCTGTTCAAGACCATCACCGGGCAGGAGCAGCCCGACGCGGGCGTCGTGAAGGTCGGCGAGACGGTCAAGTTCAGCTACGTCGACCAGAACCGCTCGGGCATCGACCCCAAGAAGAATGTCTGGGAGGTCGTCTCCGAGGGCCTGGACTTCATCAAGGTCGCCAACTTCGAGATGAACTCGCGCGCCTATGTCGCCTCCTTCGGGTTCAAGGGCCCGGACCAGCAGAAGCTGGCCGGGGTGCTCTCCGGTGGTGAGCGCAACCGCCTGAACCTGGCGCTGACGCTGAAGCAGGGCGGCAACGTGCTGTTGCTCGACGAGCCCACCAACGACCTCGACGTCGAGACCCTCTCGAGCCTTGAGGACGCACTGCTCGAGTTCCCCGGTTGCGCCGTGGTGATCTCCCACGACCGCTGGTTCCTCGACCGCGTCGCCACCCACATCCTCGCGTGGGAAGGCAATGATGAGGACGAGAGCAAGTGGTTCTGGTTCGAGGGCAACTTCGCCGACTACGAGAAGAACAAGATCGAGCGTCTGGGCGAAGAGGCGGCGCGTCCGCACGCCTCCAAGCACCGTCGCCTGATGCGCGACTGATCCGGGAACTCAACCGGACTTTCCACCGAGCTCCACTGCTCAGCTGTTGGGGCTGGCCGTCGTGGTGGGGTGGCCGTCGCCGCGGGCTGCGAACCTCAGCGCAGCTCGCAGGCGTCGGTGCCACCGGGCAACTGGTGCCTGTGCGCGGCCACCTCGCGGTAGACGACGGCGCCCAGCCAGCTGACCGGGGGAGTCGCCAGCAGCCGTCCCGCGACCCGGTGCGCCGGGCCGCCGGTGCGCAATGCGGCGGCGAACGCCTCTGCACCGAAACGG
>DGKN01000116.1:0-7466 GCA_002387005.1 Propionibacteriaceae bacterium UBA4569
TCGGAGAAGGTCGCGGTGCCCTTGTCGGCCGCCACCACCAGATAAGGATCGTCGCCGTCGTAGCGCACCACTGCGGCAGGCGGAACCACCTCGCCATCCTTGAGGTTGTCGGTGATGTCCAGCAGCCCGCTGATGAAAATGCGGTAGCAGGCGATGGCCTCGGCCTGGATGTCGTCACGGGAGCCACCGGTGGGCAGTCGCCGCGGCACGAAGCCGCCCTTGGCGCCCACGGGCACGATCACCGAGTTCTTCACCATCTGCGCCTTGACCAGGCCCAGCACCTCGGTGCGGAAGTCCTCCGGGCGGTCCGACCAGCGCAGGCCGCCGCGGGCCACCGATCCGAAACGCAGGTGGACGCCCTCGACCCGCGGCGAGTGCACCCAGATCTCGAAGGCCGGCCTCGGCTGCGGCGACCAGTCCAGGAGTCGGGGCAGGATCTTCATCGCCAGTGCCGGACGGTCGGCTGCGTAGGCGTTGGTGCGGACGATGGCCTGGACGACGGCCACGAACTGTCGCAGGATCTTGTCGTGGTCGAGGCTGGCCACCTCGTCCAGCTGGGCCGCCAAGGCCCCAACCGCCTCGGTGGCGGCTTGGTTCCGCTGCTCGGACGATAGGCCACTGGCCGGGTCGAAGCGAGTCTCGAAGAGCTCTACGAGGCCCCTCGCCAGCTCGTCGTTCGCGACGATCGTCTGGGCGATGTACGGCTGGGAATAGGTCGAACCCAACTGTTGCAGGTAGCGGCTGATCGCCCGGAGCACCTGCACCTGCGACCAGGTCATGTCGGCGCGGCTGACGAGTTCGTTCAACCGGTCAACCTCTGTGTGCCCCTGCCAGGAGGCTTCGAAAGCCGCCACGAAACGCGAGCGTGCCTCGGGCGTCCACCGGGACAGTTCACCGGGCAGGCGCAGGCCGAAGTCGTAGACATGCGCCTCCGAACCGCGCAGTTCGATCTCGTAGGGGCGTTCGTCAAGCACCTTCGCGCCAAGGCTGGCCAAGTGCGGCAGCACGTCGGACAGCTCCATCCGCTCCCCCACCCGCATCACCTTCAGGCGCAGGTCGGATGGGTCGTCGGGGTCGTCGGGGGCGTAGAGGGCGAAGCGCATCTCGTCGGCCTCGCGGATCTCGTTGAGCGCGAGCAGGTCGGCGATGGCCTGGTCGGGGGTGAAGTCCTCCTTGTAGCTGTCGGAGAACTCGATCCCCCGCTGCTCGCTGCCCAGTGCCTCGGCGCGGCTGCCGAACCGGTCGTCCCAGTGTTCGGCGGCTTCGGTGAGGCGGGCCTCCAGCTCGGCGACGTCGAGGTCCACCGTTGCCGAACCCGGCGCCAACTGCAGCGTGAACCAGAGCCGGGCCAGCACCGACTCGCTGACCTGGGCCTGATAGTCGATCGACTGCGCCCCCGTGGCCTCCAGCAGCACCTGTTCCATCCGCTTGCGGGCGGCGGTGTTGTACCGGTCACGGGGCAGGTAGACCAGGCAGGAGATGCGACGCCCCCACCGGCCACGACGCACGAACAGACGCACCTTGCGGCGCTCGCTGAGCTGGCTGACCTGGGAGACGACCGGTGCGAGTTCCTCGACCGTGGCGTGGAAGAGCTCGTCGCGCGGGTAGGTCTCGAGCACCGCCCAGATGGCTTGGTAACCGTGGCTGCCCACCTGGTAGCCGGACCGGGCGGCGACGTCCTCGGCCTTGTGCAGGAGGGTCGGGATGCGGCTGATCGACTCGGTGTAGGCGCCAGCGGCCAGCAGGCCGAGGAATCGCTGTTCGCCGATCACCTCGCCCTTGTCGTCAAGGAGGCGGACGCCGACATAGTCGAGCAGGGCCGCACGCCGCACCGTGGAGCGCCGGCTGTCCTTGGTGAGCACCACCAGCTCGTGCGAGGTGGGCAGCGGCAGGGCGTGGAACTCGTCGGTCCGAGGGGTACCCAGGATTCCCAGGGCGGTGTCCGGGACGGCTTCGTAGTCGCCGTCAACCAGCCGGTATTCCTGCGAGCCGAGGAAGGTGAAGTTGTCGTCGGCGAGCCAGCGCAGGAGTTCGACGGCGGACTGGCGCTCGGTCGGCGGAACGGCGCTGCTGGTTCCGCCCTCCAGGCTCTCGACAAGCTGCAGCAGGCGCACCTTCATCGCGGGGGTGTCATCATCGGCGCGGGCCAGGTCATTCAGTCCCGCGACTAGTTGGTCCCGCAGCCCCGGTGCCAGACGCTCGGCGAAGTCACCCAACGGGGCGCGGGCCTCGAACTGGACCCACGACTCGTCCAGCGCCTGCTCGCCGGACTCGGCGAGCCCAATGAGACGTCCGGACATGTCGCGGGCAGCTGAGACCTGCGGGTGCTGGACGGCGAGCACGTCCCAGCCCTCGCGAGTCAGGGTCAGGGTGAGGGTGTCCACCACGTGGGGACGATCGTCGGTGACGACCTGGATCAGGGTCGGCTCACCAGCCAATCGGGAAGGGCTGACCGCCACGAGGGTCTGCCCCGGGTGGCGCTGCAGCCCCAGGGCCAGGTGGCTCCCGAGGCGCTCGGCCAACACGTCGGGGTCACGCCCGACGAGGTCCTCGTCGTCCACGTGCCGGAACCAGCGCGAGAGCAGTGGACGCAGGCGCCGGCGTGACAACCCGGGAATCCTTCGGGTCAGGCGGTCCTGCACGTCGTCCAACAACTGGGCTCGATCTGGGCGAGGCATCGTGTCGTTCCACTCCATGGTGTCGAGCTGTGTCGTCGAGTGCTCGTCTCGAGGCGCGCCGGTGCGCCTGACCAACACCCTAGCCAGCGGCCCCGACGATGGGGAGCCCCGGCCTGGCTTGCGCGCGCGGCGAAAGTTGTCGCCCGCTGGGCCGGACGGGCCAGGCATCGGGTTGAATGGGGGCATGCAGATCACCTCGCGTCTTGACTTCGCCGCTGACCCGGCCCAGACCTACCTGATGATGAGCGACCGCCGGTGGCTGGAGGAGATGGTGACCCATTCGAAGGCGACGGAGCACCAGATCGATATCGCCGGCAACACCATCCGGATCACGATGGAACTGCCAGCTCCCGACCAGCTGGGCAAGTTCGCGGGCAGTTCGTTGACGATGCTGCAGACCGTCACCTGGGACGAGCCCGCGGCCGACGGCTCGCGCAACGGGACGCTGGTGATCGAGGCCAAGGGCCTGCCCGTCGACTGCTCCGGACGTGCGTTCATGCACCCCGGCGGCAAGGGAACCCTGGTCGAGTACAACGGCAACCTCAAGGTGAACATCCCCTTCGTGGGCGGCCAGATCGAGAAGCTCGCCGCGCCCTATGTCACCGAGGCGATCAACGCCCAACAGATCGTGGGCGACCAGTGGCTGGCCGCAAAGGGCTCACAGGCCTGAGCCGAGCCGACGCCGGATTGCCGGCGCACGATCAGTCCTCTTCGACGAAGACCTGTGGGTCGTTGACGAGGGCTTCGACGTCCCTGCGAGGCGCAGTGGTGGCGACGACGAACTCGACCTCCTCGTCGTCGTCCTCGCCAGCGAAGCGCTCCTGGATGACGGCCACCTCGTGGCCGGCCTCGTCGATCCTGCTGGCGAGCTCGTTCGCCTCGTCCTCGTCACCCAGGTGGACACGGGTCACCATCAGCTGGCTCTCCTCTTCTCGGTCTTCGTGGTCTTCTCCGACGTCTTGTCGGCCTTCTCGTCGGCGGACTTCTCGTCGGCAGCCTTGTCGCCACCACCGGCGCGCTTGGCCTTCGCAGCCTCGACGGACGCGCGCAACGCGGCCACCAGGTCGACGACCTCGCCGCCAGCGGGCGCCGAGGTCTCCTCGGTGGCCTCGGCAGCCACACCGGTGAGCTTGCTCTGCACCAGCGCGTCCAGGGCCTCGCGGTAGGAGTCGCTGAACTCGCTGGGGTCGAAGTGCGCCTCCATCTGCTTGATGAACATCTCGGCCATGCCGACCTCGGCGTCGGACACCGTGATGTCCTCGCTCGGGGCGGCGAAGCCGGTGTCGCGCACCTCGTCGGGCCACAGCATCGTGTGCATCAGCAGCACGTCGCTGGTGGGCCGGATCAGGGCCAGCTGCTCGCGATTACGCAGCGCCACCTTCACCACCGCGCAACGACCGGTCTTGGCCAAGGCGTCGCGCAGCAGCACATAGGGCTTCACGCCGGGGCCGTCGGCCTCGAGCACGTAGGTCTTGTCGAAGTAGGTTGGGTCGACCTCCTCGCGGTCGACGAACTCGACCACGTCGACGCTGCGGGTGGTGGTCAGCGGGAGGTTGTCGAAGTCCGACTTCTCCAGCACCGCGACGCGTCCGTCCGGCGACTCGTAGCCCTTCGCGATCTCCGCGTAGGGCACCTCTTCGCCGCACTTGTCGCAGACGCGCTTGTACTTGATCCTGCCCCCGTCGACGGGGTGCACCTGNNGTGGAAGGAGATGTCCTTCTCCTCGGTGGCTCCGTACAGCTTCACGGGGATCGTGATCAGGCCGAAGCTGATCGCGCCCTTCCAGATGGACCTAGGCATGCCGATCATCCTTGCCGAAGCGGTCGAGTTCTTCCACCGAGTGCCACAACAGGTCGGCCCCGCCGAGCAGCGCCTGCACCTGCTCGGTCTCCCAGACCTGGTCGATGGTGAGGCCCGTGGCGGCCGCCACGGCGTCGGCGATGTTGATGGCCGGTTCGTCGGTGAAGAAGCTCTGGACGGCTGCCTTGGAAAGCGACGGCAACCGCACTCCCCCATTGTCCATCTCGTCCTCGTACGGCTCGACCTGTGCCGCAGGCACCTCGGCGACCAGCACCAGGCGTTCCTGGTGTCGGGTCAGTCCGTGAACGGAAGCGAGTACCAGCGCCGCGTACTCGGCGTCCTCTGCCTGGTCGGCCGTGTAGTCGAGGGCGGCGAGGAGCGCCGGGGTGGTCGCGAAGGCGTCCAACGGGCCCGGCAGGTGACCCTGCGCGGCAAGCGTGTGTGCCTGGCCGGTGCTGACCGGGACGAAGACGAGCTGGTCGGCCATTCGTGCCTCCTGACTGATGGTCTGATGGGTCACAGCCTGCCACGTCCGGCAACGGGACTGTCCACAGATTGCCATCGACCCCCTACCGCGGCACCGGCTGAGGCGCTGGGCTTGGACCATGAGATCGCTGCCCCTGAACCTGTGCGGTGTCGACGTGGTCGTCGTGGCGCCACCCCGCGCGGAAATCGTCCCGGCTCGTCTGGTGCCCCAGCCCCTGCCGTTGCCCGAGGGAGCCGGGGAGGCCGTCGACACCGCCGACGAGCAGGCGGTCCAGCTCCTGCACGCGATCACCCGGGCCCTGCTGGAGGTGCTGCAGGCCCGGCGTCCTGCCGCGCAGTTGCGGGTGCTGTGCGACGATTTGGCCGCCGACCATGTCGCCTCCTGGGGGCGGCGGCGCAGCTGGGAGCAGATCTCTTTGGCAGGCATCCGCGCGAACGTGGTCGGCGGCGCCGTCGAGGGGTCCGCCCGGTTGGCGGAGCCGGACGGACGCTCCTTGGCGTTGGCCCTGCGTGCCGAACGGTTGGAGGGCCGCTGGCGGTGCACCTGCTTCGGGCTGCTGCTCAGCCCCGCCCAGTACGCGCTGCGGGCGGCTTAAGGACGGGGCTGTGGAGCAGAGCTGGGGTCATTCTTCAGGCGTCAGGCCTTGCCGTGGCAGTTCTTGTACTTGCGACCCGAGCCACAGGGGCAGGGACGGTTGCGTCCGGTGCCCAGGAACGCGTCCTTGGTCTCGGCCACGGCGCTGACCTTCTCGGCGTCCCCCTGCTCGTCGGGAGCGGAGTAGTTGAGGTTCGTGGCGCGCTTCTGGGCGCCCAGTCCCTTCGCCTCGACGCGCGGACGGGCCTGGCTGGCGCCGGCCAGCAGCTGGTCGACATCAAGGGCCTGTCCGTCGCTGCCGGTCTGCACCTGTACTGCGGGCTCGTCCTCGACCTGCACCTCCAGGTTGAACAAGTACCCGACGACCTCCTCCATGAAGGCCTCCATCATGGCGTTGAACATCTGGCCACCCTCGCGCTGGTACTCCACCAAGGGGTCGCGCTGCGCCATGGCGCGCAGGCCGATGCCCTCGCGCAGGTAGTCCATCTCGTAGAGGTGTTCGCGCCACTTGCGGTCCAGCACGGTCAGCAGCACCTGGCGCTCCAGCTCGCGCATGTTCTCTGCGCCCAGCTCCTCCTCCCGGGCGTCATAGGCCGCCTGCGCGTCGTCGAGGAAGCCGTCCACGAGCTCCTGCTGGTCGGCGCAGTCGGCCCACTCCTCGTGGTCGAGGCCGACCGGGTACAGCTGACGCATGTCGGTCCACAGCTGGTCCAGGTCCCAGTCCTCGGCGAAACCCTCGGTCTTGGACCGCACGCCGGCCTCGACCACGCGCGCGACGGTGCCGCGCAGCTGCTCCTCGACGTCGGCACCCTCGAGCACCTTGCGACGGTCGGCGTAGATGGCGTGGCGCTGACGGTTCATCACGTCGTCGTACTTGAGGACGTTCTTGCGGATCTCGAAGTTCTGCGCCTCGACCTGCTTCTGCGCGCTCTCGATGGCGTTGCTGATCCAACGGTGCTCGATCGGCTGATCGTCCGGCACCTTGAGCGAGACCATCGCGCGCTCCACGACGTCCGACTTGAACAGGCGCATCAGGTCGTCGCCCAGGCTGAGGAAGAATCGGGACTCGCCCGGGTCGCCCTGGCGCCCCGAACGACCGCGCAGCTGGTTGTCGATTCGGCGAGACTCGTGGCGCTCGGATCCCACGACGTACAGGCCGCCAGCCTCGACGACCTCGTTGTGCTCACCGGCCACCTGCTCCTCGAGCTCGGCCAGCACGCCGGGCCAGGCCTTGTCGTACTCCTCGGCATTGTCGACGGGGTCCAAGCCCTGGTTCTTGAGCACCTGGTCGGCCAGGAACTCGGCATTGCCGCCGAGCATGATGTCGGTGCCACGGCCGGCCATGTTGGTGGCAACCGTGACCGCGCCCTTGCGGCCGGCCATGGCGACGATCGCTGCCTCGCGCGCGTGCTGCTTCGCGTTCAGCACGTCGTGCGGGACATTCGCCTGGGTCAGCAGCTGCGAGATGGCCTCGCTCTTGGTGACGCTGGCGGTACCGATCAGCACCGGTTGGCCCTTGGCATGGCGCTCTGCGACGTCGGCGACGATGGCCTCGAACTTCGCCTGCTCGGTGCGGTAGATCAGGTCCTTCTGGTCGATGCGCACCATCGGCTTGTTCGTCGGGATCATCACGACGCCGAGGCCGTAGATCTTCTGGAACTCGCTCTCCTCCGTCTTGGCGGTACCGGTCATGCCGCCGAGCTTGGAGTACATGCGGAAGTAGTTCTGCAGGGTGATCGTGGCGAGCGTCTGGTACTCGTCCTTGATCTCGACGCCCTCCTTGGCCTCCAGCGCCTGGTGCAGGCCCTCGTTGTAGCGGCGTCCGATCAGGGTGCGGCCGGTGTGCTCGTCGACGATGAGCACCTCGCCATCCATGATCACGTAGTCCTTGTCGCGCTTGAACAGCT
>DGKN01000116.1:7505-7643 GCA_002387005.1 Propionibacteriaceae bacterium UBA4569
TCGATGCCGTGCGCCAGCACGGAGACGGTCTTCTTCTTCTCGTCGACCTCGTAGTCGACGTCGCGGGTCAGGCGCTTGGCCAGACGGGCGAACTCCGGGTACCAGTCGTGGTTGTCCTCGGCCGGGCCGGAGATGATC
>DGKN01000116.1:7673-14118 GCA_002387005.1 Propionibacteriaceae bacterium UBA4569
ACCACGTGCACGCCCTTGCCGGCCAGTGCATTGAGGTAGGCCGGCGCCAACGCGACGATGGTCTTGCCCTCACCGGTCTTCATCTCGGCGATGTTGCACCAGTGCAGAGCCGCGCCGCCGGACAGCTGGACGTCATAGGGACGCTTGCCGAGCACGCGCTTGGTCGCCTCGCGGACGGTGGCGAAAGCCTCGACCATGATGTCGTCGAGCGTCTCGCCATCAGCCAGCCGGCGACGGAACTCCTCGGTCATGCCGCGCAGCTCGTCGTCGCTCATCGCGACGAAGTCGTCCTCGATGTGGTTGCAGTCGTCAGCCACCTTCTGCAGCTTCTTCAACGTGCGACCCTCACCGACGGAGAGCAGCTTGTCCATGAATCCCATGTGGTCCAGGTCCTTCTCGAGCCGAGGGGGCGCTGGTGCGCCGCCAAACACATCCATCCTAGGGGGTGGCGTGGACCGGTCCCCGAACGCGCGGCCGCCCCGCCGCAGGCCGTCAGCCCAGGGCCCGCGCCAACCAGGGGGCCAGGTCACCGCGTCCGACCACAGCGACATCGCCCAGCCCCTGCCACTGCGCCAGCTCGGCCAGCTCCTCGGCCAGTTCGGCCGCGATACGTCCCGGTTCGGTCTGGGCGCCCTGCACCTCATTCTCCGGTTCCAGCCACGCCGCCTGCACCAACAGTCTGCCGGTGCGCCGCTCGGCCTTGAGGTCGACCCGGGCGCACAACTGGTCGTCCAACGCGAACAGGTAGGAGTAGTAGCCGAACCGCCGCTGCGCCTCGGGGACGTAGATCTCGATCCGGTAGTGGACGCCGAAAAGGCCGAGCACCCGATTGCGCTCGAAGACCATCGAGTCGAAGGGGCTCAGCAGGGCGCGCGTGGTGACGCTGCGCGGACGCCGGGACTCGTGCCAGCGCCAGGCCGGCGCCCAGCCCTGCACCTGCGTCGGGACGAGCTCACCGTTGGCGACCAATTGCTCGACCGCGTCCCGGGTGCCGGCCTGGGAGAGCCGGAAGTAGTCAGCCAGGCAGCGCACCGTGCCGATGCCCAATGCCCGGGCCGCCCGTCGGACCAGCTCGAGGTAGGCCTCGTCCCGACCCGGATCGGCTTGGGCCAGCACGGAAGCGGGCAGGACGCGCTCGCGCAGGTCGACCACGCGTTCGAAGGAGGAGTTGCGCCTCGCGGTGGTGACACGTCCGGTCGAGTGCAGCCACTCCAGGGAACGTTTCACCGCCGACCAGTTCCAGCCCCAATGGTCACGGGAGCGCTCCTCGTCATGCTCGATCTGCCGGCTGGTCAGCGGGCCACGCTCGACCAACTCCGCCAGACAGCGCTCGGTGAGGCCGGGGTTGGTCTCGAAGCCCCAGGGATGGCCGGCCTCGTAGCGCTGCATCCGCCACCGCAGATGAGGCTCGAGACGGACGTCCACCAGGCTCGCGGCATGGCCCCAGTACTCGAACATCCGCCGGGGTGCGGTGTAGGCGGCTCGGTCGAGCAGGGCCTTGTCGTAGGGCCCCAGCCGGCTGAACAGCGGCAGGTACTGGGCACGCTCGACGACATTGATGGTGTCGATCTGGAATTGCGCCAAACGGTCGATCAAGGCGCTCACGTCGCGCAGCGTCAATGGGCGTCGGGGACGCGGGGTGGCCAGCCCCTGGGCCGCCAGTGCGGTCCGACGGGCCTGCGCGAGACTGCTGCGTTCTGCCGCCGGGCTCATGGCCGACACCCTAGGCGCGCCGATGCCCGGGACGCTGGGGTCTCGGGCATCGGCGGTCATTCGGTCATGTGATGAGGCCTGTCACCTGAGGTGGATGACGCCGTAGTCATAGCCCTTGCGGCGGTAGGCCACCGAGGGGGCCTTGGTCTCGGCGTCCACGTAGAGGAAGAAGTCGTGGCCGACCAGCTCCATCTCGTCCAGTGCCTGGGCAAGGCTGAGCGGCACCAGCGGAAACTCCTTCTCCCGCACCACCAGCGGGCCGTCGCCGGTCATCTGCACGTCGCCCGCGAGGGTCCTGGTCTCGGGTGCGCCGTCGTCGACGGGCTCCGGTGCGATCTCCTGGATCACCTGCGGCGCGCGCAGGTTGCTGCGATGGTGCTTGCGGCGGTCGCTGGCCTTGCGCAGCTGGTTGCGCAGCTTCTCGATCGCCTTGTCGAAGGCAACCATCTTGTCCTCGGCGGAGGCGACAGCGCGGATGACCGGGCCCTTCGAGTACATCGTGATCTCGCAACGCATTGTCTGGCTCGGGTCGCCTTTTGCCTCGGTGTTGGTGAACTCCACCTCCGTCCTGATCACACGGTCCTTGAGCTTCTGGACCGACTGCAGCCGATGACTGACCTGCTGGCGCGTCTCGTCGCTGATGGTGCAGTGGCGTCCGTTGACGATGATCTCCATGTGATCCTCCTGGTTCTNNGTCCGGAAAACCGACGGGTCGTGCCATGTCAAAACGTTAGCGCTGGTGGGAGGGCTTTCGAAGCGAAACCGCAGAACCCACGTCGTTCTCATCTGACGAGCGTCACGGTTCGGCGGGGGTGCGCCACGACGGCCGCTCCGACGACCGTCCAACCGCTGGCGCGCAGGGCACGGACGGACTCCGCCACGCTCGCCCCCGTGGTGCACAGGTCGTCCACCACCACGCCTGCGCCCGAGCCTACCGCGGCGGCCATGGTGCCTCGCTGGTTGCGCGCCCGCTCGTGGCGCCCGAGCCCGGACTGGTCAGCCACCGGCCGGGTGCGACGCAGCAGCTGACGATCCGTCACATCGACGTCGGCTGCGCGCAGCGTCCGGGCCGCTCGGCCGCCCAGCGCCGCGCCGTGGTCGTAGCCACGTTCCCGGACGCTGGCCGCAGAGGAAGGGACCGGTGCCAGCACCAATGGCCCGTCGAACCCCAGCGCTGCCACCGCCTGGGCCAACAGGTCTCCCAGCGGTCGACACAGATACCAGGCGCNNTGGGCGGTGACCAAGGCACGCACCAGCGGTCCGTACTCGGTACCCACGCCCAGCGGGATGGCGCCGAGGATCACCCGCTTGCGGCCAGCCAGTGCATCCCGACACCGTTCGCACAGACCAAGCCCTGGCCGCTGGCAGCCGGGGCAGCGGGCGCCCACCAGCAGGTCTGCCATCTCGTCCAGCACTCCCCCACCCAAGGACTATGCGCCCCGAGCGTCAAACGGCGCACCATTGGCCTGTGGACAACCCCGCCACGCGGCCGGCTTGATCCACAGGCGCTGCCCGCGGATGCTCAGCGCGGGTAGGTTGCGGTCGTCACGGACAGTTCGTCGCCCTGCCACCGCCAGGCAGACTCGAACCTGAGGAAGGTGCCACGCTTGCTGATCAGACCTGCCACGCCGCCGCGCAGGGTCGGCTGCACCACCAGCGCGAGGGGGTCAGCCTCGCCGGACGGGCCAAGAGCCTCCAGGTCTGCGCCGTCGCAGCCGATCTGCACGACCCCGGCGCGCGAGGCCTTGTCGACGGCGGCCAACACCAGCAGGGTCGTGGGCGACGACCACGCCACATCGCTGACCCAGGTGAGTGGCTGGGAGTCGACCAGCGGCAGCGGCCGGTAGCCGGAGGCGGCGAGCGGGTCGGAACCCTGCAGGAGGCACAGCCCGAGCACCCTCTGGGCACCTGACTCGCTGATCACGGCCAGCCTCGTCCCCTCCGGCGAGAGGCTGAAGCGCACCAATCGGTGGCCCTTCGGAAGGGTGACGCCCACCACCTGGGAAGCGCCCTTGGCGCTGATCCGCAGCAGGCGCGGGGCCTTGCTCTCGCCATCGGTGAGCAGCCAGACCTGCCCGGCGCCGCTGAACTGCGGACGTCCCAACTGCTCGCCGGTGAGCCACTGTTCCACCCCGGGCTGATCGATCGGTCCGACGACCAGACGGGTGCGCGCCCGGTTGACGACGGCGAGTTTGGCGGTGGCCCCGTGCGCGGCCATCGCGCCGGCCTCATCCCCCCAGGTCTTCAGACCGAAGGAGCCGGCGACCGGAGTGTGGTGGTTGGGGGCATCCATCCGTCCGATGACTCCCCTGACCAGCGCGAAGGGCTGCTGGGACGCGTTCCCCGCGACCGGGCTCCAGGCCATCACGTCCACCTCACCGATCGAACCGTCGCCCGTGGCGCCCGGCAACGACCAGGTCTTCCCGGCGACGCTGATCCGCAGCCGCTGCACATCGACCAACTGACGCAGGGTCCACAACAACTGCGCGGCGACTTGAGAGCGCTGGGCATCCGGCAGGTTGGCCACGGCGTCGGTCAGCGGGACCTCCGCGACGCCGTCCGCGTCGATGGTCACGGCCGGGGCCGACAGCTTGGTGCTGGCAGGAAAGGCTGCGGACACCGCGGGACGCAGCCATTCAGAGGGACCCTGGAGCAGTGCCTGGACGAGTTGGGTCGCGGTGGGCGGGGATGCGGCCAGCCAGACCAGCTCCGGGACGACCTGGCGTCCGGTTCGGTCGAGGAACCACACCTGCACCGGCGCGAAGCGGTGAAGCATGGTGAAACTGCTCACCAGCAGTCCCTTGGGCGGGTTCTGGATGCGCCACTGACCGTCCACCATGGCCATGTCGAAGTCGTGGGCCAGCTGGCCGGACGCGGAGGTGAAGTGGCCGCCGGCATCCAGACGACCGACCAATGGCGCGTGGAGAGCTGCCGACTCGGCGCTGGTGAGGTTGGCGCGTTCGTCGCCGTTGAAGACGGTGACGCCCGCGAGCGGGTCCCAGCTGGCGGCGGCCTTCGGGGTCAGGTACTGCCGCGCGACCTGGAAGTCCGGCTCCAGGCTGGCCAGTGCGTCGATGAAGCCGGCCATCACCACCTCAGGCGACCCGTCCACCTGCGGCAGCGCGGGGCGCACCTGCACGCCACGCTCGAGGCTGGCCTGCGCCGACGGCGAGACCTGTTCGACGGGTCCGACGGTGGGCACGTGCGCGCAGGCGGCCAGGGATCCGAGGGCGCCGCCGAGCAGCACCCGGCGCGCCAAGCGCAGCTCGTCGGTCATGACTCTCCCTCCGGCACGAGTTCCAGGGGCGAGCCGGTGAGCTCGACACCCTCGCGGCGCGGCAGCGTCAGCCGGAACTGGGCGCCGCGACGCGGTCGTCCCCATGCCTCCAGCCAGCCGTCGTGCAGGGCAGCGTCCTCGAGCGAGATCGCCAGCCCGAGTCCGGTTCCGCCCACCGTCCGCTGGCGGGAGGGGTCTGCGCGCCAGAAGCGCTGGAAGACGTGCTCNNGGTCACGGCGACCGCCTGCTCGTCCTGCGCGATGGTCACCTCCACCGGACGTCCCTCGCCGTGCTCGATGGCATTGGTGACCAGGTTGCGCAGCACGCGCGTGACCCTGCGTCCGTCAACCTCCGCCATCGCAACCTCGTGGCCCTTGAGCACCAGCTCGCAACCCTTCTTCTCGGCCAGCCCCCGCTCGGCGCGCAGTTCGGCACGGACCAGCTCGGCGACGTCGGTCTCGTCCAGGCTGAGCACCGCGGCGCCCGCATCGAAGCGGCTGATCTCCAGCAGGTCGGCCAGCAGCGACTCGAAGCGGTCCAGCTCGTCATGCATCAGCTCGGTGGAGCGGGCGGCGAAGGGATCCATCTCATCGCGGCTGTCGAAGAGCATGTCGGCGGCCATCCGCACCGTCGTCAACGGCGTGCGCAGTTCGTGGGAGACGTCCGAGACGAACTGTTGCTGCACCTGCGACAGGTTCTCCAACTCCTGGATGCGCGCCTGCAACTGCTCGGCCATGTTGTTCATGCTGGTGGCCAGGGAGGCGAGGTCGTCTGTGCCGCGGACGGGCAGGCGGTCGTCCAGCTGGCCGGCCGCGAGGCGTCCGGCGGCCAGGGAGGCCTCTCGGATGGGGGTGGTCACCTGGCGACTGACCAGCCACGCGACCAGCGCCAGCATGGAGAGCAGCAGGGCGCCGGTGGAGATGGCGGCCTGCTGGAGCACGCGCACGGTCTCAACCTCGTGGGTTTCGGGAAAGACGAGGAAGACCGGGTAGCTCTGTGAGGTGCCGGGCACTTGAAGGGTGGAGCCGACGACCAGGCCGGGCTCTGGGCTGCGGTTCGCGTCGGACCACACGACGGTGGTGGGGGTGAGGAAGGTGCCGTCGGAGCTGGCCAGCGTCTTGGCCAGTTCGTCGGGGACGGATGCCTCGGTGATCTGCGGGGATACATAGCGGGACACAGGCCCTTGGATGACCACGAGGTATTGGTCTGGGCGGTTGCCTGCCTCGTCGGCAAGCTGGCTGAGCCGCTCGTAGAGGGAGGCGGTGCGCAGATCGGTGGCGCGCAGCTGCGTCNNCGAGCGCGGTGGTCGCCTCGGCAACGGCGGCCTGGCGCTTGCCCGCCAGAACACCGTCGGTGGCCTGACGCATCAGCACGAACCCGCCGAAGAGCAACACCAGCGCCGAGCCGACCAGCGTGAGGGCGATCACGCGCAGCGGCAGCGACGACCACCAGACG
>DGKN01000113.1:0-394 GCA_002387005.1 Propionibacteriaceae bacterium UBA4569
CGAGGCTGGTCCGTTGCTGGCCGAGGTCAGTCGCCAGCACCGCGCGCGCCGCCTCGCCGTCCAGACTGTTCGCCCGGGAAGGAGTTCGCGGCTCCGCGCGCATGCCCAGCTCCTGGGCGCGGACCTGCGCCGGGAGGACTTCACCGGCGCCGACCTGCGCGGCGCGCTGCTGATCGCCGCCAACCTCTCGAACTGCCGGCTGGCTGCCACCGACCTGCTGGGCGCCGACCTGAGGGACGCCAACCTGCGCGGGGCAGACCTCTCGTCCGCGATCTTCCTCACCCAACCCCAACTGGAGCAGGCGTTCGGGGACGCACACACCGTCCTGCCCAGCCACCTGGACCGGCCCGGGCACTGGACTTGACCCAGCCCTGAGCCCCGGCTGTGGCTCGGC
>DGKN01000113.1:418-9477 GCA_002387005.1 Propionibacteriaceae bacterium UBA4569
TCCGTGTCGATCCCCTCGATCATGCGGGCCTTCAACACCGACGTCGCAAAGGTGATCTGGGTGAGTTCGGCCTACCTGCTCGCCTACGCCGTCCCGCTGCTGATCACCGGACGCCTCGGCGACCGCTACGGGCCCAAGAAGATGTACCTCGCCGGGCTGGCGGTCTTCACCCTGACCAGCCTGTGGTGCGGACTCTCGACCTCCATCGAGAGCCTGATCGCCGCCCGGGCCGTGCAAGGCCTGGGTGCGGCGCTGATGAGCCCCCAGACGATGGCCGTCATCACGCGGACCTTCCCGGCCACCCGACGCGGCGCGCCGATGGCGCTGTGGGGAGCCACCGCATCGGTCGCCGGACTCTCCGGACCGCTGCTGGGCGGCGTGCTGGTCGACCAGGTCGGCTGGCAGTGGATCTTCTTCGTCAACGTCCCGATCGGCATCGCCGCGATGATCGCCGTGTGGCGCCTGGTGCCCAACCTCGAGACCCACGCCCACGCCTTCGACTGGATGGGGGTCGCGCTGAACGCCATCGGCCTCTCGCTGGTCGTCTTCGCCCTGCAGGAAGGCCAGAGCAAGGGCTGGCCGGTCTGGATCTTCGCGATGATCGCCGCGGGGCTGCTCGTGCTGGGCCTGTTCGTCTGGCAGCAGTCGCGCAACACCAGGGAACCGCTGATGCCGCTGCAGCTGTTCGCCAACCGCAACTTCACGGCCGCCAACCTCGCCATCTTCGTGATGGGTGGAGTAGTGATCTCGATGAGCTTCCCGATGATGCTCTTCCTGCAGACCGCGCGCGGGCTCTCCCCCACCCAGGCGGCGCTGCTGAGCATGCCATCCGCGATCGTCTCGCTGGTCTTCGCGCCGCTGGTGGGCAAATGGTCCAANNGTCCGTTCGCGGTGGCGGGCTTCGCCATCTATGCCATCGTGCTGGGCGCGCAGGCCGAGCTGATGCGCGCCGACACCTCCGTGTTGTGGTTCCTGCTGCCTGCCGCGTTCCTGGGCCTGAGCGCCTCCTTGATCTGGGGTCCGCTGTCGATGTCCGCGACGCGCGACCTCCCGCCGCGCTGGGCCGGTGCCGGTTCGGGCGTCTACAACGCCACCCGCCAGCTGGGTTCTGTATTGGGTTCCGCTGCGATCGCGACCATCATCGAGTGGCAGCTCTCCCGCACCATGCCCGGCGGCGGGACGGGCGGCGCGCAGACCTCCGAGGGCACGCGCGCCCAGCTCCCGGACATGCTCGTCGGGCCCTTCAGTACCGCCATGCACCACTCCGCGTGGTTCCCCGCCGTGGCCGTGCTGGGTGGTCTGTTCGCGTCGATGTTCATCGTGAAGCCGCACTTCCTCCAGCAGCGCGAGAACACGGAACAGTCGCGCTGAACCTCGCAAACCGACGCCACTGAGGGCATCCGGAAACCCGCTGGCGAGTGTCAGGACCCCGGCGTAGGGTGGCGGGGCGCCGGCAAACCGAGCGCCGCCGATCCGACAAAGATCAGGTCCCACCGTGTCTCCGCAAGCCTCAGCCACCGCCACCACCACGCCCTCAGCCACCCCGCCTTCCGAGCCCACCCTGGCCCCCGGTTGGGACGACCTCACCCGTCCCGCCTCGGTCACCCCCGTCCCGGCTCGCACCCGCGGCATCACCTCGCTGTGGCGGCTGCTGCCCTATGCCCGTCCGCGGCTGGGGGCCTGGCTGTGGATGCTGCTGTTCACCGCCTCCTCCACGGCGATGAGCGTCGCGGTGCCGCTGGTCACCCAGCGCCTGGTGGACGGGCCGATCGCGAACGCCGACCAGCGCGGCCTGCTCGTGCTGGGTTCGGTCGCCCTCGTGCTGGGCATCGGTGAGGCCTTCTTCTGGTTCGCCCGCCGACTGCTCGCCGGCCCGACCGGAGTCGGCGTCGAGACCGGCATTCGCACCGAGCTGTACGCCAAGCTGCAACGCCTACCGATGGAGTTCCACAGCCGGTGGCAGTCGGGCCAACTGCTCAGCAGGATGATGAGCGACCTGGGCACCGTGCGCCGTTTCGTGGCTTTCGGCCTGATGATGCTGCTCGTCTCCGCGATCCAGGTGTGTGTCGTCATCGTCCTGCTGATGCGGATGTACTGGCCGCTCGGTGTGGTCGTGCTGATCTCCGTGGTCCCCATCGCCGGGCTGTGCCTGGCCAACGAACGCCGATACACCAAGATCAGCCGCCGCGTACAGGACCTCACCGGCGACGTCGCCAATGTCGTCGAGGAGGCCGCCCAGGCGCACCGCGTCGTCAAGGCTTTCGGCCGCTCCGCGCACCTGTTCGACCGCTTTGACGCCCAGGCCCGCAAGCTGCAGGAGGCCTCCATGGACCGCGTCCGCAACACCGCGTCCTTCTGGACCTTCCTCGAGGTCATCCCCACCGTCACGATGGTCGTCGTGCTGGGCATCGGTGCCTGGGCCGCCGCGCAGGACCGTGTCTCGCTGGGCACCCTGGTCGCCTTCATCACCTTGACGCTGTCGCTGGTCTGGCCGATCGCCATGCTCGGTTTCCTGATGTCGATGACGCAGGACGCGATGACCGCCGCCGACCGCGTCTGCGAGATCTTCGACGCCGCCGAGACCATCACCGACGGCGAGCGCGAGCTCACCCACGCGAGCGGTGCGCTCAGCTTCCACGACGTCAGCTTCCGCTTCCCGGACGGGGACGAGGACGTGCTGCACGGGCTCAGCCTGGACATCCATCCCGGCGAGACCATCGCCGTGGTCGGCGGCACCGGCTCGGGCAAGACGACGCTCACCGCGCTCGTGCCCCGCCTGTTCGACGTCACGTCCGGATCGATCACCATCGACGGCGTCGACGTCCGCGACCTCAAGCTGGACAACCTGCGCTCCATCGTCGCGACCGCCTTCGAGGACCCCACGCTGTTCAGCATGTCCGCCCGGGAGAATTTGACGCTCGGACGGCCGGACGCGACCGACGCCGAGGTCGACCTGGCCATCGAGGTGGCGCAGGCGCACTTCGTCCACGACCTGCCCTGGGGCCTCAACACCCGAATCGGCGAACAGGGCATGAGCCTGTCCGGCGGCCAGCGCCAGCGCCTGGCCCTCGCCCGCGCCGTGATCACCCGTCCCCGGATCCTGGTGCTGGACGACACCCTCAGCGCCCTGGACATCCACACGGAGGCGCTGGTCGAACAGGCGCTCAAGCGCGTGCTCGTCGGCGTCACCGGCATCGTCGTCGCACACCGGGCGTCCACCGTGATGCTCGCAGACCGCGTCGCGCTGTTGCAGTCGGGGACGATCTCCCACGTCGGCACCCACAGCGAGCTGCTCGCCAATGTCCCGGAGTACCGGGAGCTGTTGAGCGCCGACTTCGACGCCGAGGGTGGCCTCGACGAGCTGGGTCACCGCGAACAGGGTCACCGCGAACAGGGTCACGGCGAGATGGCGGGAGCCCAGCGATGAGCACCGACACCACCCAGAAGCGTGCCCATCAGCCACAAGAACTCGACCCCCGGGAACGCTGGCGCGGGATCGCCGCCGAGAAGGTCACCGAGGCCGAGCTGGACCAACGCTCGTCCGGCTTCCTCAAGGCCCGCTCCCGCACGCTGCTCGGATCGCTGCTCAAGCCCTACCTGGGCCTGGTGTGGGTGATGGGCGCCGCGGTCATCGCGGAGAACCTCGCCCGCCTCGCGTCCCCCTGGCTGGTGCGCCGTGGCATCGACCACGGCATCCCGGCGCTGGTCCAGGACGACCGCGCCACGGAACTCATCAGCACCGTCGTGCTGATGCTGGTGGCGCTCGCGGTGCAGTCGATCACCCGGATCTGGTTCCTGCGCACGTCTGGGCGCGTCGGGCAGGAGGCCTTGCTCGACCTGCGCCGGCGCGTGTTCCAGCACTTCCAGAAACTGGACGTCGCCTTCCACGACCGCTACACCTCGGGACGCGTGGTCAGCCGGATGACCAGCGACATGGACGCGATCGCCGAGCTGTTGGCCGGTGGTTTCGACGGCCTGCTCACCGCCATCCTGACCCTGGTCGGCACCTCGGTGATGCTGCTGGTGCTGGACCTCGAACTGGGCCTGATGTCATTGGCTTCGATGATCTTCGTCGGCTTGCTGCTGCGCTGGTTCAGCACCCAGTCGAGCCGCACCTTCCGCACCATCCGTGAGCGCTCCGCCCAGGTCATCGTCCACTTCGTCGAGACGATGACCGGCATCAAGGCGGTGCAGTCGTACCGACGCGAGCAGCGCAACCAGGAACTGTTCGCGCAACTGGCGGACGACTACGGCCGCGCCAACATCCGCTCCTTCAGGCTGTTCGCGATCTTCATGCCCGGCATCAAGCTCGTCGGCAATGTCACCATCGGCCTGGTGCTGCTGTGGGGTGGCTGGCGCGTGATGCACGGCACGATGACGCTCGGCGTGCTGACCGCCTTCCTGCTCTACCTGCGCAACTTCTACGAGCCGATGCAGGACATCGGGCAGTTCTACAACACCTTCCAGTCGGCCTCCTCGGCGCTGGAGAAGTTGTCAGGCGTGCTGGACGAGGAGTCCAGCGTCGCCGCCCCGGCCGTGCCCGCGCCACTGCCCGAGCCGAAGGGCAAGGTCGACTTCGACCACGTCCGCTTCGAGTACGTCGAGGGACGTCCGGTGCTGCCCGACCTGGACCTGCACATCCCGGCCGGCCAGACGGTCGCGCTGGTCGGCACCACCGGCGCGGGCAAGACCACGATCGCCAAGCTGATCGCCCGCTTCTACGACCCGACCTCGGGGGCGGTGAAGCTGGACGGCGTCGACGAGCGCCGGCTCAGCGACGACGACCTGCGCCGCGCGGTGATCCTGGTCACGCAGGAGAACTTCATGTTCAACGGCACCATCGCCGAGAACATCGAGTTCGGCGGCCCGGGCGTCCCCCGCGAGCAGGTCGAGGCCGCAGCCCGCGCCGTCGGGGCGCACCACTTCATCGAGGCGCTGCCGCAGGGCTACGACACCCCGGTCGCCAAGCGCGGCGAGCGGTTGAGCGCCGGGCAGCGCCAGCTGGTGGCCTTCTCCCGCGCCTTCCTCGCCGACCCGGCGGTGCTGATCCTGGACGAGGCGACCAGCTCGCTGGACATCCCGTCCGAACGACTGGTGCAGCACGCCCTGAAGACGCTGCTCGCCTCCCGCACCGCGGTGATCATCGCGCACCGGCTGTCGACGGTGGAGATTGCCGACCGGGTGCTGGTACTGGAGCATGGCAAGGTTCTCGAGGACGGCTCCCCTGCGGAGCTGATGGGCCAGGCCGGCGGGCGGTATGCGTCCCTGCATGATGCCTGGATTGCCTCCTTGGCCTGAGTGGCGTTCCGGACCGCCTCTGGTCGCAGCCCGCTGAGGCTGGCAAGCTTGCACCCGCACCCGCACCCGCTGACGCGACCCGAAGGAGCACCAATGAAGCCGTCCCTCGTTCCCGGCACCTCCGCCGAGATCACCGTCACGGTCGTCGACGAGCTCACTGTGCCCGCGATGATCCCCTGGTACCCGAACTTCGCGGGCATGCCGCGGGTGTTCGCGACCGCCTTCATGGTGGGCTTCCTCGAGTCTGCGGCCGTCGAGGCGCTGCACCCCCACTTGGACGAGGGTGAAGGCAGCGTCGGCATCCACGTGGACGTGTCCCACGAGGCCCCGAGCGCTGTGGGTTCCACCATCACCGGACGCGCCGAGGTAACCGCCGTCGAGGGTCGCATCATCACCTTCGAGGTGGAGTTGGCCGACAACGCCGGCATCATCTGCACCGGCACGCATCAGCGCGCCGTCATCAACGCCGAGAAGTTCCCCGCCCGCGCTCAGCAGCGCCTCGACGACGCTCGCTGAGCCCGGCGACGCAGGACGATCCCGATCCCGAGTCCCGCTGAACCAACAAACCAACGAACCAACAAACCAACGAGCAGGGCCCCGTCCGGACGAATCCAGACGGGGCCCTGGTGCAACCAGCGTCGGGGCTACGGGCCGACGCTGGTTGGCCAAGTGGGAGATCAGGCGTTCTTGATGGCCGAGATCTCGATCTCCAGGTTCACCTTGTCGGCGACCAGGACGCCGCCGGTCTCCAGCGCGGCGTTCCAGGTGATGCCGAAGGCCTCGCGGCTGATGGTGGTGGAGCCCTCGAAGCCAGCGCGCTGGTTGCCGAAGGGGTCGGTGGCAACGCCGGTGAACTCGAAGGGGATGGTGAGCGACTTGGTGTTGCCCTTGATCGTCAGGTCGCCGGTGATGTCGGCGGTGTCGTCACCGGTCTGCTCGACCTTGGTGGAGACGAAGGTGACCGTGGGGAATTGCTCGGCGTCGAGGAAGTCCGCGCTCTTGACGTGGCCGTCGCGCTGCTCGTTGCCCGAGTTGAAGGAGGAGGTCTGCGCCGTGACGGTGACCGAGGAGTTGGCGAGGTTGGCGCCGTCGATGACGGCCTGGCCCTCGAAGACGTCGAAGTTGCCGCGCACCTTGGTGATCATGGCGTGACGGGTGATGAAGCCGAGACGGCTGTGGGTGTTGTCGATGGTCCAGGTGCCGGTGAGCGCGGTCAGGTCGGTCATGTCTTTCGGTCCTTTCGAGGGGTTGTAGAACATTCAACTACTTAGGTCTGGGCAGCATTCCCATTTCTCGAAACTTTTTTCCGCGACCCCATCCTCGGGCATGCTTCTGCTCATGGCCAGCACTCAGCCCGGTTGGCGAACCGGTCCCGACGGACGGGTCGTCTGGGCCGCCCCACGCCGCCGCCGATTGGGCCGTTTCCATGAGTGGCTGGGATGGGCGGTGCTCGGCCTGCTGGGCGCGGTCGCCATCATCGACCTGGCCGACCTGGGCATCACCCTCGTGCGAGTCGCGCTCTCCCAGTCCGATCGCCCCGACCCCTTCCGCACCTATGACCTGCTGGAGCGCACCCGCCAGCTCGAGGCCTGGCACATCAAGGTCTGCGTGGTCGTCGCGATCGGCTGGATCATCTGGCAGACGATGGCGGCAGTCAGTTCCCGGGTGCCGCGCCAGGCCCTGTGCTACGCCCCCTTCTTCCATGCGACCAGTTGGTTCATCCCGATCGCCTCGCTGGTGATGCCGCTGCAGAACATGGCCGACCTGCGCTACGCCACCGAGTACCCGCTCTCGCGCAGCGAGGGGATACTGCCCCCACGGCGTCGCATCACGAGGCTGTTGGCCGGCTGGTGGCTGAGCTGGCTGGTTGCCCTGCCGACGCTGTTGTTCTCGATCTCGGCCCTGCCCTATGCACTGCTTGAGATCACCCCGGAAGTCGGCGCCACCCTTGAGGCGGCCATGGACGTCGTGCAGATCGTCAATGATGTGCTCGCGATGGCCGTGGTCGGCGAGGTCCACTTCCGGCTGCGAATCCAGCGCCAACTGCGAATGGAACCCATCGCGCCCTTCTAGACGGTCATCATCTCTGGACGGGCATCATCGTGACAGCCGACCGACGCCGTCCGACGTGTGAAGACGTTCGATGGCATCGAGGACGAGGTCCAGCGTGAACTCGAACTCGTACTGCTCGTCACACCTGCCCCCGGTGGCCTCGAAGATGCTGATGATGTGGGGATAGAGCTTCCTCGCCTGCTCGACCGCCCTGGAACGCTCGAGCGGATCCGCCGGCACGGGGATGGCGTCCGGTTCCTCGAAGGCCTCAGGGCTGAAGCCCCAGATCCGGTGACCCAGGGCATGCATACCGAGATGGGTCAGTTCGGCCGACAGACCCCCGTCCATGAACATTCCCGCCAATGAGTCCATGTATCCCAGGACCATCGGCGTGCGAGTCGTGCGCGTCTCGATCACGTCCCGTGCCCACGGATGCGCCAGCAGCACGCGGCGAGCCGAGAGGATTCGGCCCCGAACGCGCCCACGCCATGCCCCGGTCAGGGGTGGCTCGTACTCGGCAATGAGGGCGTCGATCATGCCATTGAGCAGGTCTTCCTTGCTGTCCACGTGCCGATAGAGCGCCATGGGGACCACGCCGAGACGGGTGGCCAACTGCCTCATGCTGACCGCATCCACGCCCTCGGCATCCGCCAGGTCCACCGCGGCCGCGAGGGCTCGCGCTCGGGTCAGGGGCTTGCGGCCGTCAGGCCCAGAGGTTTCGCTGCTTGACATGGTGTACACCGTACACTCACACTCTGTGTACGCCGTACACCAGTCGCCGTCAGGAGGAGCCATGGACCAGCCACGCCGTCTCGCGATCGCCGCGGGCACCCTCTACCTCGTCACCGTCCTCACGTCCATCCCAGCGTTGGCGCTGAAGGCGCCCCTGCTGGGTGAGCCCGCATCCCTCGCGGGCGCAGCAGGCCACCAACGCCTGGTGCTCGCTGCGGTGCTTGAGATCGTCCTGGCCTTCGCCTGTCTCGGGACGGCCATAGCACTGCTCCCAATCGTGCGTCGGGTCGACGAAGCCGCCGCTTTCGGCTTCGTCGGCTCGCGCACACTGGAGGCAATGACAATCCTCGTGGGGGTCGTTGCGATGCTCACGCTGCTGCGGGTGCCGCCGGGCGTCGGCGTGGGCGAGGCTCTGATCGGCCCTCACGACTGGGCCTTCCTCATCGGTCCAGGCCTGATCCCAGCCGTCAACGCGCTGTTGCTTGCTCCACCGCTGTATCGGAGCCGCCTGGTCCCCCGCGCGCTGCCCATGCTCGGCCTGGTCGGGGCACCGCTCCTGATCGGCTCCGTACTCGCGACGCTGCTGGGCCTCGTCGACCAGGTCTCACCGCTGGCGGGTCTGGCCGCGCTGCCGATTGCCGCATGGGAGATCGGTCTCGGCCTCTGGCTCGTCGCCAAGGGATTCCGGTCGGAGGCCATCACCCGGCTCGATCTCCGGCCCTCCGCTCAGTGACGGGCCGGGACCAAGGCCCGCCACGGTTTCCCAGCGCGTGCCGGGGGCCTGAGTTCGGTGCCGGGCAGCAGCTCGGCAAGTTGTTCGGGACGCGTGACGCGTGACGCCTCGCACAGCCGGCGCGCAACCAGG
The DNA here is from genome assembly GCA_002387005.1 of Propionibacteriaceae bacterium UBA4569. Taxonomy (GTDB): domain Bacteria; phylum Actinomycetota; class Actinomycetes; order Propionibacteriales; family Propionibacteriaceae; genus Luteococcus; species Luteococcus sanguinis. The sequence continues at coordinate 9,366 of DGKN01000113.1, forward strand.
CCGCGGGTGTGCTTGGCCCAGTGCGAGGCCCCCGGGACGTCCACCAGCACCCACCGGTCGGCCAGCTCCGCGACCGGCGGCAGGGCGTTGCGGTAGCTGCCGGAACGGCAGT
>DGKN01000187.1:0-18660 GCA_002387005.1 Propionibacteriaceae bacterium UBA4569
ATTCACGCTTGCCATGTACCCACTCAAGCGGATTGGGTCAACCATGGTGATGACGGCCGACCTGGGCTATACGAAAGTCAATGAGGATTCCGCCCTGACCAATCGGGACATCCTCTCGGATTCGACCGATCAGTACTGGTCGAGATACGAGGCGCCAGACGGTTTCGCTCTTCTGGACGGATCCGGGTCGGTCATGTACCTGCCAGCTCGCTCGGGTGAGGAGGAAACGGCTGCCTTGTGTTCGCCAATGCCCTCTGGCTCTGCCGAGGTTGGGGACGTCGAGACAGTGACCTGTACCTTTGCTGGCACCCCCGAGAACGTGACGACGATGTCGGTCCAGACCGAGCGCTTCGGTACCTTCAGCAATGTTCCGGTCAAGTAGACGCAACGCGGTTCTGGCACTCGGCTGCACCGCCCTGGTGCTGTGGAATGGCGCGGCTACGGGCACCGCCGAGGAACCACCCGATGGCCCCGTCAGGGCGCACGTGATCCAGTTGAAGCCGCGCATCGTCATCCTGCAGCAGCGCAGCCGTGACGTGGCAGGTGCCGCAACGGTCACTGAAGGAACCACCTCCGTGGACGTGACATTGAACAGCAATGTGCTCTTCGCCAAGGACTCGGCGGCCATCCGGCCCGCCGCGAGAAAGCGTCTCGAAGAGATCGGCACCAAGCTCGCCGCCCGGTCCCCGGGCGCCCTGACCATCACGGGTTACACCGACGACCTGGGCACCGCCGAACACGGGCTNNCGGGCTCAAGCTCTCGAAGCAACGGGCGGAAGCTGTGCGCGCTGAGCTGGCCGACCACTTGAAGGGCATCCGGGTCACGGCGACGGGCAAGGGTGAGGCCGACCCGGTCGTCCCCAACGACAAGGAGAAGAACCGCGCCAAGAACCGGCGAGTGGAACTGCACTTCACGAAACGGTAGGCCATGAACAATGCCGCGCCGGCGCCACGCTCCACCCATTGGAGCGTGGCGCTCGTCATCCGCCACCGGCTGGACTGACAGGTAACCGTCCCGTGATCGAAAGGACCTCCGATGTCATCGACCAAGAAGACCGAGTCTCCGCTGAGCCCGCTGCTGCTCGACCTCGAGCAGAACACCGCACTGGACGGGGGCATCGCACTGCTCCAGCCCGCGCTGGACACCTTGTCGTCCAAGGACGGCATCGGCGGAGTGCTTCGCGGCAAGCAGATGGGCCATGCGCTGCACCCGGTCATGGTCCAGCTGCCGCTCGGCACCTTCATGAGCGCGGCACTGCTCGACGTCACCGGGGTAGACCGCTCGGGACGCTCGGCGCAGCTGCTGACCGGCGTGGGCCTGGTCAGCGTCCTCCCCTCGATCCTGACCGGGCTGGCTGAGCTGGCGACCGCCTCCAGCGAGGAGAAGCGGGTGGGCATCGTCCACGCCGGAGCGAATGCCATCGGTGCAGCACTTCAGGTTGGCGCCCTGCGCCAGCGGGCGCGTGGTCGTCGTCGGACAGCCGCCGCCTGTTCACTCGCGTCCGTGACCGCGCTCTCAGTGGGCGGCTACCTGGGCGGGCACCTGTCGGTCGCCCGCAAGGTCGGTAGCCACGACCCGGTCTTCGGCTGAGCATGGAGGTGTGCAAGAGCTGAGTTGGCACCACCGCGCGTCGTCCTTCCGCCACATGCCAGTTGGCCCACGCGTCCATGGGTGGACAAAGGCATTCACCCAAGGGCGTGCCACTGGAGGAGCTCGTGCGCACTCGGAAACAGAGTCAGGTCCACGCTGTAGACCTCGTCGTCGACCCGGTACTGCGGAAGCAGTTCGGGACCACAACTGTTGGAACCGACACCAGCGATGGCGTGGTCAAGACACAGCACCGTTTGGGCGCCCGCGACCAGGTCCGTGTAGTGGGCCACGCTCGTCAGCGCCTCTTGGTCGTGACGGGAGGCGTTGAAAGAGAAGGGCTGGCCCGCTGAGGCGTGGAGCGTGAGCCTCCCATTTGAGATCGCCATCCAGTCGCAATCGCCCCTGCTGCCGCTCTCCTGGGGTTTGATGTAGTCGACCTGAAGGTCGTCCACACTCGCCTGATAGTTACCGTGTCTGCTTGCCTGCCGCTTGTCGGGGTAGTTCTCGTGCGGCCCCAAACCGGTCCAGGTGACGTGCTCCATGTTCTGAGGCAGGAACAGGCGCAGACCAAGGCGCGGCAGTGGCGGGAAGCCCTCGGCTCGTCGCGCCTCCATGAGGAAGCGAAGCCGACCCGCGGAATCGACGATCCAGGTGGCGCGTATACGCAAGATCGGTTGCACAACGGGTGCCACCAAAGACATCGAGACATTGATGACCAGCGTCGAGCCGTCCGTGTGCGCGTCACAGCTGTATACCCGTGAACTCGTCTGGTGGTAGCGAGCTCGTTCCCATTCCTGTCGGATGCGGCGGTCATTGTCGGTGGGGGCGCGCCAGATGTTGACCTCCACCGCGCGGCTGAGCAACTCGATTCCGGCCACGTCGAGCGAGCTGGGCATCCCAGTCGCCTTGTCGAAGACGTACCGGAAGTTCTCACCGGTGACCACGAACCGGCGGCCGTCCTGGGTCAGAGTTGGCGCGGGGCCGCCAGCTGTGGTTTCCAGCTGGACCGTTCGTTGGTTCCTGGGGTGGGGGGTCGCAAGTTCCATCTCTTCAAAGCCCAGCTCCTGCCCTGCCTCACGCAAGGAATCGTCGTGACGCAGGCGGTAGACGAGGCGTAGCTGACAACGTCCCGACTCTGGCACTTCGGGACGGCAGACAATCTCCGCGACCTCATGCGGTTCGAGGGGAGCGGCGAGATCGACGCTCTGTTCGGCGACGACCAGCCCGTCGCAGACCAGTTGCCAGGTGACATCGACCAGTCGCTCCAAGGACGTGAAGTCGAGATCATTACGGAGCCTCAGTGCTCCAGTTTCCTGGTCGTAGGAGACGACCCTGGCCGGACGTTGGACATTCTTGAGTTCCAGCAGGCCCACGTGGGGGCGGCGATCGGGCCAGACCAGCCCGTCGACACAGAAGTTCCCATCGTGGACCGACTCCCCGAAGTCCCCTCCGTAGAGGTACCGGGGACGCCCATCGTCGGTGTAGCCGTCGAGTACCGCGTGGTCGCACCACTCCCAGACAAAACCGCCGCACAGCTGCGGCTCGCGCAAGATGAGTTGCCAGTAGTCCTCGAGGTCCCCTGGACCGTTGCCCATGGCGTGGCAATATTCGACCAGGATCATTGGCTTGTCGGGTCGGGGATGCAGATAGGCGTCGATCTCTTCGAGCGAGGGATACATGCGGCTGAAGAGGTCGATGTTCTCGTATTCGTAGCGGCGCTTGCTGTCGCGATAGTAGGCGCCTTCGTAGTGGGTCAGCCGCGTGGGATCGAAGGTCTTCATCCAGCGCAGCGCCACCTCGAAGGTACGGCCGTATGCGCATTCATTCCCGGCGGACCACGCGATGACGCTGGGTCGGTTCTTCTCGCGATGCACGCAAAGTTGCACGCGGTCGAGAGTGGCTTCGATCCACTGGGGATCGTCGGCGATGAGTTCGTTCCAGTGTTCAACGACGTTTTCCCAGTCGGGATCTGCCAGGTACCGGGACTGGGTACCGTGGCTCTCGTTGTCCGCCTCCGACATCACGATGAATCCGTACTGGTCGCAGAGCTGGTAGAAGCGTGGATCGGCGGGATAGTGAGAGGTGCGAATGGCATTGATGTTGTGCTGCTTCATCAGTTTCAGGTCCCGCAGCATGTGTTCGACGTCGACAACGGGTCCTGTCGCGGGGTCGGAGTCGTGGCGGTTCACGCCGCGGATCGTGATCGGTGAACCGTTAAGGGTGACCACGCCGTCATGGACTGCGATCTCGCGCACGCCCACCTTGTCGGTGATGACCTCGTCGGGCGTTTCGATGAGCAGCGTGTAGAGGTATGGGTTCTCTGGGTTCCACAGCTGGGCTCTTTGAATCTCCAAATCGGCGCGGTGGTCATAGCCATTGCCCGCGGCATTGCCCACCAGCCGCCCGGAGGCCACTTCGACTCCGCCTGCGTCGATGAGGCGCAGTGAGGTAGGGACCGGCTCGTTGCGATAGGCGCCCCGAACGTGCACCGTGGCACCACCCCCGTCGTCGCAAGTCGTCGTGGTGAAGTAGTCGAGCAGGACGTCTCGAGGTCGATCGAGCAAATAGACATCTCGGAAGATGCCATTGGTGCGGAACTTGTCCTGATCCTCGAGGTAGGTGCCGTCACACCACTTGAAGACGAGCACCTGCAGCCTGTTGTGACCGCGTTCCAAGTGCTGCGAAACGTCGAACTCGCTGGTGGCGTGGCTCACCTGGCTGTACCCCACGTACCGTCCGTTCAACCACACGTAGAAGCATGAATCGACGCCCTCGAAGACCAAGGTGGTGCACGGCACTGTCGGGTCGGTCATGTGCTCGAAGTCGAGAACATAGGCGCCGCACGGGTTGTCGTGCGGCACGTGGGGCGGATCCAGCGGGATCGGGTAGCGCACGTTCGTGTACTGGTGCCGGTCGTACCCACTGTGCTGCCACGTGCTGGGTACTCGGATGGGTTCGAACGCCGAGGGCTCGTAGGTGGACTCGCCGAAGGACTCGCCCAGTTCCTCGACATTGCTGAAGTACCGGAAGAGCCAGTCGCCGTTGAGCATCTGCACTCGATCGGACTCGTGGCGGGCTGCCAGGACGTCAGTCAAAGGGCTTGAGGCCGGGACATAGTAGGCCCGCTGCGGAAGGGTGTGCTCGTGCAGGACTGAGAGGCTCTGGTGGTGGCTCGGGATGCGCATGGTCCTTCTTCGGTGAAAGGGATCCGTCGACCACGCTGGTGCTCAGTCGGGCAGCGTGGCCGACGGATGGGTGTGTAGGTGCCGATGGCTGGTCAGCCCTTGGTGGCACCCATGGTCAAACCTGAGACGAAGTGCTTCTGCAGGGCGAAGTAGATGATCAGCGTGGGTAGCGCGATGATCAGCGACCCGGCAGCCACCAGATTGTTGTCGGTGAAGAATGTGCCCGCAAGGTTGGTCAACGAGCTCGTGATCGGGAACTTGTCACCGCTCTGCAGCAGCACGGTCGCCCAGAAGAACTCGTTGTAGATCCACGTCGTCTCCAAGGTGGCCAGAGCTGCCAAGGAAGGCCGGCACAGGGGAAGCGTGAGGCGCCAGAACTGCCCCCACAAGCTGGTTCCATCCACTTGGGCCGATTCGTAGATCTCCTTCGGCAGTGCCTTCATGAAGTTGCTCAGGACGAAGGTGCAGAACCCGAGTTGGAAGGCCACGTTGACCAGGATCAACCCGAAGTGCGTGTTCAACAGCGTGCCGGACTCGGACAGCCAGAACGGCACCTCGATCTTTTGGAAAATTTTGAAGACCGGGATCAGCAGTGCCTGCGGTGGAAGCAAATTGCCCACCAGGAACAGCGCCAGCATGATGGTGTTGAACTTCCAGTTGAAACGGGCAATGACGAAGGCGACCATGCACGCCAAGAACAGCGTGATCGCCACGGCCGGGATCGTGATGATGGCCGAATTCACGAACTTGTGCCCAAAAGCCCCGGCCTCCCAGGCCTTGGTGTAGTTCGAGAAGGTGAATCCCCCGAAGCTCAGGTAGCCATGGGTTGATGTGTAGTCATAGCTCCGCATCGAGGCCAGCACGGCGTAGAGCAAGGGGAACAGCNNAAACAGCCACAGGACGGCCATGGTGCCCAGGAATGCGTGGGTCAGAACCCGTCCCTTGGTCCAGGGACGATGACGCTCGGCACCTGGATCGACGCTGCTCGCCTGGCTGGCCGCTTCTTGCGCTTCGTGAACTCGACCAACAGGCCGCGAAGCGGTCAGGTCGGGCAGGTTGACAGGGCTCTCCTGGCTCATCGGTCCTCCTTCAGGACGATCCTCAGATAGATGACGATGAACACGCTGGAGATGATCAGCATGATGGTGGCCAGTGCCGAGCCGAAACCGATGCGCTGTGCCTCACCGACGATGTTGCGGGTCACCTCGCTGGCCAGGAGTTCGAGGCCGTTGCGTCCACGGTTGATGACCCAAACCAGGTCGAAGGCGCGTAGCGAGTCGATGAATGTGATCACCAGGACCACGACGTTGATGGGGAACATCACCGGGAACACGACCTGGAAGAAGGTCCTGACCTCGGAGGCACCGTCGATCGATGCGGCTTCCTTCAACGCCGGGTCGACACCCTTCAATCCCGCCAGGTAGAGCAGCATGACGTAGCCGACATGTCGCCAACTGGTGGCGATGAGCGCCGCCCACAGGTTGTAGCGAGAATCGCCGTACCAGTCGATGGACGTCCCGAGGATGGTGTTGAGCAGGCCCTGGTCGCGGCTGAACACCAGTTGCCACACGAAACCGATCAGCGCCATCGAGAGCACGACTGGGAGATAGAGGGCGGTTTGGTAGAACTTGGTGTGCTGGGTCTCCCGGTCGATGAGAACGGCGCACAAGATGCCGATGGGAGTGGCGATGAGGAACAGCGCCGCGAGCCAGATCAAGTTGTGCTGAATGGCTGGCCAGAACGCTGGGTAGATGGTGGCCGCCTCTTGGTACCACCTGAATCCGACGGGTTGGGCTTCGGTGACCGGGCCGAACCCGTCCCAGTTGAAGAACGACAGCATGACCGACGCAATGGCTGGCAACCACACCAGCGTTGCGGCGAACAGAGTCGGGATGAGCATCATCAGCACGACCGTGACACGGTCACGGCCCGAGAGTTTGAGACCTTTGCCGCGTCNNATGCGAAGATCGACTTCCGCTGGGACTCCACCTTGGACAACATCGAAGCAACGTCGTTGGGGTTCTTCAGGAAGCTCTGGAGGGCCGGGCCCATGACCGTCGAGGCAAAATCAGGGCGAGAGTCACGATCAAGGAATTGCGCCACATCGGTCGCGCCCTTCATCACCTCAAGCATGCGCTTCTGGAGCGAGGTGTACTTGGTCGTGTCCGCCTTCTCGTTCACCGCGATGGCGGACGGATCGGCCTGCACATTCGTCATCTGCGCCTCGGCGCTGCCCATGTAGGACAGGAGGGTCTTGGCACCCTTCTCGTTCTTGGGCCGTCGGCTCAGCATGAAGCCGTCGGTCGGCGCTTCGATCGCGCCAGCTCCGATTGTGCTGTCGATCTCCGGGAAGACGAAGAAGTCGAGGTCCTCCTGCTCCTTGCCGGCCGGGAACTGCTGGGCCATGAAGGTGCCGAGGTAGTACATGCCCGTCGTGCCCTTCTGCAGCGAGCGCGCGGCCTCCTGCCAGCTACGCCCGAGTGCGTCCGGCTGGTGGAGGGGCAGCAGCCCACGCCACAGGTCGAACACGTCCTGCACCTTCTTCTGGGACCAGTCCTGCTTGCCCGACATCAACTCGATGTGGAACGGATAGCCGTTCAGTCGCATGTTCAGGATGTCGAACAGGCCCATGGCCTCCCAACCGTCCTTGTCGGCCATGGCGAACGGGACCAGGCCATCCTTCTCCATCTCAGCCCCCAACGCCTTGAGTTCGTCGAGGGTCTTGGGCACCTCGTATCCACGCTTCTCCCAGACGCTCTTGCGGTACTGGACGACCCACGGGTAGTAGGTGGCTGGCATCACGACCTGACGGCCGTCTGCAGTGGAGCAAGCGTTCTTCAAAGAGGCAGGGATTCCCTCGGTGGCAGCGAACACATCAGAGATGTCGCTCACGAGCCCCTTGTCGGCGAAGAACCGGGCCCGGTAGCCGGCGAACCACGCGAACACGTCATCGGGCGAGCCCTGCAAATAGTTGTTGATGTTCTCCTGGAAGGTGGTGTGGGCGACCGTGTTCATCTTGATCTTGATGTCCGGATGCTTCTGCTGGAAGGCATCGACGTTCGCCTGGATCGCCTTCAGGGGCACCTCGTCGGCCTGGTTGTTGCCGTAGGTCACCTCGCCAGCGCCGGTACCGTTGCCTGACCCGTTGCCGCCACAGCCAACCAAGGCCATGGATCCCAGGGACATCGTCCCCAGCAGGAGTGAGCGCCGGGAGAGCCCGCTCACGGGGGCTGTGCGCAAGGTGGCGAGGTATTCGCCTTCAGTCTGTGGACGTGCCATGGTAAGCCTTCTTCCGCCGTTGGATCGCTTGGTGTTACCGATAACAACCGAGGGTAGACCATATGTGGTACCGGTAACAAGAGCGTCGTGGGATCAGGCAGGTGGCGCGGTGGACGCTCGCGGCACCAGTTCCCCGTCAAATGGATATTGATCGAGCGAGGGCCCGCTGCCCACACCCTCACCCGCCAGGAGGGCTTGCACGGCTCTGCGGCCCATCGCCTCGAAGTCGATGGACACCGTGGTCAGGGGCGGGGAATAGAAGGCTGCGTCCCGCAGGCCGTCGTAGCCCGTGATGCTGAGCGAGCCGGGGATGGAGATCTCGCGCTCATGCATCCACGCCATTGCCCCCAGCGCGATCTGGTCGCTGGCCGCGACAAGGGCGGTCGGGCGGAGGTCATGCGGGAAGCTCTGCATCGATTGGTATCCATTCTGCGCGCCCCATGGCCCACGTGTAACGCCGCAGTTCTCCAACCCCAAGGAGGCGACCGTGGCACGGTAAGCCGTCTCTCGGTTACGCCCAGACGCCCACTCAGACGGCCCGCCAAGGAAGAAGAACCGCTCGTGCCCCAAACGAGCCAAGTGTTCAACAGCCTGTGAGATCGGATGCTGCAGCGCCTGCGGGTGCCCCTCCGGGATGTGGGGCTCGACCTCGATCATCCAGGGTGTCTGGAGCGACCGCAGATCCATACGCTTGAGCACTGGGTCGGGGGGAGACAGAATGACGACGCCCGCCAGCGAAGCTCGGTTCATCATCAGCAGGGCCGTGTCGAAGGAAGCGGGGTCGCGGACATCGGCGCGAATCATCTCAAGAATGTGGCCCGTCTCACGTGCGGCCTCGGCAGCGCCCGCCAAGAGACGTTGCGGCGCCCAGTCGTCCACCTCGAAGACCAAGGCACCGATTCGGCTGGGCTGCCGGGACGCGAGCTCGCTGGCGGTGTCATTGAATCGATAACCGAGTTCCGCGATCGCCCGCTCGATCTTCTCGTGGTTCTCGGGCCGCACCCGATCACCGCGCAGGAACCTGGCCACCGTCATGTGGCTCACCCCGGCACGGCCTGCCACGGTCCAGATGGTCGGAGAAGATCCCTCCATCTGGTTTGGTTGGGACACGAGACACCTCTCCGATTGGCAAGCGGCCGCATGTTGTCACTTTGGCTGTGCCAGCAGCTGTGCGAGGCGACCTGTCGGCTTCCACATCACCGTATCCCACGGCCACCCGAGGCAACCCCATCGGCCTGTCGTCGCCGTCCGTTGCCCGGCCGAGCGGCCGCAAGACGGCGATCACAGGTGAAGGCCCACTCCCCGGCGTTTCCGCTGGGCAATGGGCCTTCAAGTGGCTCCCCCGACTGGACTCGAACCAGTAACCCTCTGATTAACAGTCAGATGCTCTGCCAATTGAGCTACAGGGGATCAGCGCTCGGCGCGAGAAGAAACGTTAGCAGAGAACTACTCAGATGTCGTAATCGGCCTTCAGCTCCGCCAACGCATCGTCAACCTCGGACCGAACGGCCGGGTCGTCGAGGCTGGCGCCGCCCAGTGGCATCACGTCCCAGACCAGCTTGGTCTCCGTCGCAGCGGGGGCACGACGGGCGGCTACGACGACGGCCTCCCCACCACTGAGTTCGATCCGCTTCTGGAAGGCGATCGAGGCCTGCACCCGGTCCCGGAAGACCGTGGGGAAGGTGTTCTCCTCGTCCAACATCAACTGCTCGCTGCTGCCATCCACCAGACGCCACCACATCTGGCTGGACTCCTGTTTCCAGCCGCCGGTGCGCACCTGCTCCCACGCGACGACCCGCCACGGGTCCTCGCCCACCTGCCACGCAAAACCCTCGGGAAGCGCCACGACCCGCACCCTCGGCCCGCTCCCCCAGCCCAGAACACGCGGCTCATGCCCCAGCACCTCGGCCAGTCCATCGGTGGTGGCGGTATCAGGGCGGTTGCGTCGAAACAGCGGCATTCCCCCATTCTGCCGCAGGGCCCACCGCGTCCAACCCAGCGATGAGAGTTGAGCCGATCAGGCCACATCGCGGGCCTGGGACCAGCTGGCTGCGGTCCGTGCCGAACGCAGCGCCCGTTCCTCCAGCCGTCTGATGCTGGAGGCGGACGTGTTGAAGTGCCTCGCGCACCACGCATAGCTTCGGGGTTCCCCGGCGAAGCCATTGCGCAGCAGAAGAATCTCCCGCTCGTCACGCTGCAGGCGGTAGATCCAGTCCGGCGCCGAGGTCTCCACTTCCTCGAACCGTGCCGCCGCAGATTCGTCGGCCAACTGGTCGGTCACATCACCCAGCGGGACGTGGCGGGCCTCCACCACCCGCAGCACGTGGCGCGGATCACGTCCCAGTGAGCGCGCGACCTGCTCCACCGAACGGTCCTGCCCGGCCTGTGTGAAGCGCTCCTGCACCGCCAGCACCTCCGCCGCCGCCCGCAGGTCACCGCGCGTCCGGCGCGACTCCTGCTGGGCGATCACGGCGTTCTGCACGTGGTGGCGGATCCACTTCCAACCCACCACGCTGAACCGCGTCCCCATCCGGTGGTCCCAGCGACGGATGCCCTCCGCCAAGCCGATGCAGCCCTCCTGGAAGAGCTCCTCGGGGTTTGTAGCCGTCCGCGCGGCGACCGGTCCCGCGATCGACCAGACCAGGCGCAGGTTGGCCAGGAACATCCGCTCCCAGGCGCGCTCCCCCTCGCGCACCAGTTGCACCAGCTCGTCGTGGCTGGCCCCCCCGCCGTCAAAACGTCCGGCCAGTGCGGCGCCGGCCAGCACGCCCGCCTCGATCACCTTCGCCAGCTCGACCTCTTCGTCGGCGGCCAGCAGTTTCTCGTCCGAGATCATGTCCATGGCGCAGAGCCTGCCGCCGAGCCGGGGCCTCGCCAAGCGTCACCCGCCAACCTGTGGAGTCAGCACTCGGACAACACCAGTTGACCCGCTGCCCTTGACGAGTGACCTTCTCGACGCGGTCTTGCGGTCGGCTGTCTTCTAGTCCAGGGCGCCGACGGTGGCGCGCTGCAGGTCCTTGCGGCGCACCTCCAGGTCGAGCAGCTGGCTGAACATGGCCTTGTGCTCGTTGGCCTTCTCGACCGGGTTGGTGCGCTGCAGGCGCGACTTCAAGTCGGCGATGGTCCTGGTCGTGGACGCCAGTTGCAGCCGCGAGGTGTAGGCGGTGGCGTACTTCTCGTCCGGTTGCCGCAACACCGGCTCGACCAGCAGCGCGACCTCCAGCTGGCGGGCCACCTCGTCCGTCGTGGCTTCGCGCACCTGGTCGGCCCAACGCTCCGGCGACCATGGAACCTGGGTGATGGCCTCGAACACGGCGTGGTAGGCGGGGTGGGCGAAGTCGTCGGCCACCACGCCATTCCAGGCGGTGTCGAACAGCGTCGGGTACTGCAGCATCAGCTTCAACGTCCCGCGCTCGACCTGCAGGTTCCGGTCGGAGGGGTCTGGCCATGGCAGTCCGGTCGGCTTCTCGGCGGGCACTTCCGGCTCGGAAGACGCGACGACGTGTGACCTCGCGCCGCGCGGGTCATGGGCCTTGCGACGAGCCGCCCGCGAGACCTCCTGGCGCACCTCGTCGACGTCCATCCCGACCATCGTCGCCAGCTCGCGCAGGTAACCGCTGACCAGCGAGGTGTCCCGGATCGAACTGACCAGCGGCGCCGCGGCGCGCAAGGCCGCCAGACGACCGTCCGCGCGGTCGAGGTCGTAGCCCTTGAGCGTGTTCTGCATCACGAAGCGGTACAGCGGCACCCGGCGGCCGACCAGTTCCCGCACCGCCGCCTCGCCCTGGGCAAGACGCAGGTCGCAGGGGTCCATGCCGGAGGGCTCGATCGCCACATAGGTCTGAGAGATGAAGTTCTGGTCGCCGGAGAAGACCTTGAGCGCGGCGTTCTGGCCGGCCTGGTCACCATCGAAGGTGAACACCACCTCGCCGGCCAGCGATCCGGAGCCCATCAGGCGGGTCAACAAGCGGGCGTGGTCGTCGCCGAAGGCGGTTCCGCAGCTCGCCACGGCGGTGTCGACGCCCGACAGGTGCGCGGCCATCACGTCGGTGTAGCCCTCGACGACGACGGCCTGCTGCTTCTTGCCGATGTTGCGCCGGGCCAGGTCCAGCCCGTAGAGCACGTGGGACTTCTTGTAGACCGGGGTTTCGGGGGTGTTGATGTATTTGGCGGGCATCCGGTCGTCGTCGAAGAGGCGGCGGGCGCCAAAACCCAACACCGCCGACCCGGAATCACGGATCGGCCACAGAACCCTCCCCTGGAAGAAGTCGTGGCCGTGCTCGCGGATCAAGCCGGCCTTGACCAGCAGGTCGTCGCGGTAGCCCAGCCGGTTGAGGTGGTTCTTCAGCTCCCGCCCGCCGCGAGGCGCGTAGCCGACGCCGAAGTGCTCGGCAGCGGCCTTGTCGAAACCACGTCCGTCGAGCATCTGGCGGGCGGTCAGGGCGTCCGGGCTGAGCAGCATCTTCGAGTAGAACTCGGCGGTGGCGGCATTCGCCTCCATGATCTTGACCCGCAGGCCCGGTTCCTGGGCGGGCTGGCCGTCGTCGCTGATGCGCAACACGATGCCGACCTTGTCCGCGAGTTGCTGGACCGCCTCGGTGAAGGTCAGGTTGCTGATCTTCTGCAGGAAGGTGATTGCGTCGCCGCCCTCGCCGCAGCCGAAGCAGTAGAAGAAGCCGCGTGCCGCAGTGACCTGAAAGCTGGGCGTCTTCTCGTCGTGGAAGGGGCACAGGCCCTTCAGCGAGCCACCGCCGGCGGGTTTGAGGTTGACGTAGGCGCTGACGACGTCGTCGATGCGGGCCCGTTCCCGGACGAGTGCAATGTCCTCGTCGTTGATCCGGCCAGCCATGGGGCGATTCTACGGGCACGCCCGACTAGTCTGAACACGGACGTTGAGGAGGGCCCGTGACCGTCGAACCGACCTGGCATCTGGCGTTGGCGCTGGTCTTGCTGATGGCGCTGGCCGTCGTCGTCTCCCGAGTCGGGCGCCTTGGGCAGGAACGCGACATCGTCGTGGCCGGTCTGCGGGCGGTGATTCAGTTGGCCGTGGTCTCGACGATCATCGTCGCGGCCCTGCAGCACCTGGCACTGGCGGCGCTGTTCGTCGCCTTGATGTTCGTGGTGGCGGTGCGGACGACGGTGCAGCGGACGGGCGTGGGACGCGCCTGGCCGTGGACCGCGCTGGCGATGGCCGGTGGGATCGTGCCGGTGCTGGCGATCGTCTTCGGCAGCGGGACGGTGCCGCCCAATGCCCTCTCGCTGATCCCGATCGCGGGGATCGTCGTGGGCAACATGATGACCGCACACACCCTGTTCGGACGACGGCAGTTCGCGGCCCTGCGTGACGGCGTGGGCATCTTCGAAGCCGCGCTGGCCCTGGGCTTTGCCCGCGCCGCCGCGATCCGGCTGGTCAGCGAGGGAACTGCACGCGAGGCACTCGTCCCCAACCTCGACCAGACCCGCACCGTCGGCCTGGTCACCTTGCCGGGCGCCTTCATCGGCGTGCTGTTGGGCGGCGGGTCGGCGCTGCAGGCCGGTGCCGCGCAGGTGTTGGTGCTGGTGGCGATCATGGCCGGGCAGACGATCGTCGTCGTGGTCGCCAACTGGCTGATGTGCCAGGGGAAGCTCTTGCCGCCGGACCTGGCGGACGTGCTGCACCCCTAGCGCGTCGAAGGTGAGTTGTCTGGGGCTGGCGGCCGGAGTGCAGCATCCCAGGCGCGGCGTTCGGATCGGCGAGCACGGGCATCGTCTTCTGCGCGACGATCTTGCCCGCACTCGAGCGGACGATGTAGCGCACCTGGTCGTAGCTGTTGGCGCGGTCCTCGATGCCGACGGCTGGCTGCAACTGATGACGGAGCTCAGGCCCCGCGCCCGATGCCGACGGGCAGCCGGCTCGGATCCCAGCCCAGGAGCTGTTCTGCCTGGTCGAAGGCGAACCGGTCGGTCATGCCCCCGACATAGGTGACCGCGCCACGGGTCAGGTCGTCCAGGCGGTAGTCGGCGGGCATCAGCTCGGGGCGCTTCACGTACATCCCCACCAGGCCGTGCAGCACCTCGACCACCGCGTGGCTCTGGGCCAGCGACTCCGGACGGGTGTAGATGCGCTCGTAGTTGAACCGGCGCAGCGCCGCCAGCGCGGCCGCGGTGTCGGCGTCCATGCCAACCCGTCCGGTCTGGTTCGTGGTGCGGATCACCGCGTGGATGAAGGTTCCGAGCTGGGCCCGACGCCCCACCCCGGCGATCCCGGCCACCTCGGGCGGTAGGTCGGCGGTCGTCACGATGCCGGCGTGGATCGCGTCCTCGAGATCGTGGGCGCAGTAGGCGATCCGGTCGCTCCAGCTGACGATCTCGCCCTCGATCGTCCCCGGCGCGGGCCGGCTCCAGGAGTGGTTGCGGATGCCGTCCAGGGTCTCGGCGCACAGGTTCAGGTCGGTCAACACCACGTCCGCGCCCCAGGGACCGTGGTCGTAGCCCTCGGGGATGAAGGCGTCGAAGGCGTCCTCGGACGCGTGCCCGCCCGGCCCGTGGCCGCAGTCGTGGCCCAGCGCGATCGCGTCGGCCAGCGCCACATTGGCGCCGATCCCGCGGGCGATGGAGGTCGCCACCTGCGCCACCTCGATCGCGTGCGTCAGCCGGGTGCGCTGGTGGTCGGTCGGGTAGACGACGACCTGGGTCTTGCCGGCCAGCCGACGGAATGCCGGTGAGTGGACGATCCGGTCGCGGTCCCGCTCGAAGCAGGTGCGCTCGGGGTCGGGTTCCTCTTCGGTGGCACGGTTCCCGGCGCCGGACGAGAGGGTCGCCCCGGGCCGTAGCAGCAGGCGCTCACGCTCCTCCCGCTTGATCCGTCCGATCGTCGTCCCCGGCTCGGCGAAGCTGGCGTGGGTGTCGGCGTGGGCGGTGACGAGGCCGTCACCGTGGCCGTGCATCGTCTTGGCCCACTCGACCGCGCGGGGCATCACCTCGGGGTGTCCCGCGACAGGCTCGGGGAGCGAGTCCGTGCACATAGTCCTAGCCCCCTGACCCGGCAGCGTCGTCGTCGACGAGCTCCAGGGCCAGCCCGGAGGTGTCGTCATACCAACCGTGGGGAAGGATCACGTGCTTGCGCGGCGTACCCTGACGTCCGCGGGGCTTTCCCAGCTCGATCTGGGGGAAGGGCGCGTCGGCGTCCAGCTGGGCCAACAGGACGTCCAGCTGCTCGAAGGAGCTGATCATCGCCAGCTCGTGACGCAGTTCGCCGCCCACCGGGAAGCCCTTGAAGTACCAGGCCATGTGCTTGCGNNGCCATGATCTGCGCCAGCAGCTCACCGTGTCGCCGGACCATCTGCGCCACCTCACCCAGCGTGGGCAGGGTCTGCGTGGAGCGTCCGGCGAAGGCGTCGGCCAGGTCGCGGAACAACCACGGACGCCCCAGACAACCGCGCCCCACCTCGACCCCGGCAGCACCGGTCTGCTCCATCATCGCCAGCGCGTCGGCGGCCTCCCAGATGTCGCCATTGCCGAGCACCGGGATGTCCACATGCTCCACCAGCCTCGCGATCGCGTCCCAGTCGGCCTCGCCCGAGTAGGCGTCCCCGACGGTGCGGGCGTGCAGGCAGATCGCGGCAGCGCCCTCCTGCTGCGCGATGCGTCCCGCATCCAGGTAGTAGAGGTGCTCGTCGTCGATGCCCTTGCGGGTCTTCATCGTCACCGGGACGCCGTAGGCATCGGCCGCCTGGACGACCGCGCGGATGATCGCGCGGAATCGGTCCTGCTTCCACGGCAGCGCGCCGCCGCCGCCCTTGCGGGTGACCTTGGGGACGGGGCAGCCGAAATTGAGGTCGACGTGGTTGACGTCATACTCCTCGCACAGCTTGCGGGTGGCGTCGGCGACGGTGGCCGGGTCGACGCCATAGGTCTGGACGCTGCGGATCGTCTCGTTCGGCGCGAAGGTGAGCATCTGCCTGGTCTTGCGGTCACCGATCACGATGCCGCGGCTGGTGAGCATCTCGCAGACGTAGAGACCGGCGCCCTGTTCGGCGCACAACTGCCGGTAGGCGGCGTTGGTGATGCCCGCCATCGGGGCGAGCACCACAGGGGTCTCGACCACGACGGCGTCGGTCTTGCTGGGAGCGCTCAGGCGCAGGGGTGCGTACTCGGTCACGGGCCAACTTCTGGGACGGATGCAGGGTCGGTCCATGGTAGTTGCTCGGCTGATCGAGGTCATGATGGAGCCATGAGCATCCTCGACCATGACCTGCTGGTCATCGACCAGATCAGCAGCTTCCTGAGCAATGACTTCGCGATCCGTGACCGGGACGGCGCCGTGGTCGGGCAGATCGTCACCGAGGGCTCCGCCCTGGGACGAATGTTCATGGGGTCGCGCCAGTTGACCGTCCTGGACGACGACCAGACGGTTCTGGTGCGCATCGACGACGTCCCAAACTTCGGTCGCGACCGCTTCCACTTGTCCGACGCGGCTGGCAACCAGGTCGGCGAGGTGGTCAAGCAGTTCACCTTCTTCAGCAAGCACCTGACGGTGCAGCTCACCAACGGCGAGGTCTACGAACTGTCCGGGCAACTGTTCGAGTTCGACTTCGAGGTCCAGGGCCCGACCGGGCAGATCTGCCGGGTCACCCGCGACTACGCCGGGCTCGGCTCCTGGTTCCTGGGCCACAACCGCTACGTCACGCAGTTCGCACCTGGCTTGGCCGAGCACGCCAAGGCGTCCATCATCGGCGCCGTCGTCGCCCTCGACCTGATCCGTGCCAAGGAACGGCGCTCCGCCAGTTCCAACTGAGCAGCACGCTCCCACCGACTGTGGGATTCTCACAAACCGGCGGGCGCAGCCTTGCGGGCGTCCCTACCGCGTCGCCGCTGGTCACGGCCATAGCTTGGATAGTCGTCAAGACTCCCAGCCCAGGACGGACCAGTGCCCCAGTCAACAACCATCAGCCGTGTCGCCATCGTCAACCGTGGAGAGGCGGCCATGCGCCTGGTCCACGCCGTGCGGGACCTGAACGCGGCCCGTCCCGGCGTCGACCCGATCCAGGTGATCGCGCTGCACACCAGTGGTGAGGCTGGCGCGATGTTCGTCCGCGAGTCGGACGTTGCCCATGACCTGGGCCCGGCCTCCGCTCGTCCCTACCTCGACCTGGCCGTGCTGGAGAAGGCGCTGGTCGAGACCGGCGCGGACGCTGCGTGGGTCGGTTGGGGCTTCGTCGCGGAAGACCCGGCCTTCGCCGACCTGTGCGCCCGCATCGGGGTCACCTTCATCGGGCCGAGCGCGGACGCGATGCGCCAGCTCGGGGACAAGATCGGCTCGAAGCTGATCGCCGAGGAGGTCGGCGTGCCGGTCGCCCCGTGGAGCCGTGGCGGGCTGGCCACGCTCGACAAGGCGTTGGCGAAGGCCAACGAGATCGGCTACCCGCTGATGCTGAAGGCCACCGCCGGCGGCGGTGGTCGCGGCATCACCAAGGTGTCCAACGACGCCGAGCTGACCGACGTCTTCGACCGCACCCGCGGCGAGGCCGAGCGCGCCTTCGGTTCCGGCGTCGTCTTCCTGGAGAGCCTGGTCACCGGCGCCCGCCACGTCGAGGTGCAGGTGATCGCGGACGGTCACGGCACCGCCTGGGCGCTGGGCGTGCGCGACTGCACCGTGCAGCGCCGCAACCAGAAGGTGATCGAGGAGTCCGCCTCCCCCCTGCTCAGCCCCGAACGCGTCGCCGAGGTGAAGGCGTCGGCTGAGCGGCTGGCCGTGCGTGTCGGCTACGTCGGCGCCTGCACCGTCGAGTTCCTGTACCAGCCCGACGCCGACCTGTTCGCCTTCCTCGAGGTCAACACCCGTCTGCAGGTGGAGCACCCGATCACCGAGGTGACCACCCGCACCGATTTGGTGAAGCTCCAGTTCCACGTCGCCTCCGGTGGGGCCTTGACCGGTGACAAGCCAGCCGAGATCGGGCACGCCATCGAGGCCCGGTTGAATGCCGAGGACGCCGACCGCGACTTCGCCCCTGCTCCCGGCCACATCGACCATCTGGCCCTGCCCCAGGGTCCAGGGATCCGTGTCGACACGGGTGTTGCCGAGGGCGACACCATCCCCGCCGACTTCGACTCGATGATCGCCAAGGTGATCGCCTTCGGTTCCGACCGGGACGAGGCGCTGGCCCGTCTGCGGCGCGCGATGGCCGAGACCGAGGTCGTCATCGACGGCGGCACCACCAACAAGTCCTTCATCCTCGACCTGCTGAACCAGCCCGAGGTCACCACCGGCGAGACGGCCTGGGCCGACACCGGCTGGATCGACCGCGTGCGCGCCGAGGGCCGCCTGCAGCCCACCCGCAATTCCGGCGCCGCACTGGTCGTCGCCGGGATCGAGGCCCACCTGGCCGAAGAGCAGATCGAGCGCGCCCGTTTCTTCGACACCGCCCGTCGCGGACGTCCGCTGGCCGCGCACGAACTGGGCCGCCCGGTCGAGCTGAAGCTGCGCGGCACCACCCACGCCGTCCGGGTGCTGCGCACCGGCGTCGACACCTTCGACGTCACCATCACCACCGCCGGCGTCACCGAGCGGGTGCAGGCCCGCTTCGACCGGCTGGACAAGTACACGGCCCGGCTGGTGATGGGCGG
>DGKN01000187.1:18775-21397 GCA_002387005.1 Propionibacteriaceae bacterium UBA4569
GATGGAGACCATCATCACCGCGCCGTTCGCGGCCCGGGTGAAGGAGATGCCCGTCCGCGCCGGCACCCAGGTCGAGACCGGCGCGCCGATCGCTCGCCTGGAGCCGATCGGGGACGCGTCGGAGGCCGCCGAGGAGGTCACCGAGACCGTCGACCTGGACCTTCCCGAGCACGGCACGACGTCCACCCCGGAGGCCGAGCGGCGGGCGCTGCGGGCCGTCGTCCTCGGGTGGGACACCGACCCGGACAACCCGACCGGGCCGCTGAAGCCCTACCTCGCCGACCGTGAGCCCTGGCCCACGCCGGTCGCCGCCGAGGCCGCGCTGCTGGAGACCTTCGCCGACCTGGCCGAGCTGCACCGCAACTCCCCCACCGGTTCCGCCGAGGACTCCGACACCCACGTCCACACCACCCGTGAGTGGTTCCAGCGCTACCCNNATTCGCCGAGCGCCTCACCCGTGTGCTGGGCCACTACGGCGTCGACTCCCTCGACCCCTCGGTCGAGCTGGAGGAGGCCGTCTTCCGGCTCTTCCTGGTGCAGCAGAACTGGTCGCCGGCCGTGGCCGTCGCCACCGGCATCCTGCAGGCCTGGCGTGCGCAGGACCGTCCCGCCGGTTCCGGCGCCGAGCTGCGCGCCGTCCTCGACCGGTTGATCGTCGCGACCCAGCGCCGTTTCCCCGCCATCGGCGACCTGGCCCGCTCGATTCGCTACCGCTGGTACGAGCGTCCCTCGATCGACGCCGAACAGTCCGCCGCACTGGCGCAGGTTCCCGAGCTGCTCGGACATCTGGAGGCCCTGCCCGATGGACCCGCCCGCCGGGCCGTCACGGAGGAACTCGTCGGCGCCCCTGACCGTCTCGTCGGCTTCCTGCGCGGCCGCAGCGCTGCCGATGTCCCCGCCGAGGAGCCGCTGCTGGAGGTGCTCATCCAGCGCCACTACCGCGGCAACCAACTCTCGAACCTCGCCTCGCGCACCGTCGGTGGCCGCGCCGTGACCAGCGCTGACTACGTCATCGACGGACGCGACACCCACATCACCACCACCGTCGGAAACCTGGCCGAGTTCGTGCCTGGTTCGTCGCTGGTCGCCGTGCTGGACGAGCTGTGCTCCCCGGAGCTGTCGGACACGGCCAACAACCGTCACCAGAGCGTCGACCTCTACCTGCTGTGCGACGATGCGGTCGACGGGGACGCGATGGCGCAAAGGCTGTCCGAGGCGCTGGCCCAGATGGACTTCTTCGGCCGCCTACGCCGGATCGCGATCGCGGTGCTGCCGCTGCAGAAGGGCTCGGTCGGCTATTTCACCTTCCGCTGCGTGAACGGAGGCCCGGTCGAGGACGAGGTGCGCCGCGGCTTCCACCCGATGGTCGGTCGCCAGCTGAACCTGAACCGGCTGTCGGGCTTCCAGCTCACGCGGCTGGAATCCCCGCGCAACATCCTGCTGCTGGGCGCGGTGGGCATCGACAACCCCGCGGACGAGCGGATCGTCGCCCTGGCCCAGGTGCGGCGTCTGGTGATCGTCCGGGATGAGGACGAGCAGGTCATCGGCGTCCCGCACCTGGAACGGGCCCTGATCACGGCATCGGATGCGGTGCGCCGCGCCCGGGCCGAGGCGGCACCGGCCAAGAAGCTGGACCACAACCATGTCTGGATCCACGTCTGGGGCGAGTTCAACATCGACCTGCGAGCGCTCAAGGCATTGGAGGCCCAGCTCGCACCGATCACCGCTGACGCAGGGATCTCGGAGGTGCGAATCCAGACCATGATCACCCGACCGGGCCAGGACGTGCCGGTGCCCACCGTGATCGTGTTCAGCCACCAGCCCGGTTTCGGCGTCCGCTTCCAGACCATCGACCCGACCGATGAGCCGCTGGCCACCCGGTCTCGCTACGACGAGATGGTGCTGCGGGCTCGCAGCCGCGGCCTGGTCTACCCCTACGAGCTCTTCGGACTGGTCGCCAGCTCCCGCGGACGGGTCGTCGAGCTGGACCTCGACGAGTCCGGCGCGCTGGTGGAGGTCGTGCGTGAGCCCGGCCTGAACACCGCCGGCATCATCGTCGCCGACGTCTCGACGCCGACCGTGGCGCACCCCGAGGGTGTGCGACGCATCGTCCTGTTCGGTGACCCACTGCGCTCCCTCGGCTCGATCGGGGCCGCGGAGGCCGACCGCATCGTCGCCGCGCTGGACCGCGCTGACTCGCTGGGGCTGCCCGTCGACTGGTTCACCCTCAGCTCGGGTGCGCGCATCTCGATGGACTCGGGCACCGAGAACCTGGATGCGGTCGCCCACGCCCTGCGCCGGATCGTGCACTTCACGCAGGACGGTGGCGAGATCAACGTCATCGTCGCCGGCATCAACGTGGGCGCCCAGCCCTACTGGAATGCCGAGGCCACCATGCTGATGCACACCAAGGGCATCCTCGTGATGACGCCCGACTCGGCGATGGTGCTCACCGGCAAGCAGTCCCTGGACTTCTCCGGCGGAGTCTCGGCCGAGGACAACTTCGGCATCGGCGGCCACGACCGCATCATGGGCCCCAACGGCCAGGCGCAGTACTGGGCGCCCGACCTGGCCGGAGCGCAGCAAGTGCTGATGCGCCACTACGAGCACACCTACACCGCG
>DGKN01000120.1:0-333 GCA_002387005.1 Propionibacteriaceae bacterium UBA4569
TTGCGCTGGCCGGCCAGACGTGGACGCGGAGCCGCACGGCGTTGGCGCGGGTGGCGCAGATGCTGGCGGCACCCGCTGTCGGACGCGGCGACCGTCCCGAAGCACCCGCCGCAGCCGAACCGTCGATCACCCTGCGCGACCTGTCGGCCGGGGGGCCGGGCCAGCCACCCGTCGTCGAACACCTGGACCTGACCGTGCGCGCCGGTGAACGCGTCGCCCTGGTCGGGCCCTCGGGCATCGGCAAGACCACGGTGCTGGCCACCGTGATGGGCCTGATCGATCCGGTGGCTGGAGAGGTCACGACGTCCGGACAGGTCGGCTACCTGGCCCAGG
>DGKN01000120.1:437-8782 GCA_002387005.1 Propionibacteriaceae bacterium UBA4569
TGGCGTCGACCACTCAGGCCCTGCTACTCGATGAGCCCACCGAACACCTGGATGCCGAGACCGCCGAGGCACTGGTGGACGACCTGTGGCGGGCCACCGCCACCCGGGCCACAATCCTTGTCACGCACGATTCGCGACTGATCCAGCGCTGCGACCGGGTGGTGGAGCTGCCCGGGCACGTCAGGGCCGATTCCATGCCCCGACCCGATCGCGGGCAACGGCGTGGGTGACAGAATGTGAAGCTCAAGATGACGGGCGTGGATGACCGGACCCACCTGCGGCGCATCCACCGCAAGCTCGGGGGGTCGAACCGGGTCGAGGCCATCGACCGCGCCCGGCTGATGGGGCTCGTCTGCCTGACACCCACTGGTGGGAGCGCGCCGGGCTGGTGTTGAATCGGAGCCATGCTCGTAGCCTTCTCGGTCGCCCCCTCGGGCGGCGAACAGCCCGATGCCTCCGTCCACGATGCCGTCGCAGCGGCCGTCCAGATCATCCGTGACTCCGGTCTGCCGAACCGCACCGACTCCATGTTCACCACGATCGAGGGGGAGTGGGACGAGTGCATGGACGTCGTGAAGCGCTGCTGCGAGGCGGTCGGCGAGTACGGGACGCGCGTCTCGCTGGTGCTGAAGGCCGACATTCGTCCTGGCTACTCGGGCGAGATGACCGCCAAGCTGGAGCGGCTCGAGGCCGCCATCGACGCCCAGAAGTGAGTTCCCACTCGTACACGATCCGGCTGGCGACACCGGACGACGCGCCAGGTTATTGCCACTGCTATGTCGAGAGCCTGGCGGAGACCTACGCGCACATCATNNTCGTCGCCGGCATCGAGGAGCATCGCGCGGAACTGCAGCGGATGGCCGATGCGCTGGCCGACGGACGCGAACCCGAACGCACCCACTGGGTGGCGTTGGACGATGACGGCGAGGTGGTCGGGATCGTCAGCTCCGGGCTGGGGGTACCCCACTGGGAGAGTCACCTCTACGACAACCCGCCGCCGCCGGTGGAGCTGAACCTCGACCACATCTACACCCGCGCATCCACCCACGGCACCGGTCTGGGCCAGCGACTGCTCGAGGTCGCGGTACCCGACGGACNNCCTGGCTGTGGATCCTGCGCGAGAACCCGCGCGCCGAGGCCTTCTACGCCCGCAATGGCTTCGTCCCCGATGGGTTGGAGGTGAACTGCGGGCCGGCGTGGTTCGGACGTCCGATGTTCCGGATGTGGCGACCCAATCCGTCCGTTCCTGCCACTGCGTCCGACTGAAAACCGGACGCCAGCTGCCGCATGCCGCACTCTTCAGGCCGCGCGGCGCCAGCCCACCGCCCTCCGGATGGTCACGATCCGGCACTTCCCGGACCCCCTCGAAAGCGCTGGAAAGCCCGGAACTACCATCGGTAGTACTTGGGCGCCCGGCGCCCAGCCCGGCGAGGCGGCCAGCCCGTCTCGTCGGCGAGAGAGAGGGAGACGATGGCCAACGACCCGCGCGACATCACCCAGCTTCCCGACCTGGCGAGCACCGCCGGTCGCGTGGGCCCGGTGCGGACGAGGATGCCGATCTACGTCGACCTCCTGCCGCCCTGCAATGCCGGCTGCCCGGCGGGTGAGAACATCCAGGAGTGGCTGCGGCTGATCAAGCACGGCCAGGAGGAGGCCGCGTGGCGCCAGCTGACCCGCGACAATCCCTTCCCCGCGATCCACGGACGCGTCTGCTACCACCCCTGTGAGAACGTCTGCAACCGCGTGGAGCTGGACGGCTCGGTCTCGATCCACTCGGTCGAGCGCTTCCTTGGTGACTTCGCCATCGAGAAGGGCTGGAAGTTCGACAAGCCCCGCGCCCGTACGGGTTACAAGGTGCTCGTGATCGGCGCTGGACCCTCCGGTTTGAGCGCCGCCTACCACCTCACCAGGCTGGGCCACGAGGTCGAGATCCGCGACGCCTCCGAGCAGCCCGGCGGCATGATGCGCTACGGCATCCCCGCCTACCGCCTCCCCCGCAACGTGCTGGACGCCGAGGTCGCGCGCCTGGTCGAGATGGGCGTGAAGATCACCCTCAACCACTCGGTCAGCGACCTGCTCGCCGAACAGAAGGAGGGCGGCTTCGACGCCGTCTTCGTGGCCGTCGGCGCCCACCTGTCCAAGCGGGTCGACATCCCCAACCAGGATGCCGGACGGATGGTCGACGCCGTCAGCTTCCTGCGTGACGTCGCTTCCGGTGAGCGTCCCGTGATCGGACGCAAGGTCGCCGTCTACGGCGCCGGCAACACCGCCATGGACGCCGCGCGAGTCGCCCGTCGCCTCGGCGCCGAGGAATCGGTGATCGTCTACCGCCGCACCCGCGAGCAGATGCCCGCCCACGCCTTCGAGGCCGAGGAGGCCGAGCGCGAGGGCGTCCGGATGAACTGGTTGCGCACCATCTCGTCCATGGACCCCGACGAGCTGACCGTCGAGATCATGGAACTGGACGAGAACGGCAAGGCCCGTGGCACCGGCCAGTTCGAGAAGCTGGAGGCCGACACGGTGATCCTGGCGATCGGCCAGGACGCCGACACCGCCTTCCTGCACGCGATTCCCGGCATGGGCTTCAACGGGGACGTCGTCCAGGTCAACCCGAACACGCTGATGACCGACGTGCCCGGCATCTTCGCCGGCGGCGACGCGGTGCCCTCCGAGCGCACCGTCACGATCGGCGTGGGCCACGGCAAGAAGGCCGCCAAGCAGATCGACGCCTGGTTGAACCAGTTCGCGGGCAGCGCGCCCATGAAGCACCCGATCGTCGGCTTCGACGACCTGCACCTGTGGTATTTCGGCGACCACGACCGGCGCGAACAGCCCGAGCTGGACGCCGCGACCCGGGGCACCACCTTCGACGAGGTCGTCCAGGGCCTCACCAACGAGGAGGCCGTGTTCGAGGCCAAGCGTTGCCTGAGCTGCGGCAACTGTTTCGAGTGCGACGGCTGTCTGGGGGCCTGCCCCGAGGACGCGATCATCAAGCTCGGCAAGGACCACCGCTACCGCTTCGACTACGAGAAGTGCACCGGTTGCGCCAGCTGCTTCGACCAGTGCCCCGTACACGCCATCGAGATGATTCCGGAGAACTGACATGACCCAGGTACTTCCTCCCCAGCCGGAGGCCGAGGCCCTCGTGGCCACCAGTTCTGCCTACCGGATGGAGGACGGGGCAACGCTGGCCCCGCCGATCCCGGAGAGCGCGCACGGCATCCTCGCGCAGGTTGGCGGCCATGGCGCCTCCCCCATCGAGCCGGGCGAACGATTGATCGTGGACGGCAACGAGGCTGCGGTCGACGTGGCCTACCGGCTGAACGAGCTGTGCTCGATCTACCCGATCACGCCGTCGTCGACGATGGCCGAGCTGGCCGACGAGTGGGCGGCCCACGGACGCCAGAACATCTTCGGTCAGGTGCCAACGGTGGTCGAGATGCAGTCCGAGGGCGGCGCGGCCGGCGCGATGCACGGTGCACTGCAGGCCGGTGCCATGTGCACCACCTTCACCGCCTCCCAGGGCCTGCTGCTGATGATCCCGAACATGTACAAGATCGCTGGTGAGCTGACCTCCACGGTCTTCCACGTCGCTGCGCGTTCACTTGCCACGCAGGGTTTGAGCATTTTCGGTGACCACCAGGACGTAATGGCGGTGCGCCAGACAGGGGTGGCCCTGCTGTCGTCCGCCTCGGTGCAGGAAGCGCACGACATGGCGCTGATCAGCCAGGTCGCGACCATGCACACGCGCATCCCCTTCGTGCACTTCTTCGACGGCTTCCGCACCAGCCACGAGCTCAACACCCTCGAACGGCTGTCGGACGAGGTGCTGAAGTCAATGGTCAGTGAGAAGCTCGTCCAGGAGCACCGGGCCCGGGCGCTGTCGCCCGCCAACCCCTTCATCCGCGGCACCGCGCAGAACCCCGACACCTACTTCCAGAGCCGCGAGACCGCGAACCTCTACTACGAGTGGGCACCGGGTGTCGTGCAGAACGTGATGGACGGCTTCGCCGCTCGCACCGGGCGCCAGTACAACCTGGTTGAGTACTTCGGTGACCCCGAGGCCGAGCGGATCGTGGTGATCATGGGCTCGGGCGCCGAGACGGTGCGCGAGACCATCGACCACCTCAATGCCCAGGGCCACAAGGTCGGCTGCGTGCAGGTGCGGCTGTACCGCCCGATGCCGACGTCCGCGCTGCTGGCCGCGATCCCCGCCAGCGTGCAGCGGATCGCCGTCCTCGACCGCACCAAGGAGCCGGGGGCCAACGGCGAACCCCTTTTCCAAGACGTGGTGACGGCGCTGGGTGAGTCCCTGAGCCGGGGAGAGCGCGCCGCGATGCCGCTGGTGACCGGCGGCCGCTACGGCTTGTCCAGCAAGGAGTTCACCCCCGCCATGGTGGTGGCGGTGTTCGACGAGCTGGCCAAGGACAAGCCCCGGCCGCGGTTCACGATCGGCATCAACGACGACGTGACCCACCTCAGCCTGGACTACGACGCCAGCCTCGACATCGAGCACCCGAAGACCCTGCGTGCGCTGTTCTACGGCCTGGGCTCGGACGGCACGGTCGGCGCCAACAAGAACACGATCAAGATCCTGGGCTCCGACCCGGACNNCTACGCGCAGGGCTACTTCGTCTACGACTCCAAGAAGTCCGGCTCGCGCACCGTCTCGCACCTGCGCTTCGGCCCGACGCCGATCCGGGCGCCCTACCTGGTGAACAAGGCCGGGTTCATCGGCTGCCACCACTGGTCGATCCTCGAACGCGTGGATGTGCTCGAGTTCGCCCGTCCCGGCACGACGCTGTTGATCAATTCGCCGTATGCAGCCGATCAGGTGTGGGAACACCTACCCAGGCCGATGCAGACCAAGATCATTGATCTTGGCGTGGACGTCTACGCGATCGACGCGTCGTCCGTGGCACGGGAGGCCGGTCTCGGCGGACGCACCAATACGATCCTGCAGACCTGCTTCTTCGCGATCTCGGGCGTGCTGCCCCGTGACGAGGCAATCGACAAGATCAAGAAGGCGATCACCAAGACCTACTCGAAGAAGTCGGCAGAAATCGTCGCCAAGAACCACGCGGCGGTCGACTCGGCGCTGGAGCACCTGCACCACGTCGAGGTGCCTGAGACCGCCACCAGTGAGCACGACCTGCTCGCGGCAGTGCCCTCAACGGCCCCGAAGTTCGTGCGCGAGGTGACGGCCCGGATGCTCGAGGGTCGCGGCGACGACCTCCCGGTCTCGGCGCTGCCCGTGGACGGCTCCTACCCGTCCGGCACCACCAAGTACGAGAAGCGCAACATCTCGGACCTGATCGCGGTGTGGGACCCCGAGAGCTGCATCCAGTGCGGCAACTGTTCCTTTGTCTGCCCGCACGCCGTGCTCCGCGCGAAGTACTACGACCCGAGCACGCTGGAGGGCGCCCCGGCGACCTTCGCCTCCGCCGAGATCGATGCGGCTGGCCTGCCCGACACCCGGTACACCCTGCAGGTCTACGCGGAGGACTGCACCGGCTGCGGGCTGTGCGTCGAGGCCTGCCCGGTGCACCCGATCGGCCAGCCGCAGCGCAAGGCGATCAACCTGGCGCCCGTGCTCGAGCGCACCGAGCAGAAGAAGAATGTCGAGTTCTTCGAGACGATCCCGGTCAACGACCGCTCCCGCGTCGACTTCGGCACGGTGCGCGGCACGCAGTTTCTGGAGCCCCTGTTCGAGTTCTCCGGAGCCTGCACCGGCTGCGGTGAGACCCCCTACCTGAAGCTGCTGACCCAGCTCTTCGGTGACCGGGCCACCGTCGCGAACGCCACCGGCTGCTCGTCCATCTACGGCGGCAACCTGCCGACCACGCCGTGGGCGAAGAATGCCGCCGGACGCGGACCGGCCTGGTCGAACTCGCTGTTCGAGGACAATGCCGAGTTCGGTCTGGGCATGCGCCTGGCCGCCGACATGCATGCCGATCTGGCGCGCACCCGTTTGCAGCAGTTGCGCGGGCAGATTGCGGACGACGAACTGGTCGACGGCCTGCTGAACGGCCCGCAGCTGCTGGAGAGCGACCTGGCACGGCAGGCCGAGCGCCTGAACCGGCTGCTGACGGTGCTCAAGACCCTGGACGGACCAGAGGTCGCAGACCTCGCGTCCGTCGCAGACCACCTGTTGCGCCGCAGCGTGTGGATCGTGGGTGGCGACGGCTGGGCCTACGACATCGGCTCGGCCGGCGTGGACCACGTACTGGCGTCGGGACGCAATGTGAACGTCCTGGTGCTCGACACGGAGATCTACTCCAACACCGGTGGCCAGAGCTCCAAGTCGACGCCCTTGGGTGCCGTGGCGAAGTTCGCCTCTGGTGGCAAGGTGACCAACAAGAAGGACATGGCGCTGCAGGCGATCGCCTACGGCAATGTCTACGTCGCCCGCGTCGCGATGGGCGCCGACCCGCAACAGACACTGAAGGCCTTCCGTGAGGCGGAGGCTTATGACGGGCCGAGCCTGATCATCGCCTACAGCCACTGCATCAGCCACGGCATCGACATGCGCAAGGGCCTGGAGCAGCAGTACAAGGCGGTGAACTCCGGCCATTGGCCGCTGATCCGCTACAACCCGGTGATCCGCAACGACGGGGGCAACCCCTTCCTGCTGGACTCCCCGCGTCCGCGCCTGTCGCTGCAGGAGTACCACCAGGCCGAGCTGCGCTTCAAGATGTTGCAGCGCACCGATCCCGAGGAGGCCCAGCGCCTGCTGGAGCTGGCCCAGGGCCAGGTGGAGCGCCGCTGGATGGAGTACGAACAGATGGCCACGGCACCCGCCGAGGCCTTCGCCGCCGATGCCAGAAAGGACGCCTGATGGTCGAGATGAGTGAGGCGCTTCGCGCCGCCATGGCCTCCGCCGCTGCAAAGTCGGCGGCCGGGTCGAATGCGACCGACCAGCTGCGACCGGGCATCGTCCCGATCGTCGAGCGGCAGTCGACGCCAAAGCCCTCCTCGGGGCGCTCCATCGCGGCGGGTGAGGTCGACCTGAGCACGAACTACCTCGGTCTGCAGCTGAAGAGCCCCGTCGTCGCCTCCGCCGGCCCGTTGTCGCAGAACGTGGACGGCGTGAAGGCGCTCGCAGATGCGGGGGTGGGAGCGGTCGTCATGTACTCGTTGTTCGAGGAGCAGCTGCGCCACGAGGAGGCCCGCGCGGAGCAGCTGACCGAGGTGCACGAGGAGAGCTTCGCCGAGGCGATGAGCTACTTCCCCACCGTGCCGGCCAATGAGGGTGGCATCACCTCCCGCTACCTGGAACTGGTGGAGGCCGGCGCGAAGGCGGTGGACGTACCGCTGATCGCCTCGGTCAACGGCGCCACCTCCGGCGGCTGGGTGCAGGTGGCCCGGCGCATGCAGGACGCGGGTGCCGCGGCCATCGAGCTGAACATCTACCTGGTGCCCGGTGAGGTGAACATCTCCGGCGCCGAGGTCGAGGCGCGCCACCTGGAGATCCTGCAAGGGGTCAAGGACGCGGTGAGCGTACCGGTGGCTGTGAAGCTGTCGCCCTACTTCAGCTCCTTCGGCCACCTGGCCTTGCAGCTGGACAAGGCGGGAACCGACGGCCTGGTGCTGTTCAACCGCTTCGTCCAGCCTGACATCGACATCGAGAAACTGGTCGTCCAGCCGGGGCTGGTGCTTTCGAGCCCGTTCGAGGCGCGGCTCCCCCGCACCTGGATCGCGGCCCTGCGCGGACGGGTGAATGCCTCCCTCGCCGCAACCACGGGCGTGGAGACCAGCGAAGACGTCGTGAAGTACATCCTCGCCGGTGCGGACGTCGTGATGACCACCTCGGCGCTCGTGCGGCATGGAGCCGGGTACGCCACCACGCTGGTCGAGGGGCTGGAGACCTGGCTGCGCCGCAAGGAGCTGACGCTCGACCAGGCGCGCGGGATGCTGGCCGTGCCGCGGGACATTCCAGTGGACGCCTACGAGCGCGCCGGCTATGTGGCGGCGCTGGAGAAGGCGAAGGCCGTCTACGGACGCTGAACCCGTCCGACGACGAGAAGCAACCAGGTCAACACAGGTCTGAACAACACAGGTCTGAACAACACNNACACAGGTCTGAACAACACAGTGGCCTGAGCAACACAGTCGCCTGAGCAAGACAGTGGCCGGGGGCCCCGAGCCCCCTTCAGTGGGTGGGACGGAATGTGGTCAGACGCAACGAGTTCATCACCACGAACACCGAACTGAACGCCATTGCCGCGCCGGCCAGCATCGGGTTCATCAGCCCGAAGGCGGCCACCGGGATCGCGATCAGGTTGTAGAAGAAGGCCCAGAACAAGTTGCCGCGGATCGTGGCCAGGGTGCGGCGGCTGAGCCGG
>DGKN01000233.1 GCA_002387005.1 Propionibacteriaceae bacterium UBA4569
CGCTGCTCGCGGGCGTCGTGGTGCTCACCTGCACCCAGCGGGCCCCGCTGTTCGCCTCCGCCTTCGTGTGGGAACTCACCCGCGCCCACTGGACCCTCGCCGTGGTCGGGTTGCTGGTCGCCGCCTGTACCCGAGTGGTCACCAGAACCGTCGGACGCGCTCGCTAGAGTCGCGTCCATGACCGATTCCGCACAGCTTGCGACCCACCTCGATGCCACCTGGCCGTCCGTGATGGACGACTACCTTGGCCTGCTCCGGATCGAGTCGATCAGTTCCCTGCCCGAGAAGGCGGACGAGATGACCCGCTCGGCCGAGACCGTTGCCGGGTTGTTGCGCGGCGTGGGCTGTCCTGACGTCCAGGTCGTCGCCGAGGGCGGCCAGCCGGCCGTGATCGGCCGCTTCCCGGCGCCCGAGGGGCAGCCCACCATCTGCCTGTACTCCCACCACGACGTCCAGCCCACGGGCGACCTGTCGTTGTGGTCCACCCCGCCCTTCGAGCCCACGGAACGCGACGGACGTCTCTACGCCCGCGGCGCCAATGACGACACCGCCGGCATCGCCGTCCATTTGGCAGCCCTGCGTGCCTGGGAGGGCAAGCCCCCGGTCGGCGTCACCGTCTTCATCGAGGGCGAGGAGGAGATCGGGTCACCGTCGTTGGCCGCGATCATGGCCAAGCACGCGGACGCGCTACGCTCCGACGTCTTCGTGATCTGCGACGCCACCAACTGGCAGGTTGGCCAGCCCTCGGTCACCACCGCCCTGCGCGGCATCTGCGACTGCGTCGTTGAGGTGCGCACCCTCGACCATGCCCTGCACTCCGGCGGTTTCGGCGGTGTCGTGCCCGACGCGCTCACCTCGCTGTGCCGGCTGCTCGCCACCCTGCACGACGACCTGGGCAATGTGGCCGTGGAGGGCCTCAAGACCGGCCAGGCGCCTGACCTCGACTACGACGAGGCGCGGCTGCGAGCCGACACCGGTATCCTGGACGGCGTGAAATGGCTGGGTGAGGGCTCCACGGTCTCCAAGATCTGGGCCAAGCCGGCCGTCTCGGTGATCGCGATCGATGCGACCAGCGTCGCCAGTGCGTCCAACACCCTCGCTCCGGTGGCCCGCGCCAAGGTGAGACTGCGGGTTGCCCCCGGCGACGATGCCGACGAAGCACTCGCTGCCCTCACCCGGCACCTCGAGTCGCACGCCCCGTTGGGCGCGCAGGTCAACGTGACCCCCGGCGAGACGGGACAGCCCTGCGTCGTGCCCTACCGGGGTGCGTTGGCCGAGGCAGCCGACGCCGCCTTCACCCAGGCCTTCGGCGTGGCGCCGGTGCAGGTGGGCTGTGGCGGTTCCATCCCCATGCTGGCCGACTTCCAGGCCGCCTTCCCCGGCTCCGAGATCCTGGTCACCGCCGTGGCCGATCCGGACGGCCGGCCGCACGGCATCGATGAGTCCCAAGACCTGGGCGACCTGAAGAAGGCGGCCCTGGCCGAGGCTCTGTTGCTGGCGCACCTTGCCAACAGTTGAAAGCTGGAGAACTGAATCACTGAGGTAGCTGAAGTGGGGCTGAAGTCCTGAACGGAAAGTGAACCTTGAGAGACATGGACGGCCCCTAGGGGTCATGATTGACCTGCAGCCGGCGCGGTCCCATAGCTTCGGGGGGAGCGAAGGGACCAAGCCTCACGGGGCATTGAGTGGCGCACCACAGCTCGGGGGAGCGGTGGCCAGTGCACCGGCTGCCCAGACATGGCAGACGAGGGGTGAAGGGTCCGGATGGGGCCCGGCGCCCCTCGTCGTCCGTCTCTGGCCCGGCTTGCGGGCTCAGGCAGGCGTGACCCGCAGCAGCTTGTCGTCCCCGCCGTTCGAGGTGGTCACCCACAGGGCACCGTCGGGGTCGAGTCGCGCCGTGCGGAGCCGGCCGAAGCCAGCCAGCTCGGGCACCTCATGGACGTCCCCGATCGTGCCGTTGCCGCGCACCTGCATCGCCAACAGGCGCTGGCCCTTCAAGCAGGCCACCATCAGCCGTCCGGCGTAGCCGCCCCACTGGGCACCCGTGGCGAAGTCGGCACCCGAGGTGGCGATGGTGGGGTCTCCAGAACTCCAGACGGCCGCGCGTACCCCGTCGATGCTGGTGTCGGTCATCGGAACGTCCTGGTTGTAGGAGCCGTTCACGACCGGGTTCCAGCCGAAGTTCGCGCCCTTGGCCAACAGGTTCACCTCGTCGTCCACGCTGGTTCCGTGCTCGACGGAGAACATCCGCCCCGTCTCTGGTTCCACGGCCAGACCCTGCACATTTCGGTGGCCACGGCTCCACACGAAGCGGCGGCTGCCGGGCCCCGCTGCCCAGGGGTTGCCCGCGGGAACCGACCCGTCGGCGCCCAGGCGCAACACCTTGCCGCCCAGCGAGTCCAGGTCCTGCGGGTGGGTTCCGCTGGCGGTGTCCCCGGTGCCGATGTACAGCAGTCCGTCACTGCCGATGCGCGGACGACAGCCGCTGTGCTGCCCACTGGGGTTCTCGGGAATGCCGGTCAGGAGGGGGCTGAGGCGGGTGGCGCTCATCAGGTCGTCCGACAGTGTGAGCGGCACCACCTTGATGTCGCCAGCGGTGGTGTTGAAACAGGCGATGATGCGTCGGTCGGAGGCAAAGTCGGGGGAGAGTTCCAGCCCGAGCAGGCCCCCCTCGCCGCCCACCTGGACGTCGTCCAGATCGGCCGTGANNTGGCGACCTTCCCGTCGCGCAGCACCGACAGCACCCCGGTGCGCTGGGTGAAGACGACGGCGTCGTCGACGAAGACGAGGTCCCAGGGGTACTCCAGACCGGAGGCGGCCGTCTCGACCGAGAGCTTCGGGATCGCGGTGGAAGCGGCGGTTGGGGTCGCCGTAGCTGAGCCAACCGTCGCGGACGTGGCGGAACCCGCAACAGTCGGGCTGGCGGACGGGATGGATGACCTGGTCGTCGAGTCTCGCGTCGTGTTGCCACCTGAGTCGCTGCAGGCAGCCAGCACGGCGAGCGCGCCGGAACCGATCAGGGTGCGT
This sequence comes from Propionibacteriaceae bacterium UBA4569, assembly GCA_002387005.1. Lineage (GTDB taxonomy): Bacteria > Actinomycetota > Actinomycetes > Propionibacteriales > Propionibacteriaceae > Luteococcus > Luteococcus sanguinis. The sequence continues at coordinate 3,028 of DGKN01000233.1, forward strand.
CGGGTGATGTCCATGCACCACGCTAACCCGGCAGGCCAGCGCAGGGTCGATGGCTCAGAAACCAACCTCGCGGGCGAACAGGTCGTCGTAGGTCTCCCGGCGGGTCATCAGCGTCGCCGTGCCGTCCTCGACGAAAACCACCGCGGGCCGGGCGACCATGTTGTAGTTGCTGGCCATCGTGTAGCCGTAGGCGCCAGTGACCGGCGTGCACACCACGTCCCCAACCTTCAGCGACTCCGGCAGGAAGGCGCGGGGGACGACGATGTCGCCGCTCTCGCAGTGCCGGCCGACCACCTGCGCCGCGACGGGACGCTCGGCCTGCGGGTCGTTCACGCTGAAGGCCTCATAACCGGAGTCGTAGAGCATCGGACGCGGGTTGTCGCTCATGCCGCCGTCAACCGCGGCAAAGGTGCGATCTCCCTTCGTCTGCAGCGAACCCAGCGTGTACAACGTCAAGCCAGCCTGGGCGACCATCGAGCGTCCGGGCTCGGCCAGCAGCGTGACGCCGGGCAGGGTCTCGCGGCCCCAGGCCAGGATGGCCTGCGCCCAGTCGGCGAAGCTCGGGCACTCGTCCTGGTTCAGGTAGCGCACGCCCAGGCCGCCGCCGACGATCAGCACCTCGGGGGAGTACTGGCGCACCATTGGCGCCACCGTGTCCAAGGCCTCGATGAAGTTCTCGATCTGCAGCACGAAGGAGCCGATGTGCAGGTGGATGCCCTTGAAGCGCAGCAGTTCGTGGTCGCGGATCCGCTCAATGGCGCGGGCAGCGTCGTCGGTCCAGGTCGGGAAACCGAATTTGGAGTCGCGATTGCCGGTGGAGATGAACTCGTGGGTGTGCACCTCGATGCCCGGGTTGATGCGCACCAACAGGTCGACGCCTTGGCCGAGTTCGGCGGCGAGGGTCTCGAGCCGGTCCAGCTCGTCGAAGTTGTCGACGACGATCCACTGCACGCCCTCGACCACGGCGCGGCGCAGTTCGTCGGGCTGCTTGTTGTTGCCGTGCATCACCAGGCGGGAGGCATCGACGCCGGCACGGCGGACGCACTCGTACTCACCGCCGGTGGAGACGTCGAAGCTGATCCCGGTCTCGGACGCCAGCTTGGCCAAGCCCGGGGTCAGGAAGGCCTTGGTCGCGTAGGCGACGCCTGGCCCGAAGTGCTCGACCGCCTCGGTGAAGTGGTTGCGCAGCTCAGCGGCGTCGTAGACGAACAGCGGCGTGCCGAACTCCTCGGCCACCTCCAGCAGGTCGCACCCGCCGACGCTGATCCGGCCGTCGACCACCTTCGCGCTGGCCGGCAGCAGCGACAGGTCGACGGGGTCGGTCTCGGTGAGGGCATTGGCGCACATGGTGCGCAAGATTAGTCGTCCTAGTCTGGGTGGCATGGGGGAATACCAGCGTCCGGTCTTCGAGAACTGGATCGACCGACAGGTGCGAGAGGCCACGGAACGTGGCGAGTTCGACGCCGCCCGGGGCAAGCCGCTGCCCGACCTCGGCCGACCCGAGGACACCGATTGGTGGGCCAACCGGAAAATGCGCGACGAGGGCCTCACCGCGGTGTTGCCGGGGCCCTTGGCCGTGCGGCGCGAGAAGCAGGACATTCTCACCACCCTGGACCAGGTGCGCAGCGAGGAGACCGCCCGCGCGATCGTCGAGGACCTCAACGCCCGGATCAAGCAGTCGAACATCACCCGTTGGCAGGGTCCTGCGATCATCACCGGCCAGTTGGACGTCGAGGAAACCCTCGCGCTCTGGCGATCGCGTCGAGAACGATAGGCTGACCCGGTGCCGCTTCGACCCGATGGTCTGCTGACCCACGAACTCAACCCTGACGACCCGCGCCCCCAGGACCACTGCGGTGTGTTCGGTGTCTGGGCCCCCGGGGAGGAGGCGAGCAAGCTCACCTACTTCGGCCTGTTCGCCCTGCAGCACCGCGGCCAGGAATCGGCCGGCATCGCCGTGAGTGACGGCAACCGGATCATGGTCTTCAAGGACATGGGTCTGGTCAGCCAGGTCTTCGACGAGGCGACGCTGACGGCCCTCAAGGGCGACGTCGCGGTCGGCCACACCCGCTACTCGACCACCGGTGCCAGCACCTGGGGCAATGCCCAGCCCACCTTCCGTCCCTTCCAGGGCGGCGGTCTGGCACTGTGCCACAACGGCAACCTGACCAACACCGACGAGCTCGAGGTGCTGCTCGCCGAGCGGATGCCGGACGAGAAGGTGCCGCACAAGGCGCGGATGGACTCCTCCTCCGACACCGCCATCCTCACCGCCCTGTTGGCCTCCGACCCTGACCTGGGGCTCGAGGCCGCGGCGATGCAGACCCTGCCCCTGCTGCGAGGCGCGTTCTGCCTGACCTTCATGGACGAGCGGACGCTGTACGCCGCCCGCGACGCGCAGGGCATCCGTCCGCTGGCGATCGGGCAGCTGCCCGGGGGCGGCTGGGTGGTCGCCTCGGAGACCGCGGCGCTGGACATCGTCGGTGCCACCTTCGTCCGCGACGTCGAGCCCGGCGAACTGGTCGTCCTGGACGGCAACGGCATCCGCAGCCGACGCTTCGCCAAGGCGAAGCCGAAGCATTGCCTGTTCGAGTACGTCTATCTCTCCCGGCCCGACACGGTGCTCAACGAGCGCCGGATCCACAACGTCCGCGTCAAGATCGGCAAGCTGCTGGCCAAGGAGTGCCCGATCGAGGCCGACCTGGTGATCCCGACGCCGGAGTCGGGCATCCCGGCCGCGATCGGTTTCGCCGCCGGGTCCCAGATCCCCTACGGCCAGGGTCTGGTGCGCAATGCCTACGTCGGGCGCACCTTCATCCAGCCGTCCAATGGGATGCGGCAGATGGGCATCCGGATGAAACTGAACCCGCTGCCCAGCGTGGTCGGTGGCAAGCGGATCGTCGTCGTGGACGACTCGATCGTGCGCGGCAACACCCAGCGCCAGGTCGTGGCAATGCTGCGCCAGGCCGGCGCGAAGGAGGTGCACGTGCGCATCTCCGCCCCGCCGGTGGAGTGGCCGTGCTTCTACGGCATCGACTTCGCCACCCGCGACGAGCTGATCGCGCCGAACATGTCCATTCCCGAGATCGCGAAGGCCATCGGGGCTGACTCGCTCGGCCACATCAGCCTGGACGGGCTGATCAAGGCCACCCACGTGCCGAAGAACGACCTGTGCCGCGCCTGCTTCGACGGCGTGTACCCGGTCGGCAAGAAGGATCTACCGCTGGCAGAGTTGAAGAGCACATCCGTGCAGAAGAAGGGGAAGTGATGAGCCAGTCCGCCTACGCACAGGCCGGGGTCGACATCGAGGCCGGAGACCGCGCCGTCGAGCTGATGAAGGCCCACGTCGCCCGGACCCGTCGCCCCGAGGTGCTCGGAGGCCTGGGTGGTTTCGCCGGCTTCTTCGACGCGTCGGCCTTCAAGAGCTACCGCCACCCCGTGCTGGCCACCTCCACCGACGGCGTCGGCACCAAGGTTGCCATCGCGCAGGCGATGGACGTCCACGACACCATCGGCTTCGACCTGCTCGGCATGCTGGTCGACGACCTGGTCGTCTCCGGCGCCGAACCGCTGTTCGTCACTGACTACATCGCCTGCGGCAGGGTCGTCCCCGAGCGCATCGCCGCCATCGTCAAGGGGATCGCGGCGGCATGTGAGACTGCCGGCTGCGCGCTGCTGGGCGGAGAGACCGCGGAGCACCCGGGCCTTCTGGAGTCGGACGAGTACGACATCGCCGGCGCCACCACCGGCGTCGTCGAGCGGGACGAGATCCTGGGCGCCGAGCGGATCGAGGCCGGTGACGTGGTGCTCGCGATGGCCAGCTCCGGCCTGCACTCCAATGGCTACTCCCTGGTGCGCCACGTGCTGTTGCACCAGGCCAAGATGTCGCTGGAGGGCCACGTTGACGAGCTCGGACGCACGTTGGGCGAGGAACTGCTCGTCCCCACGCACGTCTACGCCAAGGACGTGCTGGAGATGATCGCCGCCACCAAGCACGCTGCGGGCATCCACGCCATGAGCCACATCACCGGCGGCGGCCTGGCGAACAACCTGGCCCGCGTGGTTCCCGACCACCTCGGCGTCACCATCGACCGGTCTACGTGGACCCCGCCCGCCATATTCCAGCTGGTGCAGCAGGTCGGGCAGGTCTCCCAGGCCGACATTGAGGCGACGCTGAACCAGGGCGTGGGCATGGTGGCGATCCTTCCGGAGGACTCCGTCGAGGCTGCCCAGCAGGTGCTCTCTGCCCGTGGCGTCGAGTCCTGGCTGGCGGGCCAGGTCGGTGATTCAACGGCTGAGCACGCGCGGGTCACCATGGTCGGCGAACACCCGCGCGCCTGAACGGTTCCTCGCTTTGAGCGGCGCTCGGGTAACCGGTAGCCTGTCTCCCACGACAGTTTGATCACATTTGCCGCGGCAATGCCGCGAGGGACAGAGCGAGGGGGTCGACCCGATATGGGGCGCGGCCGGCAGAAGGCGAAGCAGACCAAGGTGGCACGGGAATTGAAGTACCGTCCCGTGAGCACCGATTTCTCGTCACTTGAGCGTGAGCTTCGGGGGCCCGGCGGTTACGTGGAGCGGGTGGAGGAGATTCCCGACCAGTACGCCGATCTCGCCGAGGCATACAGCGAGGACGTCGAAGGCAACTTCGACAACGATGATGAGGACGAACGCCGAGCCTGAGTGGGTGCCTGACCGGCTCCTGTCGGGTTACGAGACCACCACTCTCCCTCTGGACGGCGCAGAGCCCGCTGCGGGTGAACCCGACGACGCACCACTGGTCGGCACGCTGTTGAGGCGCGATGCCCCTTCTCGGCCGGGAGCGGTCGTGTATCTGCATGGCTGGAATGACTACTTCTTCCACCCCCATGTCGGTGACTTCTTCGACGGGCTCGATCGCGACTTCTACGCAATCGAGCTACGTCGTTACGGACGATCCTTGGCTCCGGGGCAGTACAAGGGCTTCATCTCCGACCTGAGCGATTACTTCGCCGAGCTGGACGCTGCGATGGAGATCGTTGCGGCCCATCATGACGAGGTCGTCCTGATGGGACACTCCACTGGCGGTCTGGTCGCCTCCTTGTGGGTTGCCGAACGCCCCGGTCGGGTGAAGGCGCTGGTGCTGAACTCCCCGTGGATCGACTTGGGCGGTTCCATGCTGATGCAGGCGGCCACCAGAAGCGTCCTGCAGCGGTGGGCGTCGTCGCGGCCCAGCTCGCTGCTCCCGCTGCCCAACAATGGCTTCTACGTTCGCACGCTCGACGTCGCCCAAGATGGTGAGTGGACGATGGAGCCGGAGTGGAAGAACGCCACCGACTTCAGCCCGCGTGCCGCCTGGCTCGCGGCGATCCTGGCTGGCCACGCGAAGGTCAAGGCCGGGCTGGGCATCGAGGTGCCGGTGCTGGTGATGGCGAGTGCCCGCAGCGACTTCCGCCGGGACTGGGACGAGGCGCTGCGCACCGTCGACATCGTGCTGGACGTCGACAAGATGGCCGCCCGTGCCGTGCGCCTGGGTTCCTGCGTGACGGTGGTGCGTATCACGGACGGCATCCATGACCTCACACTCAGCGCGCCTGAGGTTCGCGCCCGCGTCTTCGCAGAGCTGGAGCGTTGGATTGGCGCCTACGCCTGATCCCGAGCGATCCCCGGGCACGCTTGCCGAGCGACCGAAGCGCGGCCCCGATCGATCCAGCCACGGTCACGGTGCGACCTGGCCCCGAAACCCGAGCCCGTCGGAGGGGAGAAGCAGAACGAGCCCGCCCCGGCGAAGGGGGCGAGCTCGATTCTGTGGCCAGGACCGGGATCGAACCGGTGACCTTTCACTTTTCAGGCGAACGCTGCTACCAGCTGAGCTACCTGGCCAAAGCGCTGGAGACCAGTGGAAGTGGCACTCCAACACGTGCGGCGTCACACTGCGTTTGACCACAATGTGTTGCAACACAAAAGCGGTGATGCGAACACCACCGCTTTCGCGACCCCGACGGGACTCGAACCCGCGACNNAACGACCCGGATGGGATTCGAACCCACGACCTCCGCCGTGACAGGGCGGCGCGCTAACCAACTGCGCTACGGGGCCTTGCGGCCCAAGAGCCTTTCGGCTCCGTCCGGCTGCCCGTTTCAGGCAGCTCGGAAATAATAGCGTGACAACGGCGGCGATGTCACATCGAGTGTCGCACCCGATCTGACTAGGCATTTCACTGCTCGGCGCTTCGGATGGGGCTGGGGACGCCGAGCTGGCGGTCGATCCAGTCCTTGACGCTCTCGCCGGAGCGTTCGGCGTCCATGATCCCGGCGCAGAAGGCCAGCACCGTGTCGGCGAACATGTTGCCCGCGCACCACTTCTCGTCCGCCATTCGTTCGGGGTCCACCCGGTGGCGCAGGATCACGCCGTCCAGCAGGGCCTGCATCGCCCAGGTGGCGCGCTCAGGGGTCCATGGGGCGCGCAGGCTGAAACCCGAAGCGGTCAGCACGTCGGAATAGAAGACGAGCCAGTAGTCGGCGTCCCCGCGCATCATGTCGCGCAGTGGTGCGTGCAGGTCGGGGTGGCGCCCGAGCAGCGGTGCGACGTGGGCCAGCAGCCAGCTGCGCGGGTTGCCCAGCAGCTCCTTCTCCGCCTCGCGGGTCAGCGTCGTCACGAAGTCGGTGGGTGAGGGGGAGTCGGCGGCGATCTCGAACAGCCGTGCGCGAGTCTGGGCGGTGGAGACGCCTTCGCGATCGCGGTAGAGCATTGCGTGCACGATGGCGTCGCGGACGAACTCCTCCTTGCTCGCCCAGCGGTTCCGGAAGGCCTTGCGCGACTCACCCTCGCCGTTTCCGCCGGCGGTCATCCGCAGCACGTCCTCGGTGCGCACCCAGTCCAGGGCCGCCGGGAAGTGGATCTGGCGCAGTCTCGGTGGGACGTTCTCCTCGGAGGTGGACAGTGCGGCGTCGATCAACGAAGCGGCGGCATTGAGGAACTTGACCGCCGTGGCGTCGCTGCGGGTCGGTGCAGGGCGTGGGCTCACCCAAACAGCTAACCACCCGTCAAGGGTGAGGGCCACCGCAGCGGCCCCTTCCCCAGAAAGGACTCAGGGACAAGGGATGAGCGTCGCGTGTGTTTCGGTCCACGGGAACCAAAACCCGTAGCTCGATTCGGCAGGGTGCTGGCAGTCGCGAAGGCGGAGAGGGGGCTGGTCGACACAGAAGCTGGGGTGGACAATGGTCGGCATGAGGACGAGGGGAGTGCCGGCCGCGATCGGCGGGCTGTGGATCATCCTGGGCATGGCCATCCTTGGCCTGTCCTACTACGCGCTGACGCGCACCGCCTACCCGGGCCTGTGGTGGGGCGGACTGACGCTGAGCATGGTGCTGTTGCTGACCGGCGCCGTCTGGCTGCTCGCCGCCCTCACCGGTTGGGTCACCTGGACCCGACGGGATCCCGCAGCGGTGCGCGTGCGCGACTGATTGCCGCGAGCCCGCCCGCCTAGACTTGCCCGAAGGACGCTGGCCCAGCGTCCGCCGGACGAGGGGTGCCGTACCCGGACCGCGACAAGACGGCCCACGAGGAGTTCGTCGTGTCATGGATCGTGCTCGTGCTCTCCGGTGCGATGGAGGCCGTCTGGGCCACAGCGCTGGGACGTTCTGAAGGCTTCTCCAAGCTGGGGCCCAGCATCGTCTTCCTGGTCGCCACCACGCTCAGCATGGTCGGCCTGGCCTGGTCGCTGAAGGCACTTCCGGTCGGCACCGCCTACGCCGTGTGGGTGGGCATCGGCGCCGTCCTGACGGTGGCGTACGCGATGGCCACCGGCAACGAACCGGTGACCATCGCGAAGATCATCTTCCTGCTGATGATCGTGGGTGGCGTGATCGGGCTGAAGCTCACCCACTGACCTATCACCCGCAGGCCTGTCACCCGCTGGCCTGCCGCCCGCTGGCCTGCCGCCCCATGACCTGCCAACGCGTCAGCTGGCTGCGTTCTGACGGGACGCCATGCCAGCAGACCAAGTGCGGTAGCCGCCGTCCAGGTTCTTGGCGTTGCGGCCCTTCTGGGTCAGCATCCGCGCGGCGATGTGCCCGCGGATGCCGACGGCGCAGCTGNNCCCCGGGGATGCCGACGGCGCAGCTGACCACGAGGTCGCCCTCGGGCAGCTCGTCCAGACGGTCCCTCAGCTCGTCCACCGGGATGTTGATCGCGCCGGGGATGGCGCCATTGGCGACCTCGGCAGGGGTGCGGACGTCGATCAGGTGCACCCCGCCCTCCATCAGCTCGCCGACCTCGTGCCACTGGACGGTGTCCGTGATGCCCTGGGCGGCGTTCTGGTCGACATAGCCGAGCATGTTCACCGGATCCTTCGCCGAACCGAACGCGGGCGCGTAGGCGAGTTCAAGGTCGGCCAGGTCGGACGCGGTCAGCCCGCCCGCGATGGCGGTGGCGATCACGTCGATGCGCTTGTCAACGCCGTCGTCCCCGATGCCCTGGGCGCCGAGGATCTCGTCCGTCTCCGGGTCGACCAGCAGCTTGAGCGCCAGCTGGGCGGCGCCGGGGTAGTAACCGGCGTGCGAGGCGGGGTGGGTGTGGATGGCGCGGTAGGGGCGTCCGGCGGCGACCAGACGCTTCTCGTTCCAGCCGGTGCTGGCGACCTGCAGGCCGAAGACGCCCACGATCGCGGTCCCGAGCACGGGACGATCGGCCCCCGGGAGTCCGGACAGAATGTCGGCCAGCACGCGCCCCTGGCGGTTGGCAGTGTTGGCGAGCGGCACCAGCGTCGTCTCGTGGGAGAGACCGTCGACCTTCTCGACCGCGTCGCCGATGGCGTGCACGTGCGGGTCGCTGGTGGTCATCTTCTCGTCCACAGCGATGCCGCCGCGGGGTCCGATGGTCAGGCCGGCCATCCGGGCCAGCGTCGTGTCGGGGCGCACGCCGATGGCTGCGACCACCACCTCGCCCGGCAGGGTGCTCCCGTCGGACAGGTTCACGACCTGGTCCCCGATCGCGGTGACCGATACGCCGAGGCGCAGGTCGACGCCACGGTCACGCAGTCGCTGGTGCACGGGGGTGGCCATCTCGGGGTCGAGCGGCGCCATCACCTGGGCGGTCGCCTCGACCAGGCTGACCTGCATGCCGCGGTGCACGAGGTTCTCGGCAACCTCCACACCGATGAAGCCGCCACCGATCACCACGGCGGTCTGGGCGCCGGCGACGGCGGCTGCCATCGCGTCGGTGTCCTCGACGTCGCGCAGGGTAAGGGCGCGCTCGATGCCCGGCAGTTGCGGCGTGATGGGGCGCGCGCCCGGGGAGAGCACGAGTTCGTCGTAGGCCAGGGTGCTGGTCTCATCTGACATGGTGCTGCGGGTGGTGACCTCGCGGGCGGTGGTGTTGACGCTGACGACCTCGGTGTTGACCAGCACGGTGATGCCGAAGCGGGCGGCCAACGACTCAGGGGTCTGCAGCAACAGGGCTGAGCGTTGTTCGATCACGCCGCCGACGTAGTAGGGCAGGCCGCAGTTGGCGAAGGAGACATAGCCACTGCGCTCGATGACGGTGATCTCGGCGTTCTCGTCGAGACGACGCAGGCGGGTGGCGGTGGACATGCCGCCGGCGACGCCGCCGACGATGACATAGCGCTTGGTGGCCTCGTCGCGGCCGGAGGTGGTGTCGGTGCTCATGGGTCGATCCTAGATACCCTCGGGGGTATTTTGCAAATACCCCCAGGGGTATATAGAGTCTCTATGGGTAGAGCCCGAACGGATGGGGAAGCCCAGCGCGAGGCCGTCCGCCTCCCCGATTCCAGATCCCGACCCGACCCGACGAACCCACCCCGAGAAGGAGAAAGACCCATGAGACGAGCTCAGGACCTCACCGTTGCCGAAGGTTCTGGCTGGTTGCAAGAGGCCGATGCGCCGACGGTGCTCGACGTCCGCACCCCGGTCGAGTTCGCCGGACACCACATCGCCGGTGCCGTGAACGCGCCGTTGGACGTCATCAGCCAGCACGCCGACGAGATCGCCGAACACCTGGACGGCGAGGTGCTGTTCGTATGTCGCACCGACGGCCGCGCCCACGAGGCCGGCCGGATGATGGCCGGTTCCCTC
>DGKN01000249.1:0-269 GCA_002387005.1 Propionibacteriaceae bacterium UBA4569
GGCGGCCAGTTTCTCGCGCAGCTCCACCAGCAACTCGACGTCGAGCGCCGCGTAGACGAGCCAGTCGCTGGGGATCGGGCGACGGGACCAGTCCGCGGCGGAGTGCTCCTTGAGCAGGTGCAGGCCGAAGTACTGCTCGACCATGGCGCCCAGCCCGACCCGCGGGAGGCCGAGCAGGCGTCCTGCCAGCTCGGTGTCGAAGATGCGTTCGGGCACCATTCCAGCCTCGACGAGACAGGGTAGGTCCTGGGTGGCGGCGTGGATGACCC
>DGKN01000249.1:471-10203 GCA_002387005.1 Propionibacteriaceae bacterium UBA4569
GCTCGGCGTCGACCGCCACCGGGCCGGTGCCCGCCCGCAGGCTCGCGATGCAGGCGGCCAGGGCTGTGGGTGTGTCGACCACCTCCGGAATCCCGTCCGCGGGCATGTCGAGCACGGGCAGTGGTGCCTGTTCCCCGGGGCGGGTGGCCTCGGGGGGAGTGACGGCCCTGATCGGCTGTCCAGCACTGATCGGCTGTTCGTCCCTCATCGAGCCCGCCCAAACGAGATCGGGACGACGCCATCCGGCAGCGGCTGCACGCCGGCGGTCATGCACAGCAGGTCCTGCCAAGCGGCCAGGTGGGCGCCGAGGGAGTGCTCATCGTCGATCAATGGGGTCCAGGAGGCACGGATCTCCACCTCGGCGCGATCCGGGTCGTCCTGCATCCCGCCGAAGCACCGGCTGGAGACGGCGGTCACGGTGCCGGACGCTGCCACATAGGGTGCGTGGTGGGCCTCCAGGGCGTCCGTCAGCCACGACCAGCCAACTTCGGCCAGGAAGGGGTCGGTGACCATTTCGAGGTCCACTTCGGCCCGCGCGAAGGTCACGCAGCGGTACTCGCCCTCCCAGGCCTCGACTCCGGCCGGGTCGTGCAACAAGACCAGCCGACCGTTGCCCAGCTCCTCGTTTCCACTCATGACGTCGGCTGCGATCGCCACCGAGTGCGGCGCGATGCGTTGCGGGGAGGGGATGTCCTCCACCTCGACCTCGGACCGCCAGCCGAAGGCCGCCAGTTCCCGGGCCAGCTCGTCAAAGCTCAGCGCGCTGGCTCGTCCGGGTAGTTGGGGGCTCACAGGTCGAGGGTATGCAACGGGGGCTGTCGGGGCCGGGAGCGACTCGCCGGTCACGGCTGCGACCAGCCTCCTCGCCGATTCCGTCCGGCCTTCGCGGCTGTGGTTGTATTGCGAGCGTGAACCATCCTCCTGTCGCCGACACGGCCCCGCACGAGCCCGCACTCGTCGCCGCTGCCCACGCACGCCAGGGCACTGCCCTGCCCGTGTGGTTCATGCGCCAGGCCGGACGTTCCCTGCCCGAGTACCGCGAACTGCGCGTCGGGACGCAGATGCTCCAGGCCTGCGCCGATCCCGACATGGTCGTCGAGGTCACGCTCCAGCCGGTCCGCCGCCATCACGTCGACGCAGCCATCTTCTTCAGCGACATCATGGTGCCGCTCAAGGCGATCGGGGTCGACCTGGACATCGTCGCTGGCACCGGCCCGGTCGTCGCCAAGCCGATCACCTCGACGGCCGACCTCGACCAGCTCGTCCCGCTGACCCCCGAGCACGTCGGTTTCGTCACCGAGTCGGTCACCCGTCTGGTCGCCGAGCTCGGGGACATTCCGCTGATCGGCTTCGCTGGCGCACCTTTCACCCTGGCCAGCTACCTGGTCGAGGGCGGTCCGTCCAAGGACCACTCCCGCACCAAGGCGATGATGGTCGGCGACCCGCAGCTGTGGGACGAGTTGTGCCACCGCCTCGCGGTGATCAGCGCCGCCTTCCTGCAGGTGCAGGTGGACGCGGGCGCGCAGGCCGTCCAGCTCTTCGACTCCTGGGCCGGTGCCCTGTCCGAGCGGGACTACCGCGAGCGCGTCCTGCCGCACAGCCAGTTCGTCTTCGACCAGCTGGGGGAGCGCGTCCCCCGGATCCACTTCGGGGTCGGGACGGCCGAGCTGTTGCCCGCCATGTCGGAGGCCGGGGCTGATGTCGTCGGCGTGGACTGGCGCACTCCATTGGACGTCGCTGCGGCCCGGATCGGCGGCCAGAAGGCCGTCCAGGGCAACCTCGACCCCTCGCTGCTGCTGGCGCCCTGGCCGGTGTTGGCCGAGCGGGTCCGCGAGGTCATCCGCGCGGGCGCCAAGGCGCCAGGACACATCTTCAACCTGGGTCACGGCGTCCCGCCGACCACCGACCCCGACGTGCTGACCCGCATCGTCGAACTCATCCATGCCGAAGGTCCCGCCCTGCGGGCCGCGGCCAGGGAAGGAGCACTTGCATGACCACCCAGCACGACGAGCACGATCCCCAGGCCGGGATCAACGCCGAGTCGATCAACGAGTCCATCAACTACGCGATGTACTCGGTCTTCGCCCGCACCCAGGCCGTCGGCGCCGATGCCGCGGCTGAGGCCCTGGCCGCGGTCGAGAAGGCCAGNNTGTGATTCGAGGCTGGTACGACATCGCGGGTTTCCGCGCCGACGCCGACCTGATGGTCTGGTGGCACGCCCCCGACTCCGAGGTGCTCCAGGACGCCTACCTCGCCCTGCGCGCCACCGAGCTGGGCCAGACGCTGCTGCCCGTGTGGTCCCAGGTGGGCCTGCACCGCGCCGCCGAGTTCAACCGCTCCCACATCCCTGCCTTCCTGGCCGGTGAGCAGGCGAAGCAGCACATCTGCGTGTACCCCTTCGTCCGCTCGACCGAGTGGTACCTGCTGCCCGAGGACGAGCGCAAGGCGATGCTGCGCGAGCACGGCATGCTGGCCCTGCCCTACCCGGACGTCCGCGCGAACACGATCGCCGCCTTCGCCCTGGGCGACTACGAGTGGCTTCTGAGCTTCGAGGCGGACGACCTGTACCGCATCCTCGACCTGATGCGTGACCTGCGCGCCGCCAAGGCCCGTGCCCACATGCGCGAGGAGCAGCCCTTCTTCACCGGACGTCGTCGCGAGCTCGCCGAGATCGTCGCCAGCTGGGGCGCCCCGGCCGAAGGTGCCTGCGGCTGCTGCTGAACACCCCGAACGACCTGCCCACCGGCCAGCAAACCCATCAGGGTTTTCGGGCCGGTGCGCTATCTTTGGTCCAAAGTGCTCCCGGGGTCGGTGCAAGTCCGAACCGGCGGTGAGAGTCCGCGACCCGACCAGGCCGGTACGGCTGGGCGGTTGAACCGGTGGGATTCCGGTACCGACGGTGAAAGTCCGGATGGGAGGAAGCACTGGCTGGTTTCGTCGTGGCGACGAGGCCGCGGTGGCGTGCCGATACACGCCTCGCGCGGTCGGCCAGCCCGCGGATTCCCGCATGCCCCGGGTCATGATGACGACGACCGGGAGGACGAAGAGTGATCGGCAGCAGGATGCGGGCGGTCGTTGCACCGTTGGCGTTGGGCTGCGCACTGCTGCTGGGCTGGGTGCTCACGGCGAAGATCGGCCAGATGCCGCGCTTCGTACTGCCGACGCCGGCTGACGTGCTGGATGCCCTGCACCTGCAGCTGTCGTCGCGTTCCTTCTGGCGATCCCTCTGCGTCACCCTCTTCGAGGCTTTCGGTGGCTCCACGCTGGGTGCCGCCGTCGCCATCCCCTTGGCCGTCGCGATCCATGAGTCGCGGTGGTTCTCCGCCGCGACCCAGCCCTTCCTAGGGGCAACGCAGGCCATCCCCGCGATCGTCCTGGCGCCGCTGCTGGTGCTGTGGGTCGGTTACGGACTCGTCCCGGTGATGGTGCTGTGCGCGCTGATGGTCTTCTTCCCGATCCTGGTGGCCACCGTGCTGGGATTGCGACACGTCGACCCCGAACTGGTGGCTGCCGGACGGATGGATGGCGCCGGCACCCTCAGCCTGTTGCGCCACATCGAGGGGCCGCTGTCCCTGCCGTCCACACTCGCCGGGCTGCGCAATGGCTTCACCCTGTCGATCACCGGCGCGGTCGTCGGCGAGATGGTGATGGGAGGGTCTGGCTTGGGGGAGCTGCTCACCATTCAGCGCGACCGGCTCGACACCCCAGGGATGTTTGCCACGATCGGCGTGCTCTGTCTGGTCGCGGCCACGATCTACTCGATCATCCGCTGGCTTGAGCAACNNCCCCCCCGCCGCACCTACCGACAGGAACACCCATGAACCGACGCCAGCTGCTCCAGGTCTCCGTGGCCGCCACCACCCTTGGTCTGGCTGCCTGCAATGGCACTGCCAGCCAGAAGGCGGGAGAGCAGGCATCGTCCGCCTCCACCTCGCCCAACGCCACCACGTCGGCCGCGACGGCGTCGGGTTCGTCGTCCACTTCGTCCAAGCCGGTGCTCGGGCTCACCTACATCCCCAATGTGCAGTTCGCGCCCTTCTACTGGGGTGTTGACAAGGGTGTGTTCGCTGCCGGTGGGCAGGACATTGCCCTGCGCCACCATGGGGCGCAGGAGGGTCTGTTCACGGCCCTGGCTGCAGGCCAGGAACAGTACGTCATCGCCGGTGGTGACGAGCTGGTGCAGGCCTTCACCGAGGGCATGGAACTGGTCTCCATCGCCACCATGTACCAGCACTACCCGGTGCGGGTGATCGTCCCCGAAGACTCGACGATCACCGACCTGACCGGCCTCAAGGGCAAGAGGCTCGGCATCCCGGGCAAGTTCGGGGAGGCCTGGTTCGGCACGCTGGTCGCGTTGAACACCGCGCGCCTCACCCAGGACGACGTCACGATCCAGACCATCGGCTACACCTCCCAGGCCGCCCTGACCACCGGCAAGGTGGACGCGGTGGTGGGCTACACCAACAATGACGCGGTCCAGTTCGAGCAGAACGGCTTGGCGGTCCGCGAGCTTGAGCTGGCACCCGAGGTGCCGCTGGTCGCCGTCAGCCTGATCACAACCTTCGAGCACCTCAACGCGAACCGCGAGGAGGCGCAAGCGGTGGCGAAGGCGATGGTCGAGTCGATGAGGGCCGTCGCCGCCGACCCCGAGGCGGCTGTGACCGTGGCCGCCACCCATGTCACCGGCCTGGACGAGGCGACGGCGCGCAAGAACGCCTTGGCCACGCTGAAGGCCACCGTGCCGCTCTACGAGAGCGACGGAGAGATCACGGGTGCCATCGTGGAGCGGACCTGGGGCAACATGACCACCTTCATGAAGGCCCAGGGCCTGATCGACAAGGCAGTCGACGGGGCCTCGATGATCGACCCCTCGGTGCTCGCCAGCTGACCTGGCCTGGGCTCGGCAGGATCAGGCCTTTGGCTCGAGCGTCAGGCAGACCGAGTTGATGCAGTAGCGCAGGTCGGTGGGAGTCTCGTAGCCCTCGCCCTCGAAGACGTGACCCAGGTGCGAGTCGCAGGAAGCGCAGCGCACTTCGGTGCGCGGACGGCCGGGGATCGTCGTGTCGCGCAGGTAGCGGACGGTGTCCTCGGCCAGCGGGGCGAAGAAGGACGGCCAGCCACAATGGCTGGCGAACTTCTCGTCCGAACGGAACAACTCGGCGCCACACGCGCGGCAGGAGTAGACGCCCTCGGTGGTCGTGTCCGTGTACTCGCCGACGAAGGGGGCCTCGGTGCCGGCCTCGCGCAGCACCTTGTACTCGAGGTCGTTCAGCTTGGCTCGCCATTCGTCCTCGCTGAGCAGCACCTTCGGCGTGGGCATGTCAGTCATGGGTCTCCCTCCGGTTGGTGGGCCCTAGGGTGGGCACATGCCCAAGGATGCCATCGAGCTGGAAATCGGCGGTCACGCCGTCCGTCTGTCCAGCCCTGACAAGGTCTACTTCCCCGAGCTGGGTCTGACCAAGAAGCACTTGGCCGAGTACGTCATCGCCGTCGGCGAGGGGATGCTGGCCGCGCTGCATGGACGTCCGACGACCATGGAGCGCTGGCCCGGGGGAGTGCACCCCGGCATGGTGATGGCCACCCGTCAGGATGGCCGCGGCGACGCTTTCTACCAGAAGGCGGCTCCCAAGGGGATGCCGGAGCGTGTGCAGACCGTCAAGGTGACCTATCCCTCGGGGCGGACGGCCGAGCAGGTGGCCCCAACCAGCGTCGCCGACCTGGTCTGGATGGTGAACCTCGGGACGCTGCGCTTCCACCCCTGGCCGGTGACGATGCCCGACACCGAGCACGTCGACCAGCTCCGAATCGACCTCGACCCACAGCCGGGGACCGGCTTCCCCGACGCCGTCGCGGCAGCGCACGAACTGCGCACGGTGATGACCGCGGCGGGCCTGGACCCCTGGGTCAAGACTTCCGGTGGCCGCGGCGTCCACGTCTTCGCCCAGGTCGAGCCCTGCAACTTCATCGAGGCCCGGCACGCCGCCATCGCGATCGGACGTGAGCTGGCCCGCCGGATGCCCGAACTGGTGACCGTGAAGTGGTGGAAGGAGGAGCGCGGCGAGCGCATCTTCGTCGACTTCAACCAGATGGCGCGCGACCGGTTGATGACCAGCGCCTATTCCATTCGTCCGGTGCCCACCGCTACAGTGTCGGCACCCCTGCTGTGGGAGGAGCTCGACGAGGTCTCTCCCGACGACTTCACCGTGCAGACGATGCCCGCCCGGTACGCCGAGCTGGGGGACCGTTGGGCAGGCCTGTACCGGTCCACCCCGGCGCCGGTGAACACCGCGCTCGAGTGGTACGAGCGCGATGCGGAGGCCGGCGAGGGGGATATGCCCTACCCGCCCGAGTATCCGAAGATGCCCGGCGAACCGCCCCGGGTGCAACCCAGCCGAGCCCGGTCCGAGGGCTGACGACGCGCCGAGGAATCAGGGCCAGGAGCGCGTTTTCGGCCCCACTCGCCCGCCGGCGCGCGACAATGGTCGGATGGCAAAGACGGAATCGAAGAAGTCCGACAAGTTGTCCGGCAAGCGCCAGGGCAAGGCAAGCAACAGCAAACGCATCTCGCGTGAACCCGTCGTCGGACGGGACAGCAGCCTGCGTGCGTTGCTGCGAGCTCCGCAGGGCAGTGTGCGGATCGCGGACCTCGACCCGGCCGCCGCGCCCGGCTACCCGGGTAAGGGGAAGGCGGACGCCGACAAGCAGACGCTCGCGATGGGACCCAAGATCTCGGACCTGCAGGAGCGGCTCTACGCCAACGGCCGTGAGGATGAGTCGGCGCCGCGCGTGCTGGTGATCCTGCAAGGCATGGACACCTCAGGCAAGGGAGGCGTCATTCGCCATGCGATCGGCATGGTCGACCCGCAGGGCATCCACCTGCACGCATTCAAGGCGCCCACCGAGGAGGAGCGCCAGCACGACTTCCTGTGGCGCATCCGTCGTGCGGTGCCCGGGCCCGGCATGATCGGTATCTTCGACCGTTCGCAGTACGAAGACGTGCTGATCGGACGCGTCGACGAGCTCGTGCCGGTGGAGGATTGGGAGCAGCGCTACGACCAGATCAACGAGTTCGAGAAGGAGCTCACCGACTCGGGCATCCGCGTCGTGAAGTGCTTCTTGAACATCTCGGCGGACGAGCAGAAGGCCCGCCTGCTGGAGCGGCTGGAGAACCCCGAGAAGTACTGGAAGTACAACCCGGGTGATGTCGACTCCCGCTCCAAGTGGCCGGCCTACATGGAGGCCTACGCGGACCTGTTGGAGCGTTGCAATCCCGATTCGGCGCCCTGGTACATCATCCCTTCGGACAAGAAGTGGTACCGGAACTGGGCCGTTGCCCAGATCCTGCTCGAGACCCTGCAGGACATGGACCTTGGTTGGCCGCCCGCCGATTTCGACGTGGACGTGGAGATGGAACGCGTCAAGAGCTGCTGAGCATGGACGAAGGGGGCTGGCACCGCCTGGTGCCAGCCCCCTTCGAGTTGCGTGTGCAGCTTGGTGCTGCCCGCGGTTGCCCGGTCAGTTCGCCAGGCTGAAGGGGTGCTCGCGATTGAAGGAGTCCTGCGCCACTTGGCTGTCCAGCAGTTCCATCGCGGCGAAGGCATAACGGGCGAGCACCAGGTCGAGCACCAGCGGGTGCGCACCCATCGGTGCGGAGACGGCGATCGCGCCGGCCTGGCGGGCCAGCTCCGCCTGCGCGTGGAAGTTTTCGTCCCCGGCCACGAAGAAGCTGCCGACGCCGATGTGACGACGTCCCTGGGAGCGGAGTGCGGCGATGGCCTGGGCAGAGTTGGGGCCGGAGCCGTCACCGACGGAGACGACCACCGGCAGGCGGTGGTGCGTCGACCACTGGCGGGCACGGCGGGCGATCAGGGCATTGCCGCGGACATCACCTGTGCCAGGGGTGGACAGCACGAGGCCGTCCAGCTCGACGGCGTGGGCGCTGCGCAGGCCCTCGCGGACCATGGTGTCCAGGACGTTCAGCAGCTCGGTGGCCGGCCCGATCGGACGGGCCAGCGTGACCGCGACGTCGGGGAAGGAGGCGCGCACGCGGGAGAGCATGGCCACTGCAGCGGGCTCCGGGTCGACAGCGCGCGTCATGTCGAGCGGGATGAAGACCATCTCGCGCACCCCACGCTGGACGAGCGTCGAGACGACCGTCGAACCGGTGGGCGGGCAATGGTCGAGGAAGGCAATGTGGACGCTGAGCTCCGGCCGGGCCATCTGCAGCTGCTTGCGCACCCCATGGAGGATGTGAGCGACCTGCGGGTCCGATGATCCCTGCGACAGCAGGACCAGTGCGGGAGCAGTCATGCGCGTTGCCTTTCCCTTGCGTGGTGTGGAAGGCGGCAGCGGTGCCGTGTGCCAAGCGTTGAACACAGGTCTGGACATCCGCAAACCGGCTCTCACTGTGTGAGATCGAGTCTCAGCTTATGGGATTGGCGACGAAATGTCTCGTCGGACGGTGTCAAACACGGTGTCGCACCGCACGTTCTGGGCCTGGGAGCGGTCAAGCAGGGCTCAAATGTGGCCCTACTGACGTGACTGGGCATCCTCCACCCAGGGCGGGAACCGGACGACGAAAAGGGCCGTTCCCTGGTGGAAACGGCCCTGACGCGGTGGGCGATACTGGGTTCGAACCAGTGACCTCTTCGGTGTGAACGAAGCGCGCTACCACTGCGCCAATCGCCCGCGTTGCTTGGAGAACACTACCCACATCCCGCTCGCCCCACAAATCCAAGAGGCCCAGGACTCTCGGAAGGGGTCTGCGTACCGGGGGAGCGCTGACTCTTGGACCCTCACGGAGGGCGCTTGATGCGACTCGGGCCAGGGCTGTTCACGGGGGAATCACGCGGTTGTCACTCACGATTTGCACGGGCCGTCAACCGTGGGCTAGTGTTCTCAACGCACCCAACGCGGGTCACCGCAGTCGGAAAGCAATGCGGACGTGGCTCAGTTGGTAGAGCATCACCTTGCCAAGGTGAGGGTCGCGGGTTCGAATCCCGTCGTCCGCTCGGAGAGGCTTCTCGCCCCATCCAGTATGGTGAGATTCCATCTTCACCTGGTGGAGTGGCCGAGAGGCGAGGCAACGGACTGCAAATCCGTGTACACGGGTTCAAATCCCGTCTCCACCTCGGGCGGCTGGCGCAGTGGTAGCGCGCTTCCCTGACACGGAAGAGGTCACTGGTTCAAACCCAGTGTCGCCCACCATCGAGAGGGCCCCGGTTCACTGAACCGGGGCCCTTCGTCATTCCCGGACGTGCGCACCGCATGGCCAACGCCGTCGCTGGGGCGAGATGCGGCAGAATGACCCAGTGACGGCATCCGGCCGTCCACCGCCGAAAGGACCGTCCACCGTGTCACCCAGGATCACCATCGTTCGCGACTCCGTACCGAGCGAGCAGGAGATCAAGACCACGACGACGGGCCTGGACCTGTTCTCCGACGACCGCTCTGTCGTCGCCATGAGGGTCAACGGCACCACCCTCGACCTGCAGCGCGAGCTCTTTGACGGCGACGAGGTCGAACCGGTGCTCGCCACCAGCGACGAGGGGCTTTCGATCATCCGTCACTCCGCCGGTCACGTCACCGCGCAGGCGCTGCAGAACCTCTTCGTGGACGCGAAGCTCGGCATCGGTCCGCCCATCACCGACGGTTTCTACTACGACTTCCAGGTCGACCCGCTCACCCCGGAGGACCTCAAGTCCATCGAGAAGCAGATGGGACGCATCATCA
>DGKN01000249.1:10246-12104 GCA_002387005.1 Propionibacteriaceae bacterium UBA4569
TCAAGAGCTCCGCCGCCTACTGGCGCGGTGACCAGGCCAAGGCGCATCTGCAGCGCGTCTACGGCACCGCCTGGGCCACCAAGGAAGACCTCGTCGCCTACCAGCACCGGATGGAAGAGGCCGCCAAGCGCGACCACCGCAAGCTGGGCGCGGAGCTCGACCTCTACTCCTTCCCGGAGACCCTGGGTGCCGGCCTGCCCGTCTTCCACCCCAAGGGCGGCGTGATCGTCCGCGAGATGGAGGACTACGTCCGCCAGGCACACATAGACAACGGCTTCCTCTATGTGAAGACCCCGCACATCTCCAAGGAAGACCTCTTCTACACCTCGGGCCATCTGCCCTACTACGCCGACGGCATGTTCCCCGCCATCGACGACGACGGTGCGCTGTACCGCCTCAAGGCGATGAACTGCCCGATGCACAACGAGATCTTCCGCAGCCGCGGGCGCTCCTACCGTGAGCTCCCGCTGCGCCTGTTCGAGTTCGGCACGGTCTACCGGAACGAGAAGTCCGGCGTGCTGCAGGGGCTGACCCGCGTCCGTTCGATCACCCAGGACGACTCGCACTCCTATGTCACCCAGGAGCAGGCGCCCGAGGAGATCAACCACCTGCTGCGGTTCGTGCTCAAGCTGCTGCGTGACTTCGGCCTGGACGACTTCTACCTCGAGCTGTCGACCCGCGACGAGGACGGCAAGAAGAAGGACAAGTTCATCGGCTCGGACGACCAGTGGGCCGCCGCCACCGCGATCCTCGAGCAGTGCGCCGCCGACTCGGGCCTCGAGGTCGTCCCCGATCCGGGTGGCGCCGCCTTCTATGGCCCGAAGATCTCGATCCAGGCAAAGGACGCGATCGGCCGAACCTGGCAGATGTCGACGATCCAGTACGACTTCAACCAGCCGGCCCGCTTCGGGCTCCAGTACACCGCGTCCGACGGCTCCCACCAGGAGCCGGTGATGATCCACTCGGCCAAGTTCGGATCCATCGAACGCTTCCTTGGGGTGCTGGTCGAGCACTACGCGGGCGCCTTCCCGGCCTGGCTCGCGCCGGTGCAGGTGCTCGGGGTCCCCGTCGCGGCCGACTTCGAGGGCCACCTCACAGAGGTACTGGACCAGCTCGAGCGGGTCGGCGTCCGCGTGGAGGCCGACTTCTCCGACGACCGTTTCGGCAAGAAGATCCGCAATGCCTCCAAGCTGAAGGTGCCGTTCATCATGATCGCCGGCGGCGAGGATCGCGACAACGGCGCGATCAGCTTCCGTTTCCGCGACGGGACGCAGAAGAATGGCGTGCCAGTCACCGAGGCCGTCGCGATGGTGCAGGACTGGGTGGCGCAGCGGACGAATGACAACCCGACCGCCGAGAACTTCGGGGCCTGACATGACCGACGAGGTCCACGTCGACCACCTGGGTGAGCTGGCGGGCGTCCCGGACGCCTTCGAGCGCCTGTGGACCCCGCACCGGATGGTCTACATCGACGGCGCCCACAAGCCCGCCGACTCCTCCGAGGCCGAGTGCCCCTTCTGCACGGCGCCCGGCAGGAGCGATGTCGACGGGCTGGTGGTGCGTCGCGGCGAGCACACCTTCGTCGTGATGAACCTGTTCCCCTACAACCCGGGACACCTGCTGGTCTGCCCCTACCGCCACGTCAGCCTCTACACCGAGGCGAATGCGGACGAGGTGGCAGAGATCGCCGAGCTGACCCGCCAGGCCATGTGGACGCTCAAGGCCGTCTCCGGGCCAGCCGGGTTCAACATCGGCATGAACCAGGGGCCGATCGCCGGGGCCGGCATTGCCGCGCACCTGCACCAGCACGTCGTGCCGCGGTGGCGCTCGGACGCGAACTTCTTCCCGATCATCGCCA
>DGKN01000249.1:12138-12413 GCA_002387005.1 Propionibacteriaceae bacterium UBA4569
GACCGAACCACAGGAGGGACAGGCCTGATGGTCGAGTACCTGCGACGCGGTTACTCCGCCGCGTTGACCCCGGCCGCGAAGCTCTTCCTCGCGATGCGAATGACGCCGGACATGATCACCTGGGCGGGCACGGTGCTCACCTGCGTGCTGGCACTGTGGCTCGTGCCGGCTGGGCACCTGTGGCAGTCGGCACTGGTGATCACCGTGTGTGTGCTCACCGACGGTGTGGACGGGGTGATGGCGCGGCTGTCCGACAAGGGTTCCAGCTACGGCGC
>DGKN01000249.1:12528-21479 GCA_002387005.1 Propionibacteriaceae bacterium UBA4569
CTGGTGGGCATGTTCCTGGCCGGTCTCGACGTCCACTGGGCACTGCCGATCGCGCTGGTCTACCTGTGTCTGGCCAGCGCCTTCACCGTCCTGCAGCGAATGGGCCAGGTGAAGAAGCAGGCCCAGGAGGCGGCAGCCGCCGGTGTCCAGATCATCGACCCGCAGGCCGTCGTCGCCGCCGAGCACCAGAACTGAGCACCGGCGTGGATCTGCTGCCCCTTGCCCGGCGGGTGCCTCGTCGGCTGTGGACGCGCGCGCTGGTGCCCATCTCCTGGGTTGTCGCTGCGCGTCCGCCCAAGGGCATCCGCCGCTGGCAGCGGAACGCAGCCCGGGCGACCGGGGTCGAACCCACACCCGCGCAGACCCGCGCGGCCATCGCCTCCTGGGCGCGCAACCTGATGGAGTCGATCCAGCTGCACGACGTGACCCCCGAAGAGGCCCTGGAGCGGGTCCGTGTCGACCGCGAACGGGCCGAATGGCTCCGGGCGCAGGTGCAGGCCCGTGGTGCGGTCATTGCCCTGCCACACCAAGGATCATGGGACCTCTCCGGAGCGTGGGCCTGCGCCTATGGCATGCCCGTCCACACCGTCGCAGAACGCCTGAGCCCCGCCGACTACGAGGTCTTCTGCGCCGAACGGGCAGCCGTCGGCATGACGCTGTACGCCCACGACGACCGGCGCGCCGTCGAGAAGCTGGAGCAGGCTGCCCAGCAGCACACGGCAGTCTGTCTGGTCACCGACCGAGCCATCGCGCGGCACGGGACGGTCGTCGACTGGCCGACTCCGAATGGTCCTGAGAAGGTCCGCATCCCGGTCGGCTCGGCGCTCATCGCCCAGCGCGCCGGGGTTCCGCTGGTACCAGCCACCTCGACCTTCACCCCTGACGGGATCCACCTCGTGATCGGAACCGAGATCGAGGTCGGGCCGGGGGAGGACGGCATCGTGGCCGCGAACCAGCAGCTCGCGAACTGGTTCTCCGCGCAGGTCCAGAGCGAGGTCACCGACTGGCACATGCTGCAGCGATTCTTCGACCTGGTACACGAGGCGCGGGGCGAGGAGGCCACGGCGTGAGGATCGGTCTCGTCTGCCCGTACTCCATGACCAGGCCTGGGGGAGTGCAGAACCACGTCCTGGGTCTGGCCAGATGGCTGGTGGGCGAGGGGCACGAGGTGCACCTGCTTGCACCTGGAACCCCGCCGGAGGGGATGCTCGCCGACTATGGTCTGGACCCCGTCCAGTTCACCTCGGCGGGACCAGGGATGCCCGTCCCCTTCAACGGGTCCATCGCCCGGATCAACTTCGGCGGGATCGTCGCCTGGCGGGTGGCTTCCTGGCTGAACACCCGGAGGCTCGAGGTGGTGCACGTGCACGAGCCGATGACCCCCTCGGTGTCGTTCTTCTCGGCTGCTTTCGCCACGGCGCCGGTGGTGGCCACCTTCCACACCGCCAACGACGGACTCCCCGCGATGGCCGTCGCGCAGCGCCTCGTTCCGCATGTCAACCGGCGCATCGTCCGCGCGATCGCGGTCAGTTCGGTTGCCCGGCAGGTTGCGCACCGCCCCGCCACCGTCATCGGCAACGGCATCCGCGTGTCCGACCACTCCCTGGCGCCCGCGACGGGCACGTGGCGCGGGGGGGAGCGCCCCGTGCTCACCTTCGTCGGACGCTATTCCGAGCCACGCAAGGGTTTCGACGTGCTGCGCGGGGCATTGCCCACCCTCTTGGCCGCACACCCCGAGCTGCGCGTGCAGGTGGTCGGCCATGGGCTGCCGGTCAACGATGACCGGATCACCTTCCTCGGCTCGCTGGACGACCAGGGCCGCAACCAGGTGTTGGCAACCAGTGACGTCTACCTCGCGCCACAGACCGGCCGGGAGAGCTTTGGCATCGTCCTGCTGGAGGCACTGGCGTCCGGGGCCCCCGTGGTGGCCAGCGACCTGCCTGCCTTCCGGGAAGTCGTCACCGATGACCGGGGGCCGGTGGCCCAGCTCTTCCGTCCCGGTGACGAACACGACCTCAACCGCGCGGTGCTGGAGAGCCTCGCACAGCCGCGCGACCTGAACCTGGCCCGCGGCCGTGCCCAGGCGGAACGATTCGACTGGTCGGCCATCGGGCCCAAGGTGCTGGACGAGTACCGCCAGGCCTTGGCGGGACGGGCATTGGTGCCGAAGCCGCTGCGCCCTCGGCAGTTCTGGTCGGTTGATCGCCTAGGGTGGCGTTCGTGAGCGATCCACGGGTGACGAGCGAGGTCGATTCGCCCAGCTATGACACCGGCAGCTATGACACCGACCGGGTGCTCACCATCCCCAACCTGTTGAGTCTGGCCCGGCTGCTCGGCGTCCCCGTCTTCGTCTGGCTGGTGCTGGCCGAGCACCGCGACGGTCTGGCGGTGCTGTTGTTGATGGCCGCCGGATTCTCCGACTGGCTGGACGGCCACCTGGCCCGCAGCTGGCACCAGATCTCCCGCGTCGGGCAGATGCTCGACCCCGTCGCCGACCGGCTCTACATCGGTTCGACCATCGTCAGCCTCGCCATCCGCGAGCTGATCCCGTGGTGGTTGGTCGGCCTGTTGTTCGCCCGCGAACTGGTGCTGGTCTCGCTGGTTCCCTTCCTGCGCACCCGCGGCTACACCAGCCTCCCGGTGCACTACATCGGCAAGACCGCCACCTTCTTCCTGCTCTATGCCTTCCCCCTGGTGCTGCTCGGCGACGGCGATGGAACCGCCTCACTGGTGGCAAAGGTACTGGGCTGGGCCTTCTCGATCTGGGGGACCGGGCTGTACTGGTGGGCCGGTCTGCTCTACGTCCGCCAGACCTGGCACCTGATGCAGACACCGCCCGCAGCGCGGACGGCTCGTGGCCCGGAAGGCGGCGCATGAGCCCTCGTCCCGATGCGTCGATGGACCTCCTGCACCAGCTGACCCGCGACGCCCTCGAACCCGAGTACCGCGCGGTGAGCGCCGCTGGGCGTGGTCGCCGGCGTGGGCCGGGGCTGGCGGTCGGGCTGGGGCTGGCCGCGGCCCTGTTGGCGGTGGCGGCGGTTCAGGCCACCAGTGCCCGTCCGGACGACGAGGCGGAACGTTCCCGGCTGGTTGCCGAGGTGCAACGCGCCGAGCAGAGCCAGGACGAACTCCGTGAGCAGCTCTCCGCACTGGACGCCGAGGTCCGGGACCTGCAGATTGCGCACGGTGGCCAGACGACCCCCGGTGCCGAGGACGAGCGACTCGGGGTGCTGGCCGGCACCCGCGCCGCCACCGGCCCCGGCGTCGTCGTCGTCATCTCCGACTCCGCGGAGGCTGCCCGGGCGGACGGCACGGACGGCGAGGTGACTGACGAGGACCTCCGACAGTTGGTCAATGGACTGTGGCAGGCCGGCGCGGAGGCCGTGTCGGTCAACGGACGTCGGCTGACGACGCGGACGGCGATCCGGATGGCGGGCGGCGCGATCACCGTCGACTACCGCTCCCTGCACAGCCCGTACCGGGTGGAGACGATCGGCGACCCGCGCAACCTCCCGGCCGCCTTTGCAGCCACCACCGGTGGTGCGTGGTGTGAGTACCTGAGGGCGAACTTCCAGATCGGCTACACGATCTCGTCGTCCGAGCAGTTGTCGTTGCCAGCCGACCCGGGCCTCGGCGTGACGAAGGCGAAGGTGGGCTCGTGAGCAGGTACGAGACGATGCACGAGGACTGGACGAGGGAGGGGGAGGCGCGATGATCGCGATCCTGGGAATGTTGGTCGGGATCGGGCTGGGCCTGTGGNNCAACATCCCCGTCGGACTGCAGCCCTACCTGCCCATCGCCATCGTGGCGGCGCTTGATGCGCTGTTCGGGGCCTGCAGGGCGTGGCTGGAGGGGATGTTCACCGACAAGGTCTTCGTGGTCTCGTTCATCTCGAATGTCTGCATTGCGGCGCTCATCGTGTGGGTGGGCGACCTGATCGGCGTCGGCTCGCAGTTGTCCACCGCGGTCGTCGTCGTCCTGGGCATCCGCATCTTCACCAATGCGGCCGCGATCCGTCGGGCGCTGATCCATGCCTGAGGTCGAGGCTGCCCGCCCGCCCCGCCACGCTACGCAACCAGCCCTGGCCCAGGCCGCGCGACCCAACCTGTCCCACGCCCTGTTGCGTCCGGGACGCTCGCAGCTGGTGGTTGCGCTGGTGCTNNTGGTGCTGGGGCTGGTGGGTTTCTCGATGGTCACCCAGGTGCAGACCAGGGGAGGGGACCAGACCTATTCGTCGCTGCGTCGCGCCGACCTGGTGACCATGGTCGAGCAGTTGAATGCCGAGCCCCCCCGCCTGCGCGCCGAGGCGGACGAGCTGACCCGCACCAAGGAGCAACTGGCCTCCGGTGTCGGCGCCCGCGAGGTCGCAGCCCAGGAGAACCGCAAGCGGCTGGACGCGCTGCGGATACTGGCTGGCACCGTCCCGGCCACCGGGCCCGGCATCAGGATCGTCATCGACGACCCCGCCGGCCAGCTCGGCCCCGAGGTACTGCTCAACGCCGTGGAGGAGATGCGCGACGCCGGCGCCGAGACGATGGCGATCAACGGCACCGTGCGCGTGGTCGCCAGCACGTTCTTCGCGAAGAAGGCGGACGGGCTCGTGGTCGACGGCAAACAGTTGGTCTTCCCCCTCGTCCTGGACGTGATCGGCGACTCGCACGCGCTCGACGAGGCGGCTCGCTTCCGCGGCGGACTGGTCTCCCAGGTGCAGTCGGAGCAGGTGGGCGGCACCGTCACCATCACCGAGGTGAACAGCCTTGTCATCTCCGCTCTGCATGACCCGATGACCCCACAGTGGGCGCGTCCTGCCTGAGCATGCGGCGCACCGAGTGGGGCCCTGTGCCCGGTGGGGTCGTCACCGCTAGGCTGACGGCATCACCGGCGCCTGCCGGAGCACAACGAGGGCAAGCATTCCCACCACAGCAGAGAGCGAGTCAGCCGATGTCACGTTTTCCCGAGGACCTGAAGTACAGCGCCGACCACGAGTGGGTGCGCGCCGGGAACGGACGCATCGTCCGGGTTGGGATCACCGACTACGCCGCGGAGCAGCTCGGTGACATCGTCTACGTCTCCCTGCCCACGGTTGGTGAGGAGATCGCCGCCGGGGACGCGTGCGGTGAGCTCGAGTCGACGAAGTCGGTCTCGGATCTGTTCACCCCGGTGGCCGGCGTGGTGACCGCGGTCAACGAGACCCTGAGCGATGCGCCGGAGACCATCAACTCCGATGCCTACGGTGACGGGTGGATCTTCGAGATCGAGCTCGCCGAGGATGCCGACACCGATGACCTGCTGGATGCCGACGCCTACCAGGCTCAGGTCGGCGACTGAGGACACCGGCGCGTGGTTCGAGCCACGACTGCGGCAAGCTGGTTGAATTGACGTGTTGGGCGCGTGTGCGTCCGTCCTGAGAAGGGAGATGGGCCATGGAGTGCACCAGGTGTGGTCGCGTGAACGCCGCGGGGAGCAACTTCTGCTCGCACTGTGGCGAGCGACTGGTGGCCGACGTCACCCTCACCGGTGACGCCACCAGCATCATCCCAGCCGTCACGGACGATGGCGGTGAACTGGACGAGTTCTCCCCCGAGGTACATGCCGCCGTCAGCAGCCTGCCCGTGGACCACGCCCTGCTGGTCGTCGAGCGGGGGCCGGACGCTGGCGCCCGCTACCTGCTCGACCAGGACGTCATCACCGTCGGCAGACACCCTGACTCGGACATCTTCTTGGACGACATCACGGTGTCGCGCCACCACGTGAAGTTCAACCGCACCGCCGAGGGCTGGCAGGTCGCCGACCAGAACTCGCTGAATGGAACCTACGTCAACCGCACGCTCGTCGACGGCGAGGCGCCGCTGCGGCAGGGGGACGAGGTGCAGATCGGCAAGTTCCGGATGGTCTTCTTCGCGAGCGGCGACGGTCTGAACTGATGGCCCCACCGCTGCGCAGCATCGGTCAGGTGCTCGCGATTCTCAAGGTCGAGTTCCCTGACGTCTCCATCTCGAAGATCCGCTTCCTCGAGAGCGAGGGCCTGATCTCGCCTGAACGGGCGCCGTCCGGCTACCGCCGCTATGCCCAGCATGACGTTGATCGCCTGCGCTACATCCTGCGCGTGCAGCGGGACCACTACCTGCCGCTGAAGGTCATCCGCGAACACCTGGAGATGATGGACCGGGGTGACGAACCGCCCTCGATGGAGGCACCGCCGCCGACCCCGGCCGCCGTCGAGGTGGAACCGGTGGCCGAGCCGCGGTCCCGGCAGCAGGGCCAGCCGCGCAAGGCGATCAGGCTCTCTCGTCGTGAGCTGCTCGCAGCATCGGGGATCAGCGAAGCCGTGCTGCTGGAACTCGAACGGCAGCGCTTGGTGAGCCCGCGTCGCGCATCCAACTTCTATGGACGTGACGCGCTGACCGTCTGCGTGGTGGCGCGTCGGCTGCAGCTCTACGGCATGGACGTGCGGCACCTGCGCGCCATCAAGCAGTCCGCCGAGCGTGAGGCCGGTCTGGTGGAGCAGGCGATCCAGCCCTTCCTGCGTCGCAACAACTCCCAGGCATCGGAGGCGGCCGCCGAGGTGACCCAGTTGGTCATCCACGCGCACGCCGCGATGATGCACTCGCTCATCGAGCGCTGAACTCACCCAGCCTCGCACCGAACAGCTCAGCCTTTCGATGGTGACTAGTCTGGGCACCATGCGCGAACTCGATGTGCTCGGCGTCCGGGTCGAGATGCCCTCGAATGTCCCGATGCTGTTGCTCAAGGAATCCGACGGCCAGCGCGTGCTGCCGATCTGGATCGGTGCGGCGGAGGCCTCNNCGATCGCGAACGCCCTGGAGGGGCTCGTGCCGCCGCGTCCGCTGACCCACGACCTGCTGGCCGAGGTGCTCTCGGAGCTGGGTCACACCCAGCTCGAGGGACGGATCACCAACATGTCCGAGGGCGTCTTCACCGCGGAGCTGGTCGTCGACGGCCACGTCATCAGCTGCCGTCCCTCCGACCTGGTGGCGCTGGCCCTGCGCGCCGGGATCGTGCTGACCTGTCCCGAGGAACTGCTGGACCAGGTGGGCATCGTGCTGGACCAGCCCGCCGACGACGAGGTGGAGCGCTTCCGGGAGTTCCTGGACAACATCTCGGCCGACGACTTCGACGAGTCCTGACCAACTCGGGCCGGCCTGTCACCAAAACACCTCAACCCGCGGTGGAGGTCCGAGCCTCGGTGAAATGCCTAGTCAGCGCACTGCGTCAGGCGTGATGGATTCATGGCCGGCGCGCGGCGTGTTCGTTGCGTGGTTCTGGCGCCAGCGATTAGCGTCTAACTACGAAGGTGTGACTACAGCGCTGAAAGAAGGAACTGGTGAACGACGAAGCCCGTGAGGCCGCCGAGGCGCTGTTCAACGTTCAGGAGACCCTGTTTGACGGTGACTTCTCGCCGCTGCCGGAAGACTTGGGCTTCCGCGGTCCGATCGCCTGCGGTGCTGCCGGGATCACCTACCGCCAGCTCGACTACTGGGCCCGCACTGGCCTGGTCGCCCCCGGGATTCGAGGCGCGGAGGGTTCTGGCACCCAGCGTCTCTACTCCTTCCGCGACATCCTGATGCTCAAGGTGATCAAGCGCCTGATCGATGCCGGCATCTCCCTGCAGCAGATCCGCGTCGCCGTCGACCATCTCCGTCAGCGCGGCGTCCAGGACCTCACCCAGGTCACCCTGATGTCCGACGGTGTCTCGGTGTACGAGTGCACCAGCGACAACGAGGTCGTCGACCTGCTGCGCGGCGGCCAGGGCATGTTCGCCATTGCTCTGGGTGGCGTGTGGCGCGACATCGAGGGAACCCTCAGCCAGCTGCCCACTGAGCGTGCGCACCAGCCGGAAGCGGAAGAAAGTGGCGCTCAGCACGCCGGGGACGACGAATTGTCGCGCCGCCGTCGCGTGCGCCGGGCAATCTGAGCGCGTCCCTGCGGCAACCGCCCCCAGCAGAGGCGATAGGGTCGGCCGCATGGCCAACCCGCATGACTTCAGCGCACGTCACATCGGCCCGTCCGAGGCCGACCAGCAGGAGATGCTCGCCGCGATCGGCGCAGCCAGCCTCGATGACCTCGTCGAGGCGCTGCCCGCCGACATCCGGCTCGAGCAGCCACTCGACCTGCCGCCCGCCCGCACAGAACAGGAAGTGCTGGACGAACTGACGGGGCTGGCCGCCCAGAACAACCCGCTGCGGGCCATGATCGGCCTTGGCTACCACGGAACCATCACCCCACCGGTCATCCGCCGCAATGTTCTTGAAGACCCGACCTGGTACACGGCCTACACGCCCTACCAGCCCGAGATCAGCCAGGGCCGGCTCGAGGCGTTGCTCAACTTCCAGACGGTGATCAGCGACCTGACGGGTCTCGACACCGCGGGTTCCTCGCTGTTGGACGAGGCCACCGCGGTTGCCGAGGCCGTCGCCCTGGCCCGCCGCAACTCGCGCAAGGGCGCCGTCGCGCTGCTCGATGCCGACCTGTTGCCGCAGAGCAAGGCCGTCGTCCGCACCAGGATGGTCGCCCTCGGCATTGAGGTCGCTGAGGCCGACGACCTCGTGCTCGCCCTGCAGCAGCACGAGGCCTTCGTCGTCGTCGTCCAGGTGCCGGGAGCATCGGGCCATCTGCGCAGCGAGGGAGAACTGCGGGCGATCGCCGACAAGGCCCACGAGAACGGCGCCACGGTCGTCGCTGCCGCCGACCTGCTGGCGCTGACCCGTATCGTCGAGCCCGCCGCCTGGGGCGCCGACATCGCGGTCGGTTCGTCGCAGCGCTTTGGCGTCCCCCTGTTCGGCGGCGGCCCGCACGCCGGCTACATCGCCGTCCGCAAGGGTCTGGAGCGCTCCTTGCCCGGCCGTCTGGTCGGAGTCTCGGTCGACGCCGACGGGACGCCCGCCTACCGTCTCGCGCTGCAGACCCGTGAGCAGCACATCCGTCGAGAG
>DGKN01000249.1:21488-21735 GCA_002387005.1 Propionibacteriaceae bacterium UBA4569
CGCGGGCGATCTGGAACTGGCCAGCGAGACCTTCTTCGACACCCTCACCGTCAAGGTTCCCGGGCGTGGCGCCGCCGTCGTGGCCGCCGCCCGCGCCGAGGGCGTGCACCTTCGGCTGGTCGGTGAGGACTCGGTCGGCATCTCGGTCGGCGAGGACGCCTCCGAGGCCGACCTGTCTGCCGTGGCCCGGGCGCTGGGCGTGGACGACCAGTTGCCCGCCGAGGGCGTCGGCGGCCTGGCCGGCCAC
>DGKN01000011.1 GCA_002387005.1 Propionibacteriaceae bacterium UBA4569
CACCTCGGCCAGCGCCAGCAACTGGTCCCGCGTGGTGGCGCCACCGACCAGCCGGATCCGGACCAGCAGTCCGTCTTCGGCGGGCCAGGGGCGGGTCACTCCCGGGCAGCGGTCGGGTCTGGTGCGCTTCATCGATGCTCCAGCGTGAGGTCGCTTGCGGTCCACGGGGGACGACGGCAGGGCTCACGCGACCGCGCCGTCGGGTCTCTCGCCCGCGGGTGGAATCGCCCCTGGAGTTCCTGACTCACGCACTTCGGCGCTCACAGTGGCGGGACCGTCCCGGGTTTGCACCGGGTTCCTCCGCTGGGGACGCGGTCAGTCTCCCACACGCACCCCGATGCTCGACCAGATACCCCCAGGTGTGCCGGTTTTTGCGCAGAGGGCCGCCCAGGAGGTCGATCGGGGCAAGCTCGGCGCACATCCTGGCTCGCCGCGTGTTGGGATGGAGGCATGTGGCCCCAACTGATTCGCCCGATCGTCGCCGCGCCGATGGCCGGAGGTCCCTCCACCGCGGAACTCGTCGCCGCGGTCTGCACTGCTGGCGGCACGGGATTTCTCGCGGCCGGCTACAAGACGGCCGTGGCGATGGAACGGGAAGTGGTCGCTACCCGCGAGCTCACCGACCGTCCCTTCGGGGTGAACCTGTTCGTGGCGCACGAGCCCTCCCAGCGACGCGATGAGGCGGCAGTGCGGGCCTACGCCGAGCGCATCGGCGCCGACTACTCGCGCGTCAACTGGAGCGACGACGACGGCTGGTACGACAAGCTCGCGGTGCTCACCCAGGTCGACCCGGTGCCGATGGTCAGCTTCACCTTCGGCTGCCCGACGGACGACGACATCGCCGCCCTGCATTCCGTCGGGACCACCTGCCTGGTCACCGTCACCGACCTGGACGAGGCCCGCGCGGCCGCCGCCGCGGGTGCCGACCTCCTCGTCGTCCAGGGCTTCGATGCGGGCGGACATCGGGCCACCCACGAGGTCAGCAAGGAACCCAACCACCGCGACGCCCTGGCCCTGCTCGACGAACTGCGCGAGGTGNNGGGCCTGCCGATGGTCGCGGCGGGCGGCGTCGGCGGCCCGGGCGATGTCAGGCGGATGCTAGACGCTGGCGCGGTGGCGGTGCAGTGCGGCACCGCCTTCCTTCGCTGCCTGGAGGCCGGCACTTCGGCCACCTACCGCGAGCTGCTGAGCACCGGCCGCGAAACGGTCGTGACGAGGGCCTTCAGCGGTCGTCCTGCCCGCGGGCTGCGCAACGCCTTCATCGACGCCTACTCGGCCGAGGCGCCGTCGGTGTTCCCGCAGGTGGACCAGCTCACCAAGCCCCTGCGTGCCGAGGCGACCCGCTGCGGTCGCACGGACGGAATCTCCGGCTGGGCGGGGCTGGGATGGCTGCAGGCGCTGGAGATCCCGGCGGCCGAGGTGGTTGCCCACCTCAGCCAGGGCTGAGACCCAAGCCTGCGAAGATGGTCAGCCTCGACGCGCGTCCAGCCGCTGCACCAGGCGCAACAGCACGGCCATGCCCGCGGAGGCGACGCCGACGATGCCCAGCGAGCTGGCCGCGTAGGCGGTGAAGGTGGTGTCGCGGGTGAACTCGCCCAGGTCGCGCGCCCACCAGATGCCCCAGAAGGCGAGGGCCAATGCCACCAGCCCGCCGGTGAGCATCAGCCCCGGCCAGAAGCGCGATGGGGGTGCGCTCACGGTGCGTTCGGCGGACGTCCGTCCGAGCAGCCGGAAACGCAAGGCCTCGATCGCGAGCGCCATCAACGCCCAGCAGAAACAAACGAGCAGAGCCGCAACCACGTCCGAGGGACGGTGCCAGCTGGACGCGACGGTCGACCAGCCGAAGGCCACCATGCCGAGGGTCCCGAGGCAGGCGGCCAGCACGCGCAGCGCTGGCGGTGCGACCAGGACGGCCGCGACACACGCCGAGGCGGCGGCGGTCGTGTGCCCGCTGGGCAGTGAGTTCACGTTCGCCATCGAGGTCGTCGACCCCATCAGGTCGGACCGGCTGAAGATCGAGTACTTCAGCACCTGCGTGGAGAAGTTCGCTCCGGCGATGACCACGGCCGCCTCCAGGGCGAGCAGCCAACGACGCCGCAACACAGCAGTGGCCGCGACGACGGCCATGGCGAGCGCGATGGCTGGCACCGACACCTTGTTCAGCAACCAGTAGTTCAGGCGATTCACGTAGCGGGAGCCGATGCGCCCGCCCTCAAGGGCTGCGGCGTCCATCACCTGTCCCGAGCGGGTGCCCACGAAGAACCACCACAGCGCGACGATCCCAAAGCCGGCGGCGGCCGACAGCAGGAAGGGACGCAGCCACGCCCACGTGGAGTCATGTGTGGTGTGGATGGCGCTCGACATGACCAACATTCTCCCCGACCCAGCCAAGAGCCAGCTGAACGGCGCCACGGCACGACGGCCAGCGGTGGGTGGCTACTGCGCCGTGCCGATCTGCTCGCGCACCGGCTTCGCGAGCCAGTAGCCGAGCAGTCCGATCACGCCGAGCACGGCCAGCGTCCCGAGCGTGAAGACCTCGAACTGGGTGCGGCTGACGCCCCACGCGTCCACGAAGTCGTAGTCGACCCCGAACAGCGGCTCCAGGGTTCCGGGGAAGACGGCGACCCACGAGCCCAGCGCGATCCAGGCGAAGGTGACCACGCCCATCGCCAACCAGCCGGCATTGCCGACGGGGACGCGGAAGGGGCGCGGAACGTCCGGGCGCGCGGTGCGCAGCCGGATCGCGGCGGGAAAGACGAGCAGGTAGGCCAGCAGGTAGGTGGTGATCGAGATGATCAGCACCACCTCGAAGATCGAGGCCGCCGATCCGTCCACCTGCATCGCGGCGAGCAGGAAGACCGTCCCGACCACGCCCGAGAGCAGGTTCATCCGGACGGGCGTGCCGAGGCGGCGGTTGAAGTGGCCGAAGAAGCCACCGTAGAAGGCGCCGTCGGCGGCGGCCATGGCCTGCATCCGGTCGGAGACCATCATCCAGGCCGCGCCCTGGGCGACGAAGGTGAGCACCAGCAGCAGGGAGACGACGCGCATCACCGAGTCGGCCGCGCCGCCGAAGACGCCGAAGACGATCTTGGTGGCGTCGAGGAAGCCGCCCACTCCCGACAGTTGGTCCTTGGGGACGACGGCCAGGATCGCCGCGATCGGCAGGATGTAGCAGGCGGCGGCGATCGCGGTGGAGCGCAGCACGCCGACCGGCACATCGCGCGAGGGATTTTTCATCTCGGCCGCCGCGGAGCTGCCGGAGTCGAAACCGAGGAAGGCGAACAGCAGCACGGGCGTCGCGCCGAGGAAGCCCAGCAGGGTCGGGCTGAAGTCGCCGGCCGACATGGGCGCCATGCCGTTGTTCACCACATAGGCGATCGCCGAGCCGACGAACAGGATCAGGATCAGCACCTTGAGGATCGCGCCCACCGTCGGCAGCCACTTGCCGTAGTGCAGGCTGATGATCGCGGCCAGCACCGTCAGCCAGGTGAAGCCCAACTTGAAGGCGTAGTCAGTGGCGCTTCCGGCGGAGATCTGCCCGAGCCCGGCGTGGTTCCAGGTCTCGGTGGCCAGGAAGCTCATCGTCCCGCCGACCCAGACCGGCTGCGTCACCCAGGTGAGCAGGGACGCGATCGCGGCCCACGGACGTCCGAAGGCGTCGCGCACCCAGGTGTAGGCGCCGCCCTCCTCGGCGAAGGCGGAGCCGGTCTCGGCGAAGATCAGGCCGTAGGGGATCAGGAAGGTCACCGCCAGCACGAGGGTCCAGGTGAAGGCCTCGGCGCCGTAGGTCGAGACCTGCCCAAGGTTCTCCAGCCCGATCACGGCCGCGACAAGAAGGAAGATGATGTCGAAGCGTCCCAGGGTCTTGCGCAGGAGGCTGGTCTGCTGCTGCGCGAGCGCGGTGGGCGTCTGGTTGTCCAGCGTCCTGTCGGAGCCTGTCTTGTCGAGGGCTGCCTTGT
>DGKN01000042.1 GCA_002387005.1 Propionibacteriaceae bacterium UBA4569
CGCCGAACAGTGCGACGCCGAGCACGTCAGCGACGAGCATTTCACTGGGGGGAGCACCGCTCCCGAAGCCTGGACGCCTCCGGCGGACGTGGTGGCGACCGGCCTGCCCGAGATGACCGCCCAGGAGAAGCTGGAGGCCGAGCTGGAGATCCTCNNTATCCTCGGTCTGGACGCCAGTCGCCACCTGATGGACGACTACGCCGACTTCCTCGCCGAGCTGGGTGCCACCCGCTCGGGGGACCTGCTCGGCCACCGCCAGCAGGCCGACCTGCTCGTCGCCGGGGTGAAGGTGGCGACCCAGACGCCGCCGATCCGGTCCGGACGTCGGGTGGTCTTCCTCACCCTGGACGACGGGACCGGCCCGGTCGACGCGACCTTCTTCGAAGACGCCCAGGGGCCCTACGCCAACACAGTCTTCTCGTCCTGGCTGCTGGTGGTGCGTGGAGAACTGCGCCGCACCGGCCCCAAGGGGGTCTCCCTGCGCGCCCTCGGTGCCTGGGACCTGCAGCACCTGCACGGCATCTGGACCTCCGCGCTGGCCGAGGGCGGCGACCGTCGGGCCGCCATCGCCGCCGTGCTGGAGGTCATCAACGCCACCCCAGAGGGATTGGTCGAGGTGCAACCGCTGGTCGACACCCAGCGCTACACCGACTGGGCCACCGAACCGGCTCCCGCCAGCCCCGAGCACACAGCCGAACCTGAACATGCCCCCAAACCTGAACAACCCGAACCCGAACACACCAGGGCGGGCGGCATGGGCCAGCGCCGGGTACTGGTGCACGCGAGCGGCTTCAAGCAGTCGCCCTATGCCGACGTCCAGCCCGCAGGCTTGCCCGCCAACCAGCCGCCGCGCAAGCTGTGGCACTCCTCACCAAGGAGTTCGGGCAGATGACCACCAACCCGATGACNNCCACCAACCCGATGACCACCAACCCGATGACCACCAGCCAGATGACCACCAACCAGATGACCACAGCACAGGGCAGCCCGTCCAGGCGGACCGCCACCCGGGACGGCAGGCAGCGCACGATCCTGCACGTCGACATGGATGCCTTCTATGCCTCGGTCGAGATGGCCCGGCGCCCCGAATTGCGGGAGGTGCCGATGTGGGTCGGCGGGGCCCAGCGCGGTGTCGTGCTCAGCGCCAACTACCCGGCCCGCCGGTTCGGCGTCGAGGGTGGCATGAGCTCGACCCGGGCCAGACGCCTGTGTCCGCGCGGCGTGGCCGTTCCCCCCGACTTCGACACCTACTCGCTGGTCTCCCGCGGCGTCTTCGCGATCCTCGACACGATCACCGACCGGGTCGAGGCCGCCAGCATCGACGAGGCCTTCCTCGACCTCACCAGTGCCTTGCGCCGGCTGGGTGATGCGCGTCGAATCGGTGAACGCCTGCGCGCCCAGGTGATGGACGAGCAACTGGTCCCCTGCTCGGTGGGCATCGGGCCCAACAAGTTCGTCGCGAAGCTCGCCAGCAAGCAGGCCAAACCGGACGGGCTGGTCGAGGTGCTCCCCGAGCACGTCGTCGACTTCCTGCACCCATTGCCGGTGGAGGCCATCTGGGGGGTGGGGGAGTCGACGGCCGCCAAGTTGCACCGGATCGGCCTGCGCCAGGTCAGTGACATCGCGCACACGCCGCGCGCGACCCTGCAACGGGCGCTGGGCAGTCAGGGCCTGTTGCTGCACGACCTGTCCTGGGGGCACGACGTCCGACATGTCGTGCCCAGCGAGTCGGAACGCTCCATCGGTTCGCAGGAGACCTTCGGCCGTGACACCGACGACCCGGAGCTGATCCGCACCGAGTTCCTGCGGCTCAGCGCCCGCACCGCCTCCCGCGCCCGAGCGGCGCAGATGGTCGGGCGCGGGGTGACAATCTCGGTGCGCTTCGCCGACTTCACCACCATCACCCGCTCCTGCCAGTTGTTGAACCCCAGCGACGTCACCGATGAGGTCTTCGAGGCGGCCTGGCGGT
The DNA here is from genome assembly GCA_002387005.1 of Propionibacteriaceae bacterium UBA4569. Taxonomy (GTDB): domain Bacteria; phylum Actinomycetota; class Actinomycetes; order Propionibacteriales; family Propionibacteriaceae; genus Luteococcus; species Luteococcus sanguinis. The sequence continues at coordinate 1,970 of DGKN01000042.1, forward strand.
TGTTCACCAAGCTCAACCTGCAACGGGCACGGGTGCGACGGGTGGGGGTCCGGCTGGAGCACTTGGTGGACGCCGAGCACTCCTACGCCCAGCCCACCCTGGACGCCCCGGACCGGGGGATGCGCGAGCTGGAGGTGGTGGCCGACCGTGCGAACGCCCGGTTTGGTCCGGCGGCGGTCCAACGGGCCAGCCTGACGCGTCGCTGAGGTCTGCTCGGCGCGATCCTTTCACTGCCACCCCAGCTCTTCCGACTCGCGCCGGACGCACCTAGACTGGTCACATGGCCGAAGGACGAAAGGAGGCCGCGATGTCGTTGTCCGACGAAGAACAGCGTCTGCTCGCGCAGCTCGAGGCCTCACTCGCCGCGGACGACCCGCAGCTGGCCCGCACGATGCGAGGCACTGCGCCACGCCAGATCCGCCGCCACGTCGCCCTTGCCAGCGTGCTCGTCTTCCTGCTGGGCCTGGCCGCGCTGGTCGCCGGGGTCGAGATCCATCCCCTGCTTGGGGTGCTCGGCTATGTCCTGATGGTCGGGGCCCTGGTGAAGGGCCGCGAGTCGGTCCAGGTCCCTCCCTCATCCGAGGGTCACCGCGTCGAGCAGGCAACCCGCCCGCGACGCACGCGCGAAGATCTTCGCTGACCTGAACCTGCAGGCACCAGGACACACGAGGAACAGCGCTCGGTGCATCAGGCTCGGCAGATCAAGGTCGATCTGCCGAGCGGTTGGGGTGTTCCGTTTCTCAAGAGCTGCATGCTCCTTGGCCCCCGGAGCCGTCAGCCTCAGTCGTTCGCGGCGTGCCGGGCCGGACGGGTGTCATCGTCCGGATCATCACGTCCGGCCTCGGAGNNCTCGGAGCCGACGCTCTCGGCGTCCTCGGCCGCCAGCCCGCGGGCGTGCTCGATGTCGGACGACCGGGACTCCTGGCGCCCGAAGATGCCCGGGTCGAGGCTGGTGGGTTCATTGGGGGAGACCACCGCGGTGCGCTGCATCGAGCGTCGCAGGTTGACCAACCGGCGGCGGGCGGGCGAACCCAGCGAGGCGGGCACCCAGAAGGCCAACAGCCTCTGGTACCAGGAGCGGTCGAGCAGCAGGCCGGAGCGCACTTGCTCCACGCCCAGGTCATCGGGCACCTCACCCAACTCGCGGGAATAGCGCACCTTCTCCACCAGCAGCGCCAGGCGGTTCAGGGCCTCGCGGCCTTCGTCGTCCAGTTCACTGCCCACCACGGCTGCCTTCTCCCGTGGAGAGCCAGGCGGCCAGTGCATCCGCAGATCTCGGACCAGCGCGCGGATCTCCGCCCATGCCAGCTCGACCCGCACCGAGGGGTCACCGGTCCAGCCGACGCGTCGGCGGCGGAGGAACTCGCGGAGCATGGCCGGTGCGGCCAGTACCAACAGCGCGGCCAGGATCCCAGCGGTCCAAGCGAGGATCCGGGCCCAGGGGAAGCTTCCCCCCTGCGAGGCGGCGGACGCACTCGGCGACGACGCCGTCGACGGCTTCGGGGTCGGGCTGGACGACGGTGAGGGGGTGGCCGAGGTGGAGGTGCTGCCGCTGGCCGAGGGCTGGGTGGAGGGACGAACCGAGTCGCTGACCATTGTCCAGTCGGGGGCGCTGGCGACGCGTGAGGTGGGCTCGAATCGTACCCAGCCGTAACCGGCGAAGTACAGCTCGGGCCAGGCGTGCATGTTGGACGCCTTGACCTCCCAGACGCCGTCCTTCTGCTCACCGGGCAGGAAGCCGACCGAGACTCGAGAGGGGATTCCCTCGATGCGCGCCATCAGGGCCATCGCGGAGGCGAAGTGGATGCAGTAGCCGGTTTTGTCGGTGGTCAGGAAGTTCAACAGCACGTCATAGCCATCGCCGGGCGGCGCGGTGGTCGAGTAGCTGAAGTTGCGCGGGTCCGCGAGATAGGCCTGGATCGCAGCGGCCTTCAATACGGGCGAACCGGCGCCCTTGGTCACGTCGTGCGTGATCTTGATGATCTCGCTGGGCACGTCCGAGGGCACCGCGGCGGTCTGCTTCGCATCGGAGGGTGTGCCCGGCTGCGCGATCGAGAAGGTCTCGGCGACCGGGTCGTTCAGCACCGAGGTGGCCGTGTACTCCAGGTTCCGCAGCGACTCGGCACGGTTCTCGTCCCGCGTGCTGACGATGGCCAACGAGACCGGGTCGTGGCGCCACTGCCCAGCCGCGTTGAAGCTGCTCGGGGCATAGGGGACGGGCAGGTACTCACCACCCAGGTCACCCACCTTCACCGACGCGTTGACGGTGCGTCCGGGCTGGGTGAGCCCCGGGGCTGCTGGCAGCGCCCCGTCCTGCAGCGTGACCGGGGCCAGGTGCCAGCCGTCGGCGTCCATCACAGTCAGGGACGCGGTGCGCAGGTACAGCCCGCGTGCCTCGTCAGTGGTGTAGGTCATCACGACGCGGTCGACCGGGAGGTTCAGGTTCCGAGCGAGGTCGAGGGTGGGGTCCTGCATCTGGAGCGGACCACTGCCCTTCGGCCGGGAGGAGTCGATGGACAGGCTGCCGATGCGGGGGAGCGCCGAACCGAGCACCAGGGCCAGCAGCAGCGCGGGAACGGCCATCATCCCGGCCAAGCGGACGGCACCCCAGGTGGTGTGGGTCTGCTCGGCTGTGTCGGCCGAGAGATTCCTGGTCCAGCCCGCGTTCACGCCGATGCTCTCGGCCACCAGCACCACCAGGTAGCCCAGGGCCAGCAGCACGAAGGGCTTCCAGGACAGGTCCTGCTTCAACGCCAGGGCAGGGACGAGGTACAGGGTGAGCAGCGGGGCCAGCGCCCACGCGGGCGCCACCAGGGTCGTCACCAGCAGGTCGGCGAGGATAGCGACCAGGCCGACCACCAGCACCATCAGCCAGCGGACGTGCCGGGTGGCGGTCATCGGGGCCATCTCGGTGCGGACCTGCACCACTGCGTCCAGGTAGAAGCGTCCCAGCCGGGCCAGGTTGCCCTCCACACCGGATGGGCGTGGTGCCCACCACAGGCCGAGGCCGCCGGCGACGGCGACGACCAACACCAGTTGCAGCAGGTGTACCAGCCAGGCGGGCAGCCCGGCGCGACGGCCCAGCGCCGAGATCAGTGCGATCCCGGCGACGAGCAGTGCCGCCATCCACCAGAAGGCACGGTCCTGGGTGAGTGGGGTGAGCGTCCCGGCGCCCAGTGCCATGGCCACGCCGGTGGCGATGGCGAAACGGTCGGTGGCGCGCATCAGGCCCTTCCTCCGCGGTGGTCGAGTTCGGCCCAGGCCTGGGCGATCGAATCGCCGCGCTTCACCTGCACGACTCGCCACTGCGAGTCCGCGAGCTGTCGGACGCATGCCTCGTGCTCGGCGATCACCTCGGGCTCGGCCCGCAGGCTGCGGATGGTGAAGGAGTCGACGTCCAGGATCACGGCCAGGCCGACCGTGCGGCCACGGCGTGCTGCGGCGAGCTGGGCGACGTCGTGCTGGTTGAGCCGTCCGAGCACGGCGATCATCATCTCGCCGCGCAACAGGTTGTTGCCGACGGCGGCATCGAGGGTCTCGTGGGTGCTCGGCTGTTCATCGGTCATGGCGAGCAGGACGGCCTCCCGGGCCGCGAAGGGGTCCTCTGAGGAGGTGGTGGGCACCTGGCCTTCGGCGTCGACCATCTCCAGCCGGAAACCGCTGGTCAGCATGTGGTGCGCGATCGAGGTGGCTGCTGAGATGGCCCATTCGAAGCTGGAGGTGCGTCCCTGCCCGGCGTGCGAGCTGCCGCGCGAGTCGAGCAGCAGGTTCACCGAGGGTTCCCAGGCCTGTTCCTCGCGGCGCACCATCAGCTCGTTGCGCCGGGCAGTGGAGCGCCAGTGGATGCGGCGCACGTCGTCGCCGTCGCGGTACTCGCGCACCAGCACGTCGTCGTGGCCGACCAGGCCGATCTTCTGCGGGGTGGCCTCGCCGGAGGCATTGGACCCCGAAGCCGCGCCCAGTTCGTTGATGGGCACGATCCGCGGCGTGACGAGCACCTCGTTGGAGGCCCGGAACTGACGGTCGACCCGGGCCAGTCCGAAGGGGTCGACGGCGCGCACCATCAGCGGGCCGGTGCGGTAGCGCCCACGGGCCAGACCCATCAGGGGATAACTCAGCGTGCGCTCCCACTCTCCGCCCATCGAGTGCAGCGTGAAGCGCGGACGTCGGCCCAGCTCGCGGGGCACGGCGTCCTCGAACCGCAGCAGGCCGACGGGCATCGACCCGGCCCGGTGCAGGGTGAGGCTGGCTTGCATCCGCTGGCCCAGGGTCACGCGCGGAGGGTCGATGGTGCGCTCGCTGATCAGGTGCAGCCGGGAGCGTCCGACGACCAGCACCGCCGCCAGGGGCAGCAGCAGCAGGAGCACGCCCAACCAGGCCAGGTCACGCTGGCCAAGGGCCACCGCGGCCACCGCCACGACGAGCCCCAACAGGGCGAAGGCCTTGCCGCGCAGGGTCAGCAGGCGCCAGGGATTGGCGAACAAGGGCTATCTCCGGTCGGGTACGGCGACCTTCTCGACCGCCGCGTCGATGATCTCGGAAACGGTGCGACCCGCCAGCTGCGCCTGAGTCGAGGGCAGCACGCGGTGGGACAGGACCACCTTCGCGAGCACCTGGACGTCGTCGGGGATGGTGTAGTCACGTCCGGCCATCGCGGCCTGGGCACGGACCGCGCGGAGAAGGTGCAGGCTCGCGCGCGGCGAGGCGCCCAGACGAAGTTCCTTGGACGCACGGGTGGCGGAGATGATGCCGATGATGTAGTCCTTCACCGCCGGGGCGACGTAGACATCCTTGACCGCATCGATCAGGCCATTGATGGTGGCCGCATCGGTGACCGGGGTCAGCGAGTCCAGCGGGTTGACCTGACCGTGGTGGTCGAGCATGTCCAACTCGGCATTGCGGGTGGGGTAGCCCATCTCGATCCGGGCCATGAAGCGGTCACGCTGGGCCTCGGGGAGGGGGTAGGTGCCCTCCATCTCGATCGGGTTCTGGGTTGCGACGACCATGAAGGGCGCGCTCAGCTCGTGCGTGATGCCATCCGCTGACACCTGGCGCTCGGCCATCGCTTCCAGTAGGGCCGACTGGGTCTTGGGTGAGGCCCGGTTGATCTCGTCGCCGACGACGATGTTGGCGAAGATGCCGCCTGGCTTGAACTCGAACTCGCGCGTCTCCTGGTTGTAGACGCTGACGCCGGTGATGTCGCTGGGGAGCAGGTCGGGGGTGAACTGCACGCGGCGCACGGTGCAGTCGATGGAACGTCCCAACGCCTTGGCCAGCATCGTCTTGCCCACTCCGGGCACGTCCTCGACGAGCAGGTGCCCCTGGGCCAGCAGTACGGCCAGCGCCGTGTCCACCTGGGCGGTCTTGCCCTCGATCACGCCCTGGATCGACTCGCGGACCGTGCCCATCACGTCGACGACGTCGGCCAGGGTCTGCGGTCGCACTTCGTGCTGGTCCACCCGGGTTCTCCTTCGTTGCTGCTCCATCGGAGCCTGTCGTGACCGGGTCGGATGACCGCGGGCGTGTTTCAGCGTACAAGGCGACCTGCCCGAGGAGGTGTGGTCCATCCCGAAGGGGGCCCCGTCCGGTGGGGGAAGTGGTGGGGAATGGTGGTGTGCGTGGGGAGTAGTGGAGTATGGTGGAGCGCAGTGGAGGAGAGCGGCACGATCTGGGAGTGATTGGGAGGTGGCCTGCCATGTTCTTGGGCACCCATCTGCCGAAGCTCGACGAGAAGGGCCGCTTCTTCCTGCCGGCGAAGTTTCGCGACGAGCTGGCCGCTGGACTGGTGATCACCCGGGCGCAGGACCGATGCCTGGCGATCTACCCGTCGGCGACCTTCGTTGAGATGACCAAGCAGGTGATGGACGCCCCGGCGACCGTCAAGCAGGTCCGTGACTTCCAGCGAATGCTGGCGGCCGGGGCCTCGGACGAGGTGCCGGACAAACAAGGACGGGTCACGATCCCGCCGCTGCTGCGCAGGTATGCAGGGTTGGAGAAGGAGATCGTCGTGGTGGGCGCCATCAACCGGGTCGAGGTCTGGGACGTCGCCGCGTGGGAGGAGTACTCCGCGCAGCAGGAATCGGCCTTCGCCGAGATGGACGAGGAGATCTTCCCCGCTCTGTGAGCAGGGGTGGTCGAGCAGTGATGGATTGTGCCGCGAGGCTTCAATCCGGGGCCCAACCTCCTGGCGCACCTTCCCCGGTGCCAGGCGGACTTCCCACGGGTCACGGGTTGAAACCTGGCGGCACAAGCTCCGAAGGGAAGGGTCGAGATGGACGATGTGCTGACTGACGTCCCCACGTCCGACGCGCCCGATTCCGAGGCAGCCGCTTCCACGTCCCCCGACCTGACCCGCATCCACGTCCCCGTGATGCGCGACCGGATCATCGAACTCCTGGCCCCCGCCCTCGCCGCCCCCGGCTCCGTCCACGTCGATGGCACCACCGGCATGGGCGGGCATGTCGAGGCCGTTCTGGAGGCCTGCCCGCAGGCCCAGGTGATCGCCATCGACCGTGACCCCGCCGCCCTCGACATCGCGTCACGCCGGCTGGCCCGCTTCGGCGATCGTGTCACCTTCGTCGAGGCCGTCTACGACGAGCTTCCCGAGGTGCTGGCCGAACTGGGCATCGCCGAGGTCAACTCGGTGCTGCTGGACCTGGGCCTTTCCAGTCTGCAGATCGACCAGCGCGAGCGTGGCTTCGCCTACTCCGTCGACGCCCCGCTGGACATGCGGATGGACGGCAAGCAGGAGCTCACCGCCGCGACCATCGTCAACACCTACGACCGCCGCCTGCTGGCCCGCATCCTGCGCATCTACGGCGAGGAGCGTTTTGCCGACCGGGTCGCCGCACGCATCGTCGAGGCCCGCGAAATCGAGCCCTTCACCACCTCTGCCCGCCTGGTCGACGTCGTCGCCAGCGGCATCCCGATGGCCACGCGCAAGACCGGGGGACACCCTGCCAAGCGCACCTTCCAGGCGCTGCGGATCGAGGTCAACGCGGAACTGGAGGCACTCGAGGGCGTGCTACCCGCGGCCATGGACGCACTGGCAGTGGGTGGCCGGATGGCGGTCCTCGCCTACCACTCGCTGGAGGACCGGATGGTCAAGAACCTTTTTCGGGAGGGTGCCACCGACAAGGCACCCCGAAACCTGCCTGTCGTTCCCGAAGGGATGCGTGCCGAACTGATGTTGTTGACCAGAGGCGCAGAGAAGCCGGGGGCCGACGAGGTCCTGACCAACCCGCGGGCAGCATCGGCGCGCCTGCGGGTCGCTGAGCGAGTGAGGAGGGCCACCGCATGAGCGCAGTTGTTGCTCCCGTCGAGCGCTCCGAACGAGCGTCCGGCCCGGCCCGTCCGACGCTGCGTGCGCTGGAACGCCGTCCGGCGCGGTTGTCGACCATTGCGTNNCTCAACGTCTCCATCCAGCAGCGCGCCCGAACCCTCAACGCGCTGCAGGCCGCCGCCGAGCAGAAGGGCTACCAGCAGGCAGCCCTGACCAGCCAGGTGCAGTCCCTGCGGTCCCCGACGACCCTGCAGAGCAAGGCCTGGGACCTCGGGCTTCGCCCCAACACCTCCCCGGCCTTCTTGGTGCTGCCCTCCGGACAGGTGCTGGGCGACACCACCGCAGTCACGGCCAGCGAGGCCCCCGAGCAGAAGTACAGGAGCGCGCAGGCGATCACCGAGGCG
>DGKN01000203.1:0-10579 GCA_002387005.1 Propionibacteriaceae bacterium UBA4569
CACGAGGCCCACGAGCAGCGGTGCGCCGATGCACAGCATGAACAGCTCGAAGTTCGTCAACGGGTCCACCGAGGGCCAGCCGGGGAAGGTGGTCGTCTCGAGGAGGGTCAGAACGCCGTAGGTCATGGTCACAGACTAGTGGATTCGACCACGAGTTCTCCTCCATTCACCCCCGCGGACGCGGGCGCCCACGCACGTCCGCCGGTTGCTAGATTTCGGGTTCGAGGGCAGGCGAAGCGTCAGGCGACGGCCTGGACGGCGCCGCCCGCGACAAGGAGTGCCGGTGACCACACCAGAGCCCACGCCCCAGGGCGGAAATCGCGTCATCCTCGACGCCGACGAGANNAGATCGCCCGCGCGACCACCCGTTTGGCCCACGAAATTCTTGAGGGGGCCCACGGCACCGAGGGCCTCGTGCTCCTCGGCATCCAGACCCGCGGCGTGCCGTTGGCCCGCCGTCTTGCGGCAGTGATCGAGCAGGTCGAGGCAGTGTCGGTGCCAGTCGGCGTGCTGGACACGACCATGTACCGCGACGACCTGCGCCGCAATCCCACCCGCACGGTCGGCCGCACCGAGATCGCCTTCAGCATCGACGGACGACAGGTCGTGCTGGTCGACGACGTGCTGGCCAGCGGACGCACCGTCCTGTCCGCGCTGGACGCGCTCAAGGACCTCGGACGCCCGAATGTCGTCCGGCTGGTGGTGCTGGTCGACCGCGGCCAGCGGGAACTGCCCGTCCGCGCCGACCACGTCGGGCAGACGGTCGCCACCCGACGCGACGAGAACGTCCGCGTGCACTTCAACGAGGTCGACGGACGCGACGAGGTCACGATCGAGGGGAATGTCCGATGAAGCACCTGCTCGCAGCCGTGGACCTCTCCCGGGACGAGGCCACCAGCATCCTCGACCTGGCGGAGGAGATGCACGACGTGCAGAACCGGCAGGTCAAGAAGATCCCGGCGCTGCGCGGCCGCACCATCATCAACCTCTTCTTCGAGGACTCCACCCGCACCCGGACGAGCTTCGAGATCGCCGGCAAGTGGATGAGCGCCGACACCATCAATGTCTCGGCCAAGGGCTCCTCGGTCAGCAAGGGCGAGTCCATGAAGGACACCGTGCTCACCCTCGACTCGATGGGCGTCGACTGCTTCGTGGTGCGCCATTCCGGATCGGGTTCGGTACAGCAGGTGGCGAACTGGGTGCGCGCGTCGGTGGTCAACGCCGGCGACGGCGCGCACGAGCACCCAACCCAGGCGCTGCTGGACGCGCACACGATGCGTCGCCACTTCCGTGAACTCGATGGTGGTGACCTGGCCGGACGCACGGTGTTGATCACCGGTGACCTGCTGCACAGCCGCGTCGTCCGCTCGAATGTCTGGCTGCTCGACACCCTGGGTGCGCAGGTCTTGCTGTGCGCTCCCCCGACGCTGATGCCAACCGGCGCCGCGACCTGGCCGTGCCAGATCGTCCAGTCATTCGACGAGGGGCTGGCCCGCGCGGACGTCGCCATGATGCTGCGGGTGCAGCGGGAACGGATGAGCTCCGGATTCTTCCCCTCCGAGCGGGAGTACGTGGACGGTTGGGGCCTCACCCAGGATCGCTTGCGCGCCCACGGGGACCACCTGGGCATCATGCACCCCGGCCCGATGAATCGTGGCCTGGAGATCTCGTCCGAGGCCGCCGACGCGGCCCAGTCACTCGTCCTGAAGCAGGTCTCGTCCGGTGTCGCCGTGCGGATGAGCGTCCTCTACCACCTCCTCGGCGGACAGGAGTGACCATGACCAACACCCCAGGATCGCCCTCCAACAACGCCTTCGTGATCGCTGGTGCCCGATTGGTCGATGGCACCACCACCGACCTCCACGTCGCGGACGGAGTGCTCGTCGACGATGCCCCCACGGGCGCCCGGCGCATCGACGCGGACGGGTTGCTGGCGCTGCCCGGGCTGGTCGACCTGCACACCCACCTGCGCGAACCCGGCCGCGAAGACACCGAGACGGTCGCCTCCGGAACCCTGGCCGCCGCCCGGGGCGGGTTCACGGCCGTCCACGCCATGGCCAACACCGAGCCGGTCACCGACGACGCCGAGAAGGCCGAGTACATCCAACTGCTGGGTGAGCGCGACGGGCACTGCCAGGTGATCCCGGTCGGCGCCATCACCAAGAACCTCGACGGCAAGGAACTCGCCGAGATGGGTCTGATGGCCAAGTCCCGAGCGAAGGTGCGGATCTTCAGCGACGACGGCAAGTGCGTGATGGACTCCTTGCTGATGCGCCGCGCGCTGGACTGGGTTCGCCCCTTCGGCGGCGTGATCGCCCAGCACTCGCAGGACTCCCAGCTGGCGGGTCCCGGCGCCTGCTGCCACGAGTCGGAGTACTCGGGACGGCTGGGTCTGGGTGGGTGGCCGGCGCAGGCCGAGAGCGTCATCATCGCCCGTGACGTCCAGCTGGCCGAGCTGACCCGCTCGCGGCTGCACGTCTGCCACGTCTCCACCGCCGAGGGCGTGGACGTCGTCCGTTGGGCCAAGAAGCGCGGCATCAACGTGACCGCCGAGGTCACGCCGCACCACCTGCTGCTGGGGACGCGTGAGCTGGAGGGCTACGACACGACGTACAAGGTCAATCCCCCGCTGCGAACCGACGAGCACATCGAGGCGGTCCGCGAGGCTTTGGCCGACGGGACGATCGACGTGGTCGGCACCGACCACGCCCCGCACGCGGCGCAGGACAAGGACCATGCCTTCGTCGACGCGCGTCCCGGGATGCTGGGGCTGGAACAGGCCCTGGCGGTCGTGCTGGAGACGATGGTCGAGGCCGGACGGATGGACTGGCCGACGCTGGTGGAGCGGATGTCGTCGACACCCGCCCGGATCGGGCAGGTCGAAAGACAGGGACAGGCGTTGGTGCCCGGCTCGGTCGCCAACCTGGTGCTGGTGGACCCATCAGCGCGTGCGGTGGTCAGCAAGGATTCGTCGGCCTCCCGCAGCCGCAACAACCCCTACCACGGACGCGAACTGCCCGCCCCGGTCGTCCTGACGATGTGGAAGGGACGGGTCACGCACCAGCGTTGACCCGTCCCCACACATTCCCCGAGCCGGTTTACGTTCCCTGAGCTTGTCGAGGGGGTGACTCAAATGTCGCGACGGACATCGCGGCCCAGGTCGTCGCCGAGCTTGCGGTCGGTCAGGCTGTCCGAACCGAAATCGGAGCGAGCGGTGTTGCCGGTCGCGGTCGTGCCGGTACCAGTCGTCGTGTTGGTGTGGTCGACGCGGTGGGTCGGCTGCGTGGTCGCGGTGCTGCGCGTCGGCTCGTGACGGACGACGGCGTGCTGCTCGGGGCGCTTGCGCAGCCCGGCGAGTCCGGCGAGACCGGCGAGGCCCAGCAGACCCCACAGACCGGTGCGGTCCTTCTCGGTGGTGGTGACGCGCTCGGTCTCGGTGACCTGCTCGGTGGTCGAGGCGGTCGGGGCCGGGGTCGCGGTCTCGGCGTTGGCAACGGCGGGGGCGCCGAAGACGAGGGCGGCACCGAGGGCGGCGGGGGCAATGGCCTTGCGCATGGTGGTTCCTTTCAGGAGAATGGAATCGCGCGGTTGTTCGTTCCCTGACGCTAGGGGGCAATCGCTCCCGGGTGTCGACTTATCCACCCATAGAGAACCCTTCCCACCCCTACGGGCGGGTTGGCCGACGCGCGATCCCTCGACGCTGTCGGAGGCCGCCCCTGGAGTGCAGGGGCAGCCTTGCCCATCTGCCAACACCCCCAGGAGGATCCATGCCAGCGCAGCTCTCACCGGAGTCGAAGGCGGTCGTCGCGGCGACCGCAGGTGTCGTCGCCGAGCACGCGGAAGAGATCACCAAGCGCTTCTACCCCCACATGTTCGAGGCGCACCCCGAACTGCTGAACGTCTTCAACGTCGCCAACCAGGCCGTGGGCGAGCAGCCCAAGGCGCTGGCGGCCAGCGTCGTCGCCTACGCCGTCCAGCTGATCGACCCCAATGCGCCTGACTTCACGCCCGTGATGCAGCGGATCGCGCACAAGCACGTCTCGCTGGGCATCACCGGGCCGCAGTACACGATCGTCGGCCACCACCTCCTGTGGGCGGTCGCGGACGTGCTCGGCGACGCCGTCACTCCCGAGGGCGCGTCCGCCTGGGACGAGGTCTACTGGCTGTTCGCTGTCCAGCTGATCGCCGAGGAGGCCAAGCTGTACGCGCTGGGTGGCATCGATCCCGAGCACGCCTACCGCGACTACGAGGTCGCCGACCGCACCGACGAGACCGAGGATGCCTTCTCGCTCGTCCTCAAGCCGGCTGAGGGTGAGCTCCCCGCGCACCGCACCGGCCAGTACGTCGCCCTGAACGTCGAGCTGCCCAATGGCCAGACCCAGCCGCGCCAGTACACGATCTCCGGCGTGCCCGGTGCCGAGGCCTTCCGCATCACCGTCAAGAAGGTCCACGGCGGCGAGCACCCGGACGGCATGGTCTCCAGCTGGCTGCAGGAGAACGCGAAGCCGGGCGTCCACCTGAACGTCTCGCTGCCCTCGGGTGACGTTGTCCTCGACGACACGGACGCTCCCCTGGTGCTGGTCTCGGCCGGTATCGGCATCACCCCGATGGCCGCGATCCTCGAGGACCTCTCACAGCGCCAGCCCAAGCGGCAGGTGCGCGTCTTCCACGCCGACAAGAGCCACGGCAGCACGGCCCTGTACCAGTCGATGCGTGGGCAGGCCGAGCAGATGGACGACGTGGTGGGGCAGTTCTGGTTCGAGGAGGGCGCCGAGTCCGCGCAGACCCTGCAGCCGGCCAAGGCCGGCCTCATGGACCTCGCCGACGCCGAGGTGCCCGAGGGCGCGCAGGTGTTCATGTGCGGTCCGCTGCCGTTCATGCAGGCTGCCCGCAAGGCACTGCTGGCCAAGGGCGTGCACCCGGAGAACATCTCCTACGAGGTTTTCGGCCCCGACCTGTGGGCACAGAACCCCGACGGTGCCTGAGCAGGAGCCGCCTGGTGCTGACGACCGAGAAGGAACGAATCGGCCCGACTCCCCCATCCTGGGGAGCCGGGCCGACCTCGCGTCCACGGATGGGTCAGACGACCAGCGACACCAGTAGCACGCCGACCAGGGCCGTGACCGACAGCACCGTCTCCATCAGCGACCACGTCTTGATGTTCTCGGCGACACTGACGCCGAAGTACTCCTTCACCAGCCAGAAGCCAGCGTCGTTGACGTGGGAGAAGAAGACCGAGCCAGCGCCGATGGCGAGCACCAGCAGGGCGGCGTGGGTGGGATCCATGGCGGCCGCCACCGGTGCGAGGATGCCTGCCGCGGTGATGGTGGCGACGGTGGCCGAGCCAGTGGCAAGTCGGATCATCACCGCGACGAGCCAGGCCATCAACAGCGGAGACACCGGGCTGCCGGAGATCCAGTCGGCGAGCATGGTGCCGATGCCGGTGTCCACGAGCACCTGCTTGAAGCCACCGCCGGCGCCGACGATCAGCAGGATGCCTGCGATGGGAGGCAGCGAGTTGCCGACCGTGTCACTGATCTGCTGGCGGGTCATGCCCGAGCCGGTGCCCAGGGTGAAGATGGCGACCAGTGTGGTGATCAACAGCGCGACCAGCGGCTCACCGATGAAGTCGAGCACGTCACGCGTCGGGGTGCCAGCGGTCAGGAAGATGTCGACCAACGCCTTGCCCATCATCAGCACCANNGCACCACCGGCAGCAGGACGGTGGTCAGGGTGATGCCGAAGCTGGGCTGGCGCGGGGCGATGCCGGAGTGACCAGACTCGTCACCGTTGGCGCTGACGAACAGCTCGGGAGCGCCGACCGGCACCCAGCGGGCCGCGAACTTCGAGAAGATCGGGCCGGCGACCGCGATGGTCGGGATGGCGATCAGGACGCCGAGGGCGAGGGTGACGCCGAGTTCGGCCTTCAGCAGGCCGACGGCGGCCAACGGTCCGGGGTGCGGGGGCACCAGCGCGTGCATCGCCGAGAGGCCCGCCAGGGCTGGGATACCGACGCGCATCAGCGGCTGGTCGCTGCGACGGGTGACGAGGATGATCACGGGGATCAGCAGCACGAGGCCGATCTCGAAGAACATCGGCAGGCCGATCAGCGCGCCGACCAGCGCCATCGCCCACGGGATCTGCGCCGGGGTGGCCTTGTTGACGATCGTGTCGACCAACTGGTCGGCGCCACTGGAGTCGGCCAGCAGCCGCCCGATGATGGCACCGAGTGCAATCAGCACGCCGACGCCAGCGACGGTCGACCCGACGCCGGTGGTGAAGCTGGTGGTGATGACCTTCAGCGGGAGGCCGGCGATGCCGCCGACGAGCATCGAGCCGATGATCAGGCTCAGGAAGGGATGCAACTTGAACTTGGTGATGAGCAGCACGAGGACGGTGATGCCGACCAGGGCGGCGGCAACCAGTTGGGTGGCCGCGGTCCCGAGAAGAATCATGTGGGACTCCGGTGTCGCTACTTGGGTGGTGTTGGTGGATGGGTCAGGCGAGGGCGGACAGGGCCTGCTCGACGAGAGCGTCGACGCTCTGGGTGAAGTCCAGGGTGGCGCCCGCCTCGTCCGCGTCGAGGGGCTCGAGCGTGGCGTACTGGGAGTCGACCAAGCTGGCCGGCATGAAGTGGTCGGGGCGCTCGGCGACGCGGCGCGCTGCCTCGTCGCGGGGTCCGGCCAGGTGGACGAAGAAGGTGCTCGGAGCCGCGCTGCGCAGCTGGTCGCGGTAGTCGCGCTTCAGAGCCGAGCAGGCCACGACGGCTCCCTGGCCGGACTGCTCGGCGAGCCACGCGCCGATGTTGGCCAGCCAGGGACGGCGGTCGTCGTCGTCCAGGGGCTGGCCGGCGTGCATCTTGGCGACATTGGCCGGCGGATGGAAGGCGTCGCCGTCGCGGAACACAGCGACCAGTTCGCTGGCCAGGGCCTCGCCGAGGGTGGACTTGCCACAGCCGNNTTCTTCCTCCTTGAAGTAACGGGGACCTCGATGTCCGATACGACGAGCATGGGCCTCTAAATACTTTTTAGCAACCCTCTATGTTCAAGTGATGTGATTTTTTATACGATCGTGACATGGCATCGGCGCTGACCTTGAAGGTTCTGGACGAGATCGGACGAGACATCGTCGCGGGCACCATCCCCGCGGGCTCCGTGCTCCTGCTGGATGACCTGATCGAGCGCACCGGCGTGTCCCGCACGGTCGCGCGGGACGCGGTCAAGGTGCTGNNGGTGCTGGAGGCGCAAGGGCTCGTGCTCCCCCGCCGCCATGTGGGCATCGAGGTGCTGGGCGCCGAGCGATGGGACCACCTCTCGGAGAATGTCGTCCGCTGGCGCCTGGACAGTCCCCAACGGTTGGACGTGCTGCACGAGATCAGCCAGGTGCGCAGCAGCATCGAGCCCCTGGCCGCTGGCCTGGCCGCAGCCAACGCGACCGCCGAGCAGCGCCAGGTGATCGACGAGGCGGCGCTGGGCATGCAGCACACCGGCGCCATCCCCGACCTCGAGGCCTACCTGGCCCATGACATCGTCTTCCACCGCACGCTGCTCCAGGCCTCCGGCAACCCCATGCTGGCCTCGCTCGCCTACCTGGTCGAACGAGTACTGGACGCCCGCACCCACCACCACCTGATGCCGGAACGACCCAACGAGGAGGCGATCCGGCTGCACCGCCGGGTGGCCGAGGCGATCGCCGTCGGCGACGCCGCTGCAGCCCGCGCCCGGATGCGCGCCATCGTCACAGAGGCCGTGGACGCCGTGGACGAGATGGTCTCCGAGCCCCGGTCGTGAACGTCTCCCGAACCCAAGAATCATGAGCAAGGATGTTCTCACCCAACGAAAGGCAGCACCCGTGACCGAGGCAACCACACCCCAGAACCTGGCCGACGTCGGCGTGATCGGCATGGCCGTGATGGGCAGTTCGCTGGCCCGCAACATGGCCCACAAGGGCTACACCGTGGCCGTGTTCAACCGCACCTACTCCCGCACCCAGGAGATGGTCGCTGCGCACGGCAGCGAGGGCAAGTTCATCGCGTCCGAGCGCCTGGAGGACTTCGTCGCCTCCCTCGAGCGTCCCCGTCGCGTGGTGATCATGGTCGCCGCCGGTGCCGGCACCGACGCGGTGATCAAGGAACTGACCGGGCTGCTGGACGAGGGCGACATCATCGTCGACGGCGGGAACACCTACTTCGAGGACACCATCGCCCGCGAGAAGATCGTCTCGGCAGCCGGGATCCACTTCGTGGGTTGCGGCATCTCCGGTGGCGAGGTCGGCGCGCTCGAGGGTCCGTCCATGATGCCGGGCGGCACGAAGGAGGCCTACGAGGCCCTCGGACCCATCCTGGAGACCATCGCCGCGCAGTACGACGGGGAGCCCTGCTGCACCTACATCGGCACCGACGGCGCCGGCCACTTCGTGAAGATGGTGCACAACGGCATCGAGTACGCCGACATGCAGTTCATCGGCGAGGCCTACACACTGCTCAAGGGCCTCGGCCTCTCGAACGACGAGATGGCCGACGTCTTCGCCCAGTGGAACACCGGCGACCTGGACTCCTACCTGATCGAGATCACCTCGGAGGTGCTGCGCCAGACCGACGCCACCACCGGCCAGCCGCTGGTCGACGTGATCGTCGACGCCGCCGGGATGAAGGGCACCGGCACCTGGACCGTCCAGTCGGCGCTGAAGCTGGCGGTCCCGGTGAATGCCATCAGCGAGGCCGTCTTCGCGCGCGCCATTTCGTCGTCCCCCGAACTGCGCGCCCACGCGCAGGCCGCACTGCCCGGGCCCGACCAGCGCCTCGAGGTGGATGACCGCGAGGCCTTCATCGACGCGATCCGCCAGGCACTGTGGGCGTCCAAGGTGGTCGCCTATGCCCAGGGCCTGGACGAGATCCGCATTGCCGCCAAGACCTACGGCTGGGACATCGACGTGGCCGCGGTCGCCAAGATCTGGCGCGCGGGCTGCATCATCCGCGCCAAGCTGCTCGACCGCATCAGCAACGAGTACGCGGCGAACAACCTGGTGACACTCCTGGAGGCCCCCTCGATCGTCGAGGGCCTGGGCAACTCGCAGGACGCGTGGCGTCGGGTCATCTCCACCGCCGTCACCGCTGGGGTCCCCGTCCCCGGTTTCAGCGCAGCCCTGGCCTACTACGACCAGACGCGTGCCCCGCGCTTGAACGCCGCCCTGACCCAGGGACTGCGGGACTTCTTCGGAGCGCACACCTATGCGCGCACCGACCGCGAGGGCGTCTTCCACACCCTGTGGTCGGGTGATCGATCCGAGGTGACGGGCGACGGCTTCGGCCACTGATCATCACGGCCTCCAGTGGGTGACTTTGCTGCGATTCCCAGCAGCACAGTCACCCACTGTCTGTTGTCGATGGCCACGTCATGCGCGCTGGGGCGGCCTGCGTCGCAGCGCCACCAGCAGTGCAGTGACTACCAGCAGCACCAAGGCGATGGCGATGGCCGGATGCTGTCGCCAGGCCAGTGCGAGCGCACTGAAGCCGACGAAGCCCACGGACGCGTAGACCAGCGCCCACACCAGACAGCCCGCAAGCAGGGCCGGCAGGTAGCGCCGCAGGGGCATCTGCAGGAATCCGGCGGAGAAGTTGACCACCGTCTGCACACCCACGGTGAGGAATGACAGCGTCACGACGGGCGCACCCAACCGGTTGATGCGCTCCACGGCGCTCGCAAAGCCGGGGCGGGTCATCACGTCCCCGGCCCTGGTGCGGCGGCTCCCGGTCGCTGCGAAGCGTCCCACGGCGTAGGTGGCACCGGCGCGGGACACGACGACCACGAACAGCGCGGCCACCACCACCGGGAAGGGGGCATCCCACGCGAGCGGGTTCCACCAGTTCTCGGCCATGGGGCGAAGCGTATCCGGGCCGCCAAGGGCACCGGTGCGTTTGACGTAGGCTCGACAAATGGCGCAACGTCCACTGATCGGCATCATCACCAACCTCGAGAACGACCCCAACTACCTGTTCCCCGGGTATCCGCGGGTGACGATCAACGAGGACTACCACCGCTCACTGCTGGCGGCCGGAGCCGTGCCACTGTTGATCCCGCCGTCGCCCGACCTGTCGGCACTCCCCCAGCAACTCGACCTGCTGGACGGGTTGGTGCTCGCGGGCGGATCGGATGTGGACCCGTTGCGCTATGGACAGCAGCCCCGCCTCGAGTGCGGCCTGCCCAACCCGATGCGCGACACCTTCGAGTTCCGGGCCCTGGAGCTCGCGTCCGAACGCCAACTGCCGACGTTCGGGATCTGCCGTGGGCTGCAGGTGGTGAACGTCTTCCGCGGCGGGACACTGCACCAGGACATCTCGCATTCGGGCAGCACCCAGCGACACATGATGGGCGGCAACCCCTCGCTCGGCGCGCACGAGATCACCATCGAAGCTGGTTCCTTCCTCGCGCAGGCCTGGGCCCCACGGCACGACAGTGCCTTGCCGACCCGGGTGCTGGTGAACTCCTTCCACCACCAGGTCGCCGACCGAGTCGCCGACAGCCTGCGCGTCGTCGCCCGCGCGGACGACGGGAATGTCGAAGCCCTGGAGGCCACCGAC
>DGKN01000203.1:10594-17335 GCA_002387005.1 Propionibacteriaceae bacterium UBA4569
AGTGGTGGCGCAGCGCCGTCACCTACCAGATCTACCCCCGCTCCTTCGCCGACGCGAACAACGACGGCACGGGCGATGTCCGCGGCATCATCGAGAAGCTGCCCCACCTGGTCAGCCTCGGCATCGACGCCGTCTGGGTCTCCCCGTGGTACCCCTCCCCCTTGTGGGACGGCGGTTACGATGTCGCGGACTACTGCGACATCAACCCCGATTTCGGAACCTTGGCCGACGCGGACGAGCTGATCGCCAAGGCCCACGCGTTGGGCCTGCGCATCCTGATCGACCTTGTCCCCAACCACTGCTCCATCGACCACCCGCTGTTCCAGAAGGCGCTGGCCGCCGCCCCCGGTAGCCCCGAACGCGAGATGTTCCATTTCCGTGACGGCCTCGGCGCAGGCGGTGACACCCCACCCACCAACTGGGGCGCCCTGTTCGGCGGCTCGATGTGGGAGCGCACCACCAACCCCGACGGCACCCCCGGGCAGTGGTACCTGCACATGTTCGCCCCCGAACAGCCCGACTGGAACTGGGAGAACCCCGCCGTACTCGAGGAGTTCGACCGCATCCTGCGCTTCTGGTTCGACCGTGGCGTGGACGGCTTCCGGATCGACGTCGGCGACTCCATGTTCAAGGCCCGCGAGTGGGCAGACACCCCGATCGACCCCGCCACCGGCATCGGCAGCTGGGAGAAGGTCGACGGCGCACCGATGTGGAACCAGCCGGAACTGGAGCTCGTCCAGCGCCGGTGGCGCGAGATCGCCCGCTCCTACGCCGACTCCGAACAGGGCGAGCGCGTCTTCGTCTCCGAGGCCTACCAGCCGCTGCACCACCTCGTCCGCTATGTCGAGCCCGACCGTCTTCACACCAGCTTCAACTTCGAGTTCCTGCAGTGCGAGTGGACCGCCAGCTCGATGAGGACCGTCATCGACGCATCGATCGAGGGCCACGACGAGGTCGGCGCCCCCACCACGTGGGTGCTCGAGAACCACGACGTGATGCGTGCACCGTCGCGCTATGGCCGCGCGGTGACCGGCCGTCCCTTCACCACGGAGGTCACCGACGAGGACGGGCACTGGCAGGACAAGCTGAAGGAGAACCCGCTGCTCGACATCGAGCTCGGACGTCGACGTGCCCGCGCCGCCGCCGCTCTGATGCTGGCCCTGCCCGGCGGTGCCTATGTCTACCAGGGCCAGGAGCTCGGCCTGGAAGAGGTGGAGGACCTGCCCGAGGAGGCCCTCCAGGACCCGACCTGGCTGCGGTCCGGCCATACCGACCGGGGTCGCGACGGCTGCCGGGTGCCGATCCCGTGGAGCGGCGAGGTCTCCCCCTTCGGCTTTGGCGTGGACGCCCAGCCGTGGCTGCCGATGCCAGCACACTGGGCTGACCTCACCGTCGAGGCTCAGGACGCGGATCCGGCCTCGACGCTCAATCTGTTCCGGGCGCTGCTGCGCGTCCGCCGCGACCGGGAGGCCCTCGGCGACGGACAGCTCACCTGGAATGACTCATCCGCGGACGTGTTGGACTTCACCCGCGAGCCCGGGTTCCGCTGCGTCGTCAACCTCTCGGACCTCCCGGTGGCGCTGCCCGCCGGTGACCTGTTGGTCGCCACCGAGGAACTCGTGGACGGACGCCTGCCCGGTGATGCGACCGCTTGGCTGGCGGTCTGACCCGGGCTCCAATGCCCGAAGGCCGGACGGCAGCCCGTACCCCAACCTGGGTACGGGCTGCTTTTCCTTGCCCACAAGAGTCCACAGCCCGCGTCCACATTTCAGGACGATTGGACATATCCACCGAACATGGCCGAAAGTTGTGCCATGTGCTTCCGTCAGCTCCCGGCCCCGCATGCGGCCCTGATGCTGGTTCGTCGCGTCCACGTCGACCTGCTGC
Organism: Propionibacteriaceae bacterium UBA4569; assembly: GCA_002387005.1. GTDB lineage: Bacteria > Actinomycetota > Actinomycetes > Propionibacteriales > Propionibacteriaceae > Luteococcus > Luteococcus sanguinis. The sequence goes on from DGKN01000203.1 coordinate 12,482, forward strand.
GCCTCGAGCTCTGCGAGTGTTGATGCCCGCCAGTCGCGTCGTCCGCGGCTGAAGCGGCCCCTTCGTGACCACCCCGAAGGAACCCGGCACCACCCCCTCGACACCTCGTCGCCCACGACGCCCTTCACGGCGTCGGCCCCCGGCCGGACCGGCCCGCTGGNNGGACACCGCAGCACACAGTCAGGACGGTCACATGCCCTCCACGCTCATCCTCTCCACCCCCCTGCTGCTCAACCTCGACCCCAACCTGGTCATCGCTGGCCTGGTCGTCGGGCTGCTCGTCGGCCTCACCGGCATGGGCGGTGGCGCCCTGCTCACGCCGCTGCTGGTGCTCGTCTTCGGCGTCCCGCCGCTGGCCGCGGTCTCCAGCGACCTGGTCGTCAGCCTCGTCATGAAGCCCTTCGGCGGCGCGGTGCACCTCGCGCGCGGCACCGTCGACAAGGGTCTGCTGCGCTGGTTGGTCACCGGTTCGATCCCGGCCGCCTTCATCGGCTCCGTGATCATCGGCCTGCTCGGACGCGGTTCCCACGCCGGCCAGGTGCAGGGTGCCATCAAACTGCTGATCGCGGTCGCTCTGCTGGCCGTTGTGGCGGCCACCATCGCACGGCTGTGGTCAGACCGCCGTGCCCCACGCGGGGACGACGGTGCCCCGGTGGTCGTCCGTCCGCTCGCCACACTGGCCGTCGGCGCGATCGGCGGCCTGGCCGTCGGACTCTCGTCCGTGGGCGCCGGAACGCTGATCATCGCCATGCTGCTCACGCTCTACCCTCGGATCAGCCCGCGCGCGCTGGTCGGCACCGACCTGGTGCAGGCGATCCCGCTGGTCGCCTCCGCGGCTCTCGGCCACGCCCTGTTCGGGGAGGTGCAGTTGCCGCTGACCGCCTCCTTGATCGTGGGCGCAGTCCCGGCAGTCATCATCGGTGCGCGCTGGTCGTCGTCTGCATCGCCACGGGTGACCCGTCCGGTCGTCAGTGCCGTACTCAGCGCGTCCGCCCTCGCCCTGCTGCACGCCCCGGCGCTGTTGGTCATCGCGGGAGCCTTCACAGCGCTGGCGCTGACGATCGCCCTCCAGTGGCCTGCGCCCGGCAAGACCCCGGACGCCGAGTCGAGCGATACTGATACCGATACCCTCCTGCCCGACCAGGTTCTCGCCAGCGTCGGCCTCTCCCGGGCCAACGACCTCAGAAAGGTTTCCGCATGACCACGACCAGTACTCCGGAACAGGGTTCCCGCGCGCAGGTCCGTCCGCCGCGCGCCGGACAGAGCAACGGCCAGTGGCTCGTCGACGGCACCGCACCGCTCAATGCGAACGAGGTCTTCAAGGCCGAGAGCCCGATCCTGTCGGTGCGTGACCGCATCATCGAGACCTACGCCAAGCAGGGCTTCGACTCGATCGACCCCGACGACCTGCACGGACGCTTCCGCTGGATGGGCCTCTACACCCAGCGTCGTCCCGGGATCGACGGTGGACGGACCGCACAGCTGAGCACCGAGGAACTCGAGGACCGCTACTTCATGATGCGCGTGCGCATCGACGGCGGTGCCCTGACCACCCAGCAGCTGCGCACCATCGGCGAGATCTCCCGCGACTTCGGGCGCGACACCGCCGACATCTCCGACCGTCAGAACATCCAGCTGCACTGGGTCGAGGTCGAGAGCGTCCCCGAGATCTGGCGTCGGCTGGAGTCGGTGGGCCTGATGACCACCGAGGCCTGTGGCGACTGCCCCCGCGTGATCCTCGGCAGCCCGGTCGCCGGGATCGCGGCGGACGAGATCATCGACCCCACGCCCGCGATCGAGGAGATCCAGCGGCGCTTCATCGGAGACGAGTCGATCGCCAACCTGCCCCGCAAGTTCAAGACCGCCATCACCGGCCACCCGAGCCTGGACGTCGTCCACGAGATCAACGACATCTCCCTGGTCGGCGTCGTGCACCCCGAGCTCGGCCCAGGCTACGACCTGTGGGTGGGCGGCGCTCTGTCGACCGCCCCGCGACTGGCCGAGCGACTCGGCGCCTTCGTGGCCCCCGAGGAGGCAGCCGAGGTGTGGCACGCGGTCGTCCAGATCTTCCGTGACTACGGCTACCGCCGCCTGCGCAACAAGGCCCGGATGAAGTTCCTGCTGGCCGAGTGGGGCACCGACAAGTTCCGCCAGGTGCTCGAGGACGAATACCTCGGACGCAAGCTGGCCGATGGTCCCGCCCCGCTGCCCGCCACCACCCCAGGCGACCACGTCGGCGTCCACCAGCAGAAGGACGGCAACTTCTACCTCGGTGCCGCCCCGACAGTCGGACGCTTGACCGGCACCCGGATCATCCAGCTGGCCGACGCGATGGAGGCCGCAGGTTCGGGACGCGTGCGCCTGACCCCGCACCAGAAGCTCGTCATCCTGGACGTCGCCGAGGCCGAGGTCGAGCCACTCATCGAGGCCCTGGACGGCATCGGGCTGAGCGTTCGCCCGTCCCCCTTCCGGCGTTCGACGATGGCCTGCACCGGGCTGGAGTTCTGCAAGCTCGCGATCGTGGAGACCAAGGCGAATGCCGAGCAGGCGATCGCCGAGCTGGAGCAGCGTCTGGCCGGCATCGAGCTGGACCGCCCGATCAGCCTGCACGTCAACGGCTGCCCCAACTCGTGTGCCCGCATCCAGACCGCGGACATCGGCCTCAAGGGCCAGATGATCACCGTGGACGGGGAACAGGTGCCCGGTTTCCAGGTGCACCTGGGCGGTGGACTGGCCTCCGATGAGCGCGACGAGGCGGGCCTTGGACGCACCGTCCGCGGCCTCAAGGTGAGCGCCGACCAGCTGCCTGACTACGTCGAACGCGTCGTCCGTCGGTTCCTCGCGGATCGCGAGACGCCGAACGACGGCACCGCCGAGACCTTCGCCCAGTGGGCGCACCGCGCTGAGGAAGGAGCACTTCTGTGAGCACATCGGTGGAGCACGAGCAGCAGGCACCCACTCGTCGGTCGGTCGAGGAACTGCGTGCGCTGGCCGAACAGGGCGAAGTGCTGCTCCGTGACGCGGACGCCGACGCGATCGCCGCCTGGGCCGCCGAGAACTTCGGGGCCAGCCTGGCCGTGGCCTGCTCCATGCAGGACGCGGTGCTGCCGCACATCGTCAGCAAGCACGCGCCCGGCGTGGACACCTTGTTCCTGGAGACCGGGTACCACTTCGCCGAGACCATCGGGACGCGCGACGCGGTCGCCCACCAGCTGCCGATCACGGTCGTCGACGTGCTGCCCAAGCAGACGGTTTCCGAGCAGGACGCCGAGTACGGGGAGAAGCTCTACGAGCGCGACCCCGCCACCTGCTGCCGCCTGCGCAAGGTGGAGCCGCTGGACGAGCAGCTCACCGGCTACGACGCCTGGGTTACCGGCGTGCGCCGCGAGGAGGGCCCCACCCGCGCCAACACGCCCGTGGTCACCTTCGACGAGCGCCACCAGATGGTCAAGATCAACCCGCTGGTCAACTGGACCTTCGACGACCTGATGACCTATTCCGAGGCCAACAACCTCGTGGTCAACCCGCTGGTCTTCGACGGCTACCCCAGCATCGGGTGCGAGCCCTGCACCCGTCCGGTCGCCCCGGGTGAAGACATTCGCGCCGGGCGTTGGGCGGGCTCCGCCAAGACCGAGTGCGGGATCCACCTGTGAGCGTCAGCACCGTGACACCTACCCCCAACCACACCGCGACCCCGACTGATGAGGTGACTGTGACCAACCCCGTCCTGACCGACGTGCCCGCCGCCACGGCCGATGGTGCGCCCAGCACCCTCGACCTGCTGGAGGCCGAGGGCATCGCCGTGATCCGCGAGGCCGTCGGCGAGAGCCGGCGCCCGGTGCTGCTGTTCAGCGGCGGCAAGGACTCGGTCGTCATGCTCCACCTGGCTCGCAAGGCCTTCTGGCCGGCGCCGATCCCCTTCCCCGTCCTGCACGTCGACACCGGGCACAACTTCCCCGAGGTGATCGACTACCGCGACGCCGAGGTGGAACGCCTCGGCCTGCGGCTCGACGTCGCATCCGTCCAGGACTGGATCGACGACGGACGCCTCGAGGAGCGCCCCGACGGCACCCGCAACCCACTGCAGACCCTGCCGCTGCTGGACGCAATCGAGCGCAGCAAGTACGACGCGGTCTTCGGCGGCGGGCGCCGGGACGAGGAGAAGGCGCGCGCCAAGGAGCGCATCGTCAGCCTGCGGGACGAGTTCGGCCAGTGGGACCCACGCAACCAGCGCCCCGAGCTATGGCACCTGCTCAATGCCCGCCACCGCCCCGGTGAGCACGTGCGGGTGTTCCCGCTGTCCAACTGGACCGAGCTGGACATCTGGCAATACATCTATCTCGAAGGCATCCCGATCGTGCCGCTGTACTTCGCCGCCGAGCGCGAGGTGATCGAGAAGAACGGCACCCTGCTCATGATCGACGACGACCGTATCCTCGAGCACCTCTCGCCCGAGGAAAAGGCGCGTATCCACAAGCGCCAAGTGCGCTTCCGTACCCTCGGCTGCTACCCCCTGACCGGCGCTGTGGAGTCCCAGGCGACGACGCTGACGGACATCATCCAGGAGATGCTGCTCACCCGCACCTCCGAACGCCAGGGCCGGGTCATCGACCACGATGGCGCCGGATCCATGGAAGAGAAGAAACGTCAGGGGTATTTCTAAGATGTCGCACCAATCCGATCTGATCGGCCAGGACATCCTGGCCTACCTCGCGCAGCACGAACGCAAGGAGCTGCTGCGCTTCCTCACCTGCGGCAACGTCGACGACGGCAAGAGCACCCTGATCGGGCGCCTGCTGCACGACTCCAAGATGATCTACGAGGATCACCTGGAAGCCATCACTCGTGACTCCA
>DGKN01000203.1:17556-17723 GCA_002387005.1 Propionibacteriaceae bacterium UBA4569
GGTCGCTGCTGGGCATCAAGCACATCGTGGTCGCCATCAACAAGATGGACCTGCTGGGCTTCGACCAGGCAGTGTTCGAACGCATCAAGGACGACTACCTGGCCTTCGCCCAGCGCATCGAGCTGGGCGCCAAGGACATCCACTTCGTCCCCATGTCGGCGCTCAAG
>DGKN01000072.1:0-432 GCA_002387005.1 Propionibacteriaceae bacterium UBA4569
GGCACGGGCGAGCTGGTCCTCGATCGTGGTCTGGATCAGGCGACGCAACGGACGCGCACCGTAGACCGGGTCGAAGCCCTTATCGGCCAGCCACTGACGACCGGCCGGGGTGACCTCGAGCGTGATCCGGCGATCAGCCAGGCGGGCGTTGAGCTTCGCCAGGTTGGTGTCGACGATGTGCACCAGGTCTTCCTGCGTGAGCGGGTCGAACAGGACGATGTCGTCGAGCCGGTTCAGGAACTCGGGACGGAAGGCCTGGCGCACCACGCCCATCACCGCCTCGCGCTTGGCCTCGGGGTCGAGGCTCTGGTCGGCCAGGAACTGGCTGCCCAGGTTCGAGGTGAGGATCAGGATCGTGTTGCGGAAGTCGACCGTCCGGCCCTGGCCGTCGGTCAGGCGACCGTCGTCCAACACCTGCAGCAGGATGTTGAA
>DGKN01000072.1:499-1324 GCA_002387005.1 Propionibacteriaceae bacterium UBA4569
TGCCGACGCCGGTCGGGCCGAGGAAGAGGAAGCTTCCGGTCGGACGGTTCGGGTCGCTGATGCCCGCGCGGGAACGGCGGACGGCGTCCGAGACGGCCTTGACGGCATTCTTCTGCCCAATCAGCCGCTCGCCGAGCAGCTCCTCCATCTTGAGCAGCTTCTCGCCCTCGCCCGCCAGCATCTTGCCGACGGGGATGCCCGTCCAGGCGCTGACGACCTCGGCGATGTCGGCCGCGTCGACCTCCTCGCTGACCATGGGCGTGGTGCTCTGCTCGGCCAGTGAGGCCTCCTCCAGCTCCCTCTCGAGCAGGGGGATGCGTCCATAGGTGATCTCGGCGGCCTTCTGCAATTCGCCGTCACGCAGGTAGCGATCAGCCTCCACGCGCAGGGCGTCGATCTCGGTCTTCAGGTCACCAACCCGGTTCAGGCCGGCCTTCTCGGCCTCCCAGCGGCTCATCAGGCCACGCAGCTCCTCCTCGGTGTCGGCCAGCTCGGAGTTCAGCCGCTCCAACCGGGCCCTCGAGGCAACATCGTCCTCCTGGCCGATGGCGAACTGCTCCATCTTCATCCGGTCGACGGTGCGACGCAGCTTGTCGATCTCCTCTGGGGACGAGTCGATCTCCATCCGCAGCCGGCTGGCGGCCTCGTCGATCAGGTCGATGGCCTTGTCAGGAAGCTGACGGTTGGTGATGTAGCGGTTCGACAGGGACGCAGCGGCGACCAGCGCACCGTCGGTGATGCGCACCTTGTGATGCGCCTCGTAGCGCTCGCGCAGGCCACGCAGGATGGCGATGGTGTCCTCGACGGACGGTTCGCCGACGTAGA
>DGKN01000072.1:1470-1674 GCA_002387005.1 Propionibacteriaceae bacterium UBA4569
GGTGTGCAGCTCGTCGATGAAGGTGATGATCTGGCCCTCGGCATCCTTGATCTCGTTCAGGACGGCCTTGAGGCGTTCTTCGAACTCGCCGCGGTACTTGGCACCGGCGACCATGCTCGCAAGGTCGAGGCTGACGACACGACGTCCCTTGAGGGAGTCTGGGACGTCACCGGCGACGACGCGCTGGGCGAGACCCTCGACGAC
>DGKN01000072.1:1701-12680 GCA_002387005.1 Propionibacteriaceae bacterium UBA4569
GCACGACGCGGCGGATCTCGCCGTCGCGGCCGATGACCGGGTCGAGCTTGCCCTCACGGGCACGTTCGGTCAGGTCGACGGAGTACTTGGCCAGCGCGGACTCGCCGCCCTCGGCCTCCGGGGAGGTCACGCGACGATCGCCGCGCGAATCGTTGAAGGCCTTGGTCAGCTTCTCGGGCGTCACGCCATTGTTGCCGAGCACTCCCTGCGCCTCGGACGGGATGTTGGCCAGCGCGATGATCAGGTGTTCGGTGGAGACATAGCTGTCCCCGAGCTGGTCGGCCCGGGTCTCCGCGTCGGCGAGGACGCGCGCGAAGGCTCCCGAGAGCTGCGGCTGGCTGACCGACCCCCCCTGCGCGGAGGGCAGCTTCTTGATCATGGCCNNCGGGCCAACCGTGTTCTCGGGGACCATCAGGATGGCATGCAGGAGGTGCACGGGTTCGGCAGTGGGGTTGCCGTTGACCAGCGCATTGCGAAGCGCCGCCGAGACCGCGTCCCGGCTCATCGTGGTGAGCTTCTCGGTGTCCATGTTTCCTTCTGGGTTGGGGATCTAAGAGGTTCGGACACTCACAGTCTGCCTCGTTCCATCGTTGATCGCCAGCAAACTTGAGTCCATCTCACTCAACCTTGAGGAGGGGTCAACTATTCCCCCGTGCCCCGGCGGAGCACGGCGCCACCTCGACGACCCTCTGTTGGCGTAACTCGACACCGAGACCAGTGGCAAGAGAGTGCGTTACGAGGAGGTGCGGGACGCCCAGATCTGCTCACGCAGAATCTTCACCTGCCCACAATGCTGGGCCAGTTCACGCAGCACGTGTAGATGGACCCAGCCGAGCGGCAGCGGGCCGCGCCGGTTACCCGGCGCCGGGGACCAGGTACCAGACCCAAGGCGGAGGGCAGGCTGCCCCAACGCGCGCTCTCTGCTACTGGATCCATTGACCTCAGATCGGGCCTTGGCCGAGGCTCGGTTCAGGTGGTCCGGGGCGGTCGCTCACTTTGGGCTGTCCACCCATGGGGTGTGACTTTCATTTGGCGTGTGCTGCCCCGGGCCTTGACACGGGCGGGCGGGGTGAACCGCGGGCCACGCCCTTTCACGTCACTTCTTGATCATGCCGTGCGGGTCGATCACGTACTTCAGGTCGGAACCCTTGTCGAAGTCGGCATAGGCCTTCGGTGCCTCGTCGAGGCTGATCACCTTCGGGTTCAGCATGTCGCGCAGGTAGGGCATCCGATCCCACAGGATCGCCATCATCAGCTGCCGGTTGTAGCGCATGATCGGCGCCTGGCCCCCGGTGATGTGCGGCGACTTGATCCACGCCTGGCCGAAGTCGAGCTCGAAGGTGCCCTGCTGGGCCTTCTTCGACTTCGCGATCGGGTCAGGCCCGTAGACGCCGATGATGCCCGTCGCACCGCCCGCACGCGTGGCAGCCATGACCTGGTTGATGGCTGCAGCCGGGTCCATCGTCTGCGAGTCCTTGCCCATTCCGTGAGCCTCTGAACCGACATAGTCCACCGCCGCGTCGACCATCGGCTCGCCGAGAATCTGCTCGATCTGGTCGTTCAGCGGCACGTCCTGGGTCAGGTCGATCGTCTCGCAGCCAGCCTTGCGCACCAGCTCGAGACGCTTCTTGTCGTGGTCACCGACGATGATGCACGATGCACCCAGAGGCGCGCAGCGGCCGCACCGCAGCGTCCCACCGGGCCCGCGCCGGCGAGGTAGACCGTCGACCCGGGGCCGACACCGGCCTCCATGAGGCCGTGGAAGGCCGTGGGCAGAATGTCGGACAGTACGGCCAGGTCGAGGATCTCGTCCATGGCCTGGTCGCGATCGGGGAAGCGCAGCAGCTGGAAGTCGGCGTAGGGCACGAAGAGGTAGTCGGCCTGTCCGCCCTGGAAATCGCCAAGGTTGAAGCCATAGGCGGCACACGACTTCTCCGGGTTGGTCGTCTCGCACACCTCGGTGCGCCCGGCACGGCAGTTGCGGCAGCGTCCACACGCGACGTTGAACGGCACCGAGACGATGTCGCCCTCCTTGAGGAACTCGACATCGCTGCCGACCTCGACGACCTGGCCGGTCATCTCGTGGCCCATCACCATGCCGTCCGGGACGGGGAAGGAGCCTCGATAGATGTGCAGGTCGCTGCCGCAGATGTTGGTCGCGACGATCTTGAGGATGACGCCGTGCGGGGCCTTGCGGCCGTCGGGCATCTCCAGCTTGGGGAAGTCGAGCGTGTCGACCTTCATGGTGCCGGTGCCGTGGAAGACCACGGCGCGATTATGCTCGGTCATGCTTCGCTCCCGACTCGAAAGACGGGCCCTCGAACTTTTGCGAGGGTGCCTTGCCCGGACGCTCGATGTGAGAAGCGCCGCGGGATTCATGGAAGCTGTGCTGTTTGGAACCGGCTCCGAGCGGAGCCTGTTCTTGAACCTAACCGACGGGGTCAAGGGATGCCGTCTTGTCAGTGCCCTCACGCTGCCCCGGAAAGTGCGCTGGGCCGAGAACCCCGACGGTTCCCGGCCCAGCAGGTGGGTGGTGTCTGGGCCCCCCACGCCCCATCGCACCGACACCACGCGACGGAGCCGGGATGACCCCCGATTGCCGTCCCAAGGGCACGGTCATCCCGATCCTGTCGCCACCGGACGTCGATGACTGCGGGGTGCGTCCGCGCAATCACCTGACCGGGATGCATTCCATGACGCGTCGAATCCGCCAAACGACGTCCACCGAAGATCACGTTATCCCTAGAACTTAACTATTTGACAGCATCGCCGGGAAGTATGGCCAAAAGTTAATGGTGCGAGCTAGATCGCTTCCCTGTCAGGGAATGCAGGGTGCGGGAGGGTCATGTGGAGCACCCATTGGTCGCCGTGCGGCCCCACTTTGAGTGAACCACCGACCAGATCGACCCGCTCCCGGATGCCGCGCAAGCCGTAGCCGAGTGACAGTGCCTCGAGTGGTGTGCTCGCCCCGGGGTCCCGCACGGGGCTGCGGACGTCGACGACGATGCGGCGAGGGAAGACCTCGACCGCAATCTGGCACGCCGCGCCCGAGGGCGCGTGGCGCAGGATGTTCGTAGCCGCCTCCTGCAGCACCCTCGAGATCGTCACCTGCTGCGAAGCCTCCAGGCGATCCGCGTCATCCGAGACCCTGACGTCGACGTGATGACCGTGGTCCCGCAGCGTGCTGGCGACGTCGTGTGCGACCCGCGTGGGGGGAAGCACCTCGGCGAGCCGCTCGGCGCTGGCGTCGCGAGGGTCGTCGTCCCGCAACACCTCGAGCAGCAACTGCAACTCGCTGAGGGCCGAACCCGAGGCCTCGGCCACTCGATCGAGCGCTCCCCGCAGTTCCTCGGAATCGGTGGCCTCTCGGTGGCCCATGGTCTGCAGGCTGATGATCGACAGTTGGTGCGCCACGACGTCATGGAGTTCGCGCGCGAGGGCCCCGCGCTCATCGCTGCGGATCCGGGCGTTCTGCTCCTCGAGCTGCTGGATGCGCTGTACGCCGTGTCGTCGCTGGAGCATCACCATCCGCAGCACCCACCCGATCGCCAGCGCACATGTGACGATGATGACGCGCATGATGAGCGATGGGGACATCCACCCCTCGGGCACCTTGGTGGCGATCAGGGGCAGGTAGAGCAGCATGAAGACCACCAGTGCCAGAGCAGCCCTCTCCGTCAGGCGCCACAGCAGGATCGGCGGCAGCAATGCCAAGGAGTAGATGTCGCCCGACATGTCCGGGACGACGAGCAGCACCAGCAGCAGCGTGACCGCCACGACGGCACCAAGGATGGGCGACCAGCAGAGCAGCAGCGCGGCCAGCGGCGCCACGACACCCCAGAACCTGTCGGAGGTGGAGATGTCATTGGTGAGCAATGTGTCCATCGCGTCGCCGATGAAGAACAGCGTGGCGATGCCCTGGAGCACTCGCCACCCGGCGCCGGGTGCCTGCTCAACGGGCTGCGTGGGCAGGAAGATGCTGTGGCGGAGACCCTCAAACACTCAGCAAGTGTGACACCGCCGCCGCGGGGCGGCGAGCAGGCGATCGCCAGACGTTGAGCACAGTCTTGGTATGACCTTGCAGATCCAGCGGGTCGGGGCGGTGCCCCGGTCATTCCCTTGCTCGTCGTCGATTCGGGACGCGCGGGCGGCCTGGTCGTCAACGGCTGACGTGCGGGCCCTCGCGAGGACGGGGAGTGCCGCGGCCGAGATGACGGCCACGGCGGCGAGGGTACGGGTGAGGTAGTTCATCGGCGCTCCGAATCTGGGGGATCATCAATGCCCGCCTCCGGGTGTCCGCCTCGACCACGAGGCGCGGCAACCGCCACTACTGCGACGGTCCGGCCCCGTCCCGGAGATGGGCTGAACCATGTTCACATGAAGACGGTCCTAGTATCCAGTCGTGACCTCTGAACCGCTCCTGGCTCCACCGCCCCCTTCGAGGCCGCCCACTGCCCGAACGGTCGTGTTGGTGGACGACGAGGCCCTCGTCCGCGCGTCCTTCCGGGCCTTCCTGGGCAGGCAGGAGCGGTACCTGCTGGTGGGTGAGGCCACCAACGGACGTGAGGGGGTGTCCACCTACGACCGACTACAGCCCGATGTGGTCCTGATGGACCTGCGGATGCCCGTCATGAACGGGATCGCCGCCACCTCTCGGATCACGGCCGAACATCCCGATGCGGTGGTGGTGGGGCTGACCACCTTCGGTACGCGCGAGTTCGTCGTCCCCATGCTGCAGGCGGGGGCTGCCGGTTACCTGCTCAAGCATGCGGGGGGACGCGCGGTCATCGCGGCGATGGACCAGGCCCTTGACGGGGACATGCCGTTGTCCCCCGAAGTGCGACGAGAACTGGTCCACACCCTGAGCCAGTCGGCGGCGCCGCAGGCAGGCCCGGCGGCATCGGCGTTGTCCGTGACGCCCCGCGAGCAGGCATTGCTGGGCTGGCTGGCCCACGGCATGTCCAATGCCGAGATCGGCGCCCGGATGTACCTCTCGGAGGGGTCCGTGAAGCAATACCTGGCCAATGTCGGGGAGAAGCTGCAGGTGCGCTCGCGCACGCAGATTCTGGTGCGTGCCATCCAGCTGGGGCTCGTCGACCCCCACCGCCTGCCCGCTCTCGATGAGTGACGACCACGCCGCCCGCGGGCCCTATGTCACCGTCGCGAGGGTGCGCAGCGACTTCCCGTCCAAGTTCGGCGTCCCGCGACAGGCCGGTATGGTGCCCGCGCTCGAGTCGCGCGTGGTCTTCGAGCCCGAGTTCCGCAGCCCGGACGCGGTGCGCGGGCTGGAGGGCTTCAGCCACCTGTGGTTGGTGTGGGAGTTCAGCCTCTCGAAACGCCGGACGTGGTCGCCAACCGTCCGCCCGCCACGGCTACGGGGACGACGACTCGGGGTCTTCGCGACCCGCTCCCCCTTCCGCCCCAACCCGATCGGGCTCAGCTCGGTGGAGTTGGTGCGCGTCGAGCTGGACGGACCCGAGGCGCCGGTTCTGGTCGTCCGTGGCGCCGACCTGGTCGACGGGACCCCGGTGCTGGACATCAAGCCCTACATCCCGTTGGACGCGCACGCGGATGCGACCAGCGGGTTCATCGGGGACTTCCCCGAGCCAGAGGTCACCGTGGTGGTGACGGATGAGTTGATGGACCGGGTGCCGGACGAGCTGCGCGAGTCCCTGCTCGGAGTGCTGGCCCACGACCCTCGTCCGGTGCACCTGGACGACCCGGATCGGGTCTTCGGCCTCCCCTTCGCGGGGCTGGACGTCAGGTTCCGTTTCGACGGATGCCTGCTGGTGGTCGTCGACGTGCAGCCGCTGACTAGCGACCCGGCAGCTGAGTGGCCCGGCTATCGGGTCTAGGCCCTGCGGGTTGGAGCTGTCCACCACGTCACGATCCCAAGCCTGTCGATGGGTCGTCGATGGGTCCCGCCGGCCAGCTCCCCAGCTCAGCGGGCCAGGGACGAATCCTCGTCCAGCACGCCCTGTACGTCCTCGCGGGTCGGGGCGTGCGCACCGTGATGGCTGACGGTGAGCCCGGAGGTGGTGACCGCGCGGTGTAGGGCCGGTTGCACGGNNGCGGCTGCCGATCAACCCGGCGTCCAGCAGACCCGACAGCAGACCGCCCATGAAGGAGTCACCGGCACCGACGGTGTCGGCGAGCTTCACGGTCAGCTGGTCCACGACGAGCATGTCGCGATTGCCCGCCAGACGGGCGTAGGCACCCCAGGGTCCGCGGGTGACGACGACCAGCGCCGGGCCCATGGTGATCCACTCGCGCATCACGTCCTCGACGGGGGTGTCCGGGTAGAGCCAGGACACGTCCTCGTCAGAGGCCTTGAGCACGTCGCACAGACCGATCAGTTCCTCGACGCGACCGCGGACGGCCTCGGGTGACTCCATGATCGCGGGACGGACATTGGGGTCATAGCTGACGGTGCCGTGCTCGCGGACGGCCTTGACGGCGTTGACGACCTGGGTGCCGCCGGGCTCCAGCGTCGCGGCGATCGAGCCGGTGTGCAGGTGGCCAACGCGGTCAAGCTCGATGAGTTCGGGCAGTTCCCACAGCAGGTCGAAGGTGTACGTGGCGCGCCCCTCGTGGTCGAGTTGGGCGTAGGCGACCGTCGTCCGCTCGGCACCATCGGAGCCCGGGACGACCTTGACGCCATGGTCGGCGGCGTACTGCGCGATCCGGTGGCCGCGGTCGTCGTCCCCCCACCAGGCGCCGATGGTGGGGGCATGACCCATGGCGGACAGCACGCAGGCGACGTTGAGCGGGCTGCCTCCCACGTGTTCGGCCGTCTCCTGGCCCTCGCGCGCGACCACGTCGATCAGCGCCTCACCAAGGCAGAGCACCTCGCCGTGGTCCGTGGCCTGGCCGGTCAGGGAAACATCGTTGTTCGTCATGGGGGCCATCCTTGCGCCTGCGCGCGTCCACGCCAAGGGCGGGGCCGGTTTCGGGGACGCAAGACCTTCAGCGGCCTGGGAGTTCCAACCGGTGCGGGACGCGGTGTCGTCCGAGGTGGACGTCCCCGGAGGCCCCGGCGGTGAAGACGCGAGGACTGCTGCTGCGTGCCTCGACCAGTGCTGCCTCGACGTTCTCGAGGTGCTCGCGCAGCGCGTCCAGCTCGGTCTCCAACTGCAGGATGCGGCGGATGCCGTTCAGGTTGATCCCCTCCTCCTGGGAGAGGTGCTGCACCAGCCGCAGCTTCGCGACATCGCGCGGTGAGTAGCGGCGGCCACGGCCGGAGGCGCGGCGTGGTTGCACCAGACCGATCCGGTCGTAGGTGCGCAGCGTCTGCGGGTGCATGCCTGCAAGGTTCGCCGCGACACTGATCGTGAACAGCGGAGCGTCGCGGTCGATCACCTGGGGCAACTGGGCGGCAGTCATGGTGCTCAGCCCCGGAAGAGCCCGGCTCGCGGGTCACTCGGCCCGACGGCGTCCGCAAACTCCTTGAGGGCCGCGATGGCACGGTCGTCCAGCTTCCCGGGCACCTGCACCTCGACGCTGGCCAGCAGGTCGCCGTGGGCGCCATTGGCCTGCGCCACTCCCTTGCCCCGGACTCGGAACGTGCGGCCATTGGGGGTACCGGCAGGGATGCGCAGCTTCACGCGCCCGCCCTGCAGGGTGGGCACCTCGATGTCGGCACCGAGGGCGGCCTCGGGGAAGGTGACCGGGACGGTGATGGTGAGGTTGTGCCCGCTGCGACCGAAGATGCGGTGCGGACGCACGTGCACGAGCACGTAGAGGTCGCCAGCCGGGCCGCCATTCTCGCCCGGCGAGCCCTTGCCCTTGATGCGGATCTTCTGCCCGTCCTCGACCCCGGCCGGGATGCGGACCTGCATGGTGCGGGTGGACTTCGCGCGTCCCGAACCATGGCAGACATCGCAGGGATCGGTGACGATCAGGCCACGGCCGTGGCAGTCGCGGCAGGGTTCGCTGGTCTGGAAGACGCCGCCGGCGGCGGACGCCTGCATGCCCGAACCCTGACAGGTGGCGCAGACCTCGGGGACGCTGCCGGCCTTCGCGCCGGTGCCACGGCAGGCCTCGCAAGCCGCCTCGGAGACCATCTGGACGCTGACGGTCGTCCCCTCGACGGCCTCGGCAAAGCCGATCGTGACCTCACCCTCGACGTCGGCCCCACGTCGCTGGACGCGTCCGGACGAACGACGGGGCGCCCCGGCCGCCTGGCCAAAGATGTCACCGAAGATGTCGCCCAGGCCACCGGCCGAGGCATTGCGGAAGAGGTCCTCCATATTGGTGCCACCAGCGCCGCCGGCAGCACCACCACCACCACCGCGGGGGAAGCGGAAACCGCCACCGCCGAACAGGCTGCGGGCCTCGTCGTACTCCTTGCGCTTGGCGGCGTCACCGAGCACCGAGTTGGCCTCGGAGGCCTCCTTGAAGCGCTTCTCGGCCGCGTCGTCGCCGGGGTGCTGGTCGGGGTGGTTCTCGCGGGCGATCTTGCGGAAGGCCTTCTTGATCTCGTCGGCGCTGGCGTCCTTGGAGACGCCGAGGGTCTTGTAGTAGTCCTTCTCAATCCAGTCCTTGGTGCTCATGGCGCCTCCTCTCGCTGGGTCTTCGTGGTCAGTTCTGGTTCTCGGTCGGCTCGGCCGCGGCGGCGGCCGGGTCGGGGTCGCTCACGGCGACGCGGGCGGGGCGCAGCACGCGGTCGTGCATGGTGAAGCCCTGCTGCATCACCTGGGAGACGCAGTGCTCGGTGGCACCGGGCAGCGGCACCTGCATCAGGGCCTCGTGCAGGTGTGGGTCGAAGGGGTCGCCCACGGCGCCGAAGGCGTGCAGGCCGTGCTTGGCCGCGATCTTCGCCAGCTCGTCGGCGACCAGCTTGAAGCCGCCCGAGAGCTCGCCGTGCTGGTCGGCCATGGCGATGGAGTCGAGCACCGGCAGCAGCTCGGTGACGACCTGCTCGACGCCCGACTGGCGGGAGACCTGGCGGTCGCGATCGACGCGCTTCTTGTAGTTCACGTACTCGGCCTGCAGGCGCTGGAGGTCCGCGGTGCGCTCCCCCACCAGCTGCTCGAGCTCGGAGACGCGCACCTCCGGAGAGGTGCCGACGCCGTCGGTGCCGGGGTTCTCGAAGAGCTCGCTGGCGTCGTCGGGAACCTGGCCGCGTTGCTCGTCAGGGGTGAACTCGCTCATGGTGGCTGTCGATCCTTCGTCTGGGTGGTGGTGCATCCGTTGGTATTGATCATGGTCGTACGGCGACCAGGATCGCGTTGATCATGCTTGCATGAAGGCCCCGGGCCGGGGTGACGAACGGCCCGGGGCGATCAAACAGGCGTGTCAGGAGCTCACTGCCGTGAGCGCCGGCTCACTTGTTGTCGGTGTTGTCCTCGTCGATGATTTCGGCGTCCACGACGTCGTCATCACCGCTGGTGGACTCGGTGCCCTGCGGGGCCTCCGACTCCTCCGAGGAGGCCTGG
This sequence comes from Propionibacteriaceae bacterium UBA4569, assembly GCA_002387005.1. Taxonomy (GTDB): domain Bacteria; phylum Actinomycetota; class Actinomycetes; order Propionibacteriales; family Propionibacteriaceae; genus Luteococcus; species Luteococcus sanguinis. Next base: position 11,139 of record DGKN01000072.1, read on the forward strand.
GCCTGCTGGGCCTGGGCGGCGGCGTACATGGCCTGGCCCATGGCCGAGGCCTTGGTGTTGAGGTCTTCCATGGCGGCCTTGACCTCGTCGTTGTTGTCGGTGCCCTTCAGGGCCTCCTTCAGCTTGTCGAGAGCCTCCTGGACGGGCGCCTTGACGTCGTCGCCGATCGTCTCCGCGTTGTCGGCCAGCAGCTTCTCGGTGCGGAAGGCGAGGTTGTCGGCCTCGTTGCGCATCTCCACCGACTCGCGACGGGCCTTGTCCTCGTCAGCGTGTGCCTCGGCGTCCTTCATCATGCGGTCGATGTCGTCCTTGCCGAGGGCGGAGCCACCGGTGACGGTCATCGACTGCTCCTTGCCGGTGGCCATGTCCTTCGCGTGCACGTGGACGATACCGTTGGCGTCGATGTCGAAGGTGACCTCGACCTGCGGGATGCCGCGTGGGGCGGGCATCAGACCGGTCAGCTCGAAGTTGCCGAGCGACTTGTTGTCGCGGGCGAATTCACGCTCGCCCTGGTACACCTGGATCATCACCGAGGGCTGGTTGTCCTCGGCCGTGGTGAAGACCTCGGAACGCTTGGTGGGGATGGTGGTGTTGCGCTCGATGATCTTGGTCATCACGCCACCCTTGGTCTCGATGCCCAGGCTCAGCGGGGTCACGTCCAGCAGCAGGACGTCCTTGACATCACCCTTCAGCACACCGGCCTGCAGGGAGGCACCCAGTGCCACGACCTCGTCGGGGTTGACGCCCTTGTTGGGCTCCTTGCCCGAGAGCTCCTTCACCAGGTCAGCGACCGCGGGCATACGAGTCGAGCCACCCACCAGGATGACCTGGTCGATCTTGTCGACGCTGGTGCCGGCGTCCTTGATCACCGAGTTGAACGGCGCCTTGCAGCGGTCCAGCAGGTCCTGGGTCATGCGCTGGAACTCGGCGCGGGTGAGGCGCTCGTCCAGGTGCAGCGGACCCGCGGAACCGGCGGTGATGTAGGGGAGGTTGATTGAGGCCTCCTGGGCGCTCGACAGCTCGATCTTGGCGCGCTCGGCGGCCTCCTGGAGGCGCTGGCGGGCCATCTTGTCCTGCGACAGGTCGATGCCGTTCTTGTTCTTGAACTGCGTCACCAGCCAGTCGACGACGCGCTGGTCCCAGTCGTCACCACCGAGGCGGTTGTCACCCTTGGTGGCCTTGACCTCGAAGACGCCGTCGGCGATGTCGAGCAGGGAGACGTCGAAGGTGCCGCCACCGAGGTCGAAGACCAGGATGGTCTGCTCCTTGTCGCCCTTGTCGAGGCCGTAGGCCAGNNGCGGTGGGCTCGTTGATGATGCGGTCAACGGTCAGGCCAGCGATCTCGCCAGCCTCCTTGGTGGCCTGGCGCTCGGCGTCCGAGAAGTAGGCCGGGACGGTGATGACCGCGTTGGTGACGGGCTCACCCAGGTAGGCCTCGGCGTCGCGCTTCAGCTTCTGGAGCACACGAGCGCTGATCTCCTGGGGGGTGTACTTCTTGCCGTCGATGTCGACGGACCAGTTGGTGCCCATGTGGCGCTTGAC
>DGKN01000072.1:12753-16697 GCA_002387005.1 Propionibacteriaceae bacterium UBA4569
GAGTTGGTGGTGCCGAGGTCGATACCGACTGCACGAGCCATGTTGGTTTCCTCCGTGTTGTTTCTTGAACCGTGGTGCTTGGTGGTCATGATCGGGCGAGCTGGAGGGCTACGCCCGGAAGCTCTTCATTGTCAGGGGCCCACGCCAGCGGCTTGAGCCCGATGCACTCAACTGTAGGGGTTGAGCGCCCTGCACTCAAGTACTTCATTGAGTACACCAGACTCAACTTTGATCCGGGCTCGGTTATTCCATGTCCGCCTGCGGGCTGCACGTGCTGTTCTTCTCGCTGTACTTGCCGCTAGCCCGGACGATGACTTTTTCCCAGCACTCGTGGAAGAGGCGGCAGCGACCAGGGTCACCGGTCTGGGCTGCGGCACCGGGATCCCCACGGTCACCCTCACCCGAGAAGGCCCCAGGTGACCGGCCGATCCTGCGCTGGCGATGCTTTCCCAGGCGAGACACAAGCCCGGCGCGGACGAGGTTCACTGGATCCACGGGGCCTGCGACCGCTCTCCATCCCCCGAGCCTGCGACCCGGTGACCTGGTCGCGTTCGGGCCCGAGTTGCGGTCAAGAAGGGTCCACACCAGCCTTCTTGGTGTTCATGACCAAGCGCCCGTGCCCCGAAGCGGCAGTGCCCCCAAGCGGCAGTGTTCGTCGGGCCCAGACCGTCGGACGACTACTCAGCCCTCCGGGTCGTAGGCGACAACGTCGACCGAGCCCTTATCGATGCAGCCGAAACCGGTGGACAGGTCGATGGCGTGCGGTACGCCGGCTGCGCGCACAACCGAGCAGTAGGGCACGGACTGGAAGCCGAACTCCTTCCACGTGCCGCGGGCGTCGGTGAACCAGATCGCCTCATAGCCACCGCAGGCGGTCAACCCGCCCATCGCCTGGTCGTCTGTGGACCAGTAGCGGTCGACGCGGATGTCGAAGTTGGGGCAGGTGGTGCCCTCGGGGCTCTTGACCGACTTCTTCGCCAACGCCGTGATGTAGCGCTGGAAGTCCTGCGAGGTGCCGGTCAGTTTCGAGGAGACCTGCGAGACGGCCGTGATTTGCGCGTTGAGATCACGCGGCGTGGCCTCCACGGGTACGGCCGAGGTCGAGTCGGTGACGGACGCGCTGGCCGCGTCGGTCGCCGTCGCCGAAACCGTGGCGCTGGCGGTGTCCGTCGAACGGGCGGAGGGCGAAACCAGGCCGGACTCCGTCGAGCTCGCCTCAGCGCTGGGGGATTCGCTGCCCATCGTCGAATCCGTGGACGAGGCGGCCGGGGTGAAGGTGGCAGGCGTGGAGGTGGCAGGCGTGGAGGAGACCGTGGGGCTCACCGTCGATCCGGTGGTCGACTCGGTCGGGGCGCAGGCAGCGACCGAGCAGGCCACCAGCGCGAGGGAGGTGAGCGTCAACGAGGTGCGGGTGCGGGACATGGGCGACTCCTCCGGTTGGGCTGACTTCATCCTCGCACCCGCGGGACTGTCGCTCAGGCATCGGCGAGGAAGTTGGCCACCATCTCGATGTACCCGGGACGGTCGGCGAAGTAGCCGCCGCAGTGTTCACCGGTGGGCCAGAGCTTCACCGTGGTGGGCTCCCCCGCCGCGGCCGCCAGTCGGTGCGCGTGTTCGACGGGGATCACCTGGTCACCGGCACAGTGCACCAGCATCAGCGGACGGGGTGCGATGTCAGCCACGACGTCAACCGGCTGCACCTGGCTGAAGCGGTAGCCGTAGCGGGCGCGGGTCACGCCGTCCGCCAGAGCAACGAAGGGGACGGGCGGCATNNCATACGCAGACCGGCGAAGGCAGTCGCGATGACGCCCTTCATGTCCGCGAAGGACGAATCGGCGACCACCTTGCGGACGCGCTCGTCCCGCGCTGCGACCAGGATCGACGTCGCGGCGCCCATCGAGAAACCGACCAGGCAGACCTCGGCGTCCGGGCGTCGCTGGGTGGCCAGGTCGATCGCGGCATGCAGATCGCCCTGTTCGTAGTGGGCCAGCGACTGCGGCCCGTCCGCGGACTCCCCATTGCCGCGGAAGTCGAACATCCAGACGGTGTTGCCCGCGCGCCACAGGCCGGGCCCGATGCCGAGCATGTCGGCCTTGGACCCCCGGTGACCGTGACAGACGATGACCACCCGCTCAGAGCCCGGACGATCGAACCACCAGCCCGCGAGCCGGGTGCCGTCGTCGGCGTTGAAGCTGACGTCCTCGGCCTCGATGCCCACCTCGAAGGGGCTCATGCCGTAATCCAGGGCCGGTCGTTGCGGTCCGCTGATCCGAGCGGCGGCCACCGCACCGGTGCCGACCAGGGCTGTCGCGGTCGTCGCGGCAAGGGCAATCATTCGGGAGCGCACGATCGTCATGGTAGGTCGGCCTCCCCTAGCCTTTCCGCATGGCCCACAGTCCCCGTCGCAAGCGTTCCCCTGGGTGGGTGCCTGAGCAGCACGGTGCGTGGGCGATGATCACGCTGCCAGCGCTGACGGGCGCGGTGCTGGGCGGCTTCTCGTGGGTGCACCTGCCGCTCCTGCTGTTCTGGTGGCTCGGCTACTTCTTCTTCCAGGCTGCGGCGCTGTGGCTGAAGTCACACCGCAGGGCCAAGTACTTCCCGCCGGTGCGCGCCTATGGGCTTGCGATGGTGCCGTTCGGTGTGGCGACCGCAGTGATGCGTCCGGCCCTGGCCGCGTGGGCGCTGGCCTTCGCGCCGCTGGTGGGCATCGCGGCGAAGTCCGCATGGGACCGTACCGAGAGGTCACTGCTGAACGACGGTGCCACGGTGCTCGCGGCCTGCCTGATGGTGCCGGTGGCCCGCGCGGCCAGCGCCGGTCGACCCGAGGTCGACTGGGCCTGGACCTGGACGGTGTTCGCGATCGAACTCGCCTACTTCTGGGGCACGGTGCCGCACGTGAAGTCGCTGATCCGGGAGCGCGACAACCCACGCTTCGCGCGCTTCTCGCTGGGTTACCACGCGGTGGTGTCGCTCGCCGTCCTGATCGCGACCGAGGCCGGAGCACTGAATCGGACCCCGCTGGCCGGCTGGTTGCTGGTCGGGCTGTGGGTGGCGTTGTGCGTGCGGACGGCCGTGATGCCGCGGCTGCAAGCCGGGGGACGGCCGCTACGTCCGGCCGTGATCGGCATCGTGGAGGTCGCGTTCTCCAGCGCCATCACCTTGGCACTGTTGGTCTGACCCAGCTGCGGTGGTCTGACCCTGCCGCAGTTCGCGTGCCCCGGGTTACCATGGAGGAACAGGGGATTTGAGGGACGCGTGTGAGGCCGGGGCGCGTCCGCCGTACTGACCCCGGAGGCCCCGTGAGCGCGACACCGCCCACCACTACACGCATAAGTGCAGCACCGCCCACTGCAGCACCACCCACTGCAGCACCCCCGAACACCGTGCCGCCCGAGACAACACCGCCGCAGCGCACCAGCCTGCCGGGCGTGGGCGGCTGGCCCTTCCTCATCACGTCCTTCGTCGGACGCATGCCCAGCGCGATGGTGCAGCTCGGCTACCTGATGGTGCTGGCCGCCGACGGACGCGGAATGGCNNGCGCCAGGCCTCGGGACCGCCGTCGGCGCTCCGGTCGTCGGACGGCTGGTCGACCGTTTCGGACCATTGCCCGTGCTGGCCAGCGCGACCATCGTGTCTCTGGCTGGGCAGCTGGCCTTCCTCGCCTTGTTGCTGAACCATGCCGCGTCGTGGCCCATGCTGGCCTGCGCTGGGCTCGTCGGGGCAGCCAACCCGCAGGTAGGTCCGGTGGCCCGCACCCGGTGGTCGCAGTTGGCCGTGCGCACCAACAACCCCGGGCTGGTCAGCCGCGCGCTGGGCTACGAGGGCATGGTCGACGAGCTCGGCTTCGTCGTCGGTCCGGTGCTCGCGAGCCTGTTGGTGAGCCTGGCTGGCGCCGTCCCGGCGACCATCGCGATCGCGGTGGCGACGCTGGTGGGGCAGGGCGC
>DGKN01000072.1:16853-18621 GCA_002387005.1 Propionibacteriaceae bacterium UBA4569
GTTCGGTGCTGATGGGCGTCGGGGCGTTGGGGCTGCTCCAGCTGCCCCCCGCCGGATTGGCCGCAGTCTTCGCGCTGGTCGGGGGCGCCGGCGCCGGCGCCTGCCTGGTCAGCGCCTTTACCTGGATGGAGCGGATCGCGCCCCGGGAGCGGATGGCGACCATGATGACCGTGCTGGCGACCTGCATCACCTTGGGAGTGAGCGCAGGGGCCGCGGCGGCCGGACGTCTGGCCGAGGTTCCCGCGCACTCCTTCTGGCCGGTGTTGGTCGCGTCCGGCTTGGCAGCGCTTGCCTCGCTCGGGATGCTGCGCAATGTGTCCGACTGATCCGGGGTCCGATACCTCGACGGCATCGGCGGCGTCATAGGCTGCGCTCATGCCTTTGACCGTCCAGATCACCTTCGACTGCGCAGACCCCAATGCCCTCGCCGGGTTCTGGTGCGAAGCGCTCGGCTACCAGCTCGACCCGCCGCCGGAGGGTTTCTCGTCCTGGCCGGAGGCGTTGAAGCAGTGGGGCGTCCCGGAGTCGGAGTGGAACTCCCGATCGGCCTGCTCCGATACCGACGGGGCAGGACCGCGGCTGTTCTTCCAGCGCGTCCCCGAGGGCAAGTCGGCCAAGAACCGGGTTCACCTGGACCTGCGAGCGGCTCCCGGCGCGGGCCCGGACGACCGGATGGACGTCCTGCGCCAGCGCGCGGACCAGCTGGCCGACATCGGCGCGACGATCGTCCGGATCGCCGAGGCAACCCCGATGGACGCCGGTTTCATCGTCATGCTCGACCCCGAGGGCAACGAGTTCTGCCTCGACTGAATAGGGGCCTGGGGCCCTCGCGCCGGATTCCGTCTCGCTCGGCCGCGGATGCTGCCACGCTGGTGGTATGAGCACCCCAGAAGACACGGTGGCCCGCGCGGTCGCTGGGGCACGATCGCTGGAACCGGGCTCCTGGGGGTGCGTCGAGGCACTGGCCCTGTTGGCTTCCCTGACCGGTGATCGGACCTTTCTGGCGCATGCCCAGCAGGCAGCGGCTGGGCTGAAGGGCGCGGGGACCTGGCAGGCGGTCAGTTCGTTGACCCTCTTGGCGCGCGCCGAACGCGAGCTGGGCTGAGCGTTCGTCGCGATCGGTCCAACGTTCTGTCGAACAAATATCGTCGAACCCCTTGTGCGCGCCATGTCGCGGTGTAGAATTAGCACATGAGTTCGACGATGACTCCTTCGGCGGGTCACAGGGTGACGCTTCCCGGGTCTGCCTTCCCGGCGACCCGGCGTGAGTTCCTGGCCGAGTTGCGGGCGTCGGACAAGGCCTTTCGGGCGATCCAGGCGCGGCGGTTCGAGTTGTTGGCGCAGGTGGACGTGTTGTGGTCGGCGGCCAGCGGTGAGGGTCCGGTGGTGCCGGGTCTGGAGCAGCTGGTTCCGGCGGGTTCGGACGGGACACCGTTGGTTGCGGAGTTCGCGTCGTTGGAGTTGGCGGCGGCGATGCACCTGCGGCCGGAGGCTGTCGACGTGGAGTTGTCGTTGGCGACTGATTGCCTGCACCGATTGCCGTATGCGTGGGCGGCGGTGATGGCCGGCGACCTGCCGGTGTGGTTGGCGAAGAAACTGGCGAGCATGTCCGGGGACCTGGACTTCGACGGTGCCCGGGCGTTCGATGCGGACCTGCGGGACGTCTATGGGCGGATGCCGGCGTCCCGGTTGGAGGCGATGGCGAAGGGGCTGGTGTTGGAGCACCTGCCCGCGGATCAGGCTGATGAGCGTCGCGCGGCGGAGCGGG
>DGKN01000072.1:18815-19097 GCA_002387005.1 Propionibacteriaceae bacterium UBA4569
ACGTTCCCCGAGCCTGAGGAGTGGTGCGAACTGAAGGGCCGTCTGGGTCACACCTGCGGGACCATCACGGTCGATCCGGAGAAGTTGCTTCCCACGGCGAAGGTCGTGGTCCACCTCACCGACACCACCGTCAAGACCGGCGAAGGGCTCGCCCGTATCGAGGGCATCGGCCCCGCGCTCGGCGGCTGGTTGAAGGACCTCCTGGGTGACCGGAGGATCAGCGTCCGCCCGGTGCTCGACACCGCCGCTCTGTGTCCGGTTGACTCCTACGAGGTACCGGAT
>DGKN01000072.1:19281-23426 GCA_002387005.1 Propionibacteriaceae bacterium UBA4569
ACCCCACCAGGGGCGGGCCGCCGCAAGCGCCCCCGGTGATGCGGCTGACGTGGGCCGACGTCACCAGCACCGCCTGACAGCACCTCGGAATGACGATGAGGCGACCCCTTTCACGGGAGTCGCCCGATCGGCATGCCGTCATGGGTGCTCGCCTGCTCGCCGCCAGTCCCAGATCGTGCGGCCGAGGCGATAGGGTGTCGGGGCACCGGGCGCATAGCTCAGTTGGTTAGAGCACCTGCCTTACAAGCAGGGAGTCGGGGGTTCGAGTCCCTCTGCGCCCACCCAATGACTGGCTCTTTCGTCAGGCGAGAGCAGCCTTCACGAGCCCGGCGACGGTCTTGCCGTCGGCCCGGCCATTCGCGCGGGCGTTGACGGCCTTGATCACCTGGCCCATGAGGCGCGGGCTCTTCTCGGCATCGGCGGTCGCGGCGGCAATTTCCTCGTCCACGATCTGCTGCAGTTCCTCGGACGACAGGGGAGCGGGCAGGTACTTCGCCAGGAACTCGGCCTCTGCGGTCTCCTTGGCAGCCAGTTCGGGACGGTTGCCCTGGGTGTAGGCCTCGGCGGAGTCGCGACGCTTGCTGACCTCCTTGGTCACCACCGCCAGTTCCTCGGCGTCGCTGAGCTCCCGGGCGCTGGCGCCGGCCACCTCTTCGGTGCCGATCGCTGCGATGGCCATCCGCAGGTTGCTCTTTGCCGCTTCGTCGTGCGCCTTCATGGCCGCCACGAGGTCGGTCTTCAACTGGTCCTTGAGCGCGCCCATGGTCGCCTGCCCTTCTGGTCGGTCGCGGCAATCGAGAGCCGCATCGAGTGCAGCACCCAGCTTCCCACAGGTAGAATGGTCGATCGTGGCTCTCCAAGACCTGACCGATGACATCGCCGACCTCGAGAAGAAGCTCTCACAGATCGAGGCCGTCCTCGACCCGGAGAGCAAAAAGGCCGAGATCGCCGACCTCGAGCAGCAGGTCGCCGCGCCGAACCTGTGGGACGACCAGGCCAATGCCCAGCGCGTGACCNNCCCCCCGCCTGTCCCGCCTCCAGTCCGACATCGAGCGACTGACCGGCCTGCATGCGCGGCTGGACGACGCCGCCACGCTGGTCGAGATGGCCCGCGAGGAGTCCGACGCTGAGACTGCTGCCGAGGCCGAGTCGGAGGTCGCCCGCCTGCGCACCGAGATCGAGGGCCTCGAGGTCCGCACCCTGCTGTCGGGGGAGTACGACGAGCGCGATGCCGTGGTATCCATTCGTTCCGGTGCCGGTGGCGTCGACGCCGCCGACTTCGCCGAGATGTTGCTGCGCATGTACCTGCGTTGGGCTGAGCGCCACGGTTACGCCACCAAGGTGATGGACACCTCCTATGCGGAAGAGGCTGGCCTCAAGTCCGTCACCTTCGAGGTGAGCGCCCCCTTCGCCTACGGCACGNNCCGCATCTCGCCCTTCGACAACCAGGGGCGCCGCCAGACCTCCTTCGCCGCCGTCGAGGTGATCCCGCTGATCGAGGACACCGACCACATCGACGTCCCCGAGTCCGACATCCGCGTCGACGTCTTCCGCAGCTCCGGCCCCGGTGGCCAGAGCGTGAACACCACCGACTCCGCCGTCCGCATCACCCACCTCCCCACCGGCCTGGTGGTCTCGATGCAGGACGAGAAGAGCCAGATCCAGAATCGCGCCGCCGCCATGCGCGTGCTCCAGTCGCGCCTGCTGCTGCTGAAGAAGCAGGAAGAGGACGCGAAGAAGAAGGAGCTCGCCGGAGACGTGAAGGCGAGCTGGGGTGACCAGATGCGCTCCTACGTGTTGAACCCGTACCAGATGGTCAAGGACCTCCGGACCAACTATGAGGTGGGAAACCCCGACGCGGTCTTTGACGGCGACATCGACGGCTTCATCGACGCGGGCATCCGCTGGCGCATGCAGTCCCACGAGGACTGAGCGCACACTCACGACGCGCCGACGCTCGGGCTGTGAATGCTCGGGCTGTGAATCTGCGCCAGGTCAGGCGTGGCGCCGCTGTTGGGGCGGCTTGAGACCTAGACTCCCGAGCGAGCCGGGCTGAGAATCCTCAGCGCCTTCCCCAAGTACCGGCCCGAGGTTCTCGTGATCACCTTCACCGACGTCACCATGGTCTACGACGGCCGCAGCCAGCCCGCGCTGCGAAATGTCAACGTCTCCATCGACCCCGGCGAGTTCGTCTTCCTGGTCGGCCAGTCCGGCTCCGGCAAGTCGACCTTCATGCGCCTCGTCCTGCGCGAGTACCGCCCAACCAGCGGCTCGGTCGTCGTCCTGGGCAAGGACGTCGGACGGTTGCGTGGCTGGAAGGTGCCAGGCCTGCGTCGCCAGGTCGGTACCGTCTTCCAGGACTTCCGGCTGCTCCCGGGCAAGACCGTCCACGAGAACGTCGCCTTCGCGATGCAGGTCACCGGACGCGCCACCAAGGAGATCAACCAGGTCGTCCCGCAGACGCTCGACCTGGTCGGGCTCGGCACCAAGGGCGATCGACTGCCCGAGGAACTCTCCGGTGGTGAGCAGCAGCGCGTCGCCATCGCGCGCGCCTATGTCAACCGTCCGGCGATCATGCTGGCCGACGAACCCACCGGCAACCTCGACCCCGCCACCAGCGTCGGCATCATGAAGCTGCTCGACCGCATCAACAAGTCAGGCACCACGGTGGTGATGGCAACCCACGACGCGAGCATCGTCGACCAGATGCGCCGCCGCGTCGTCGAACTGGACCACGGACAGGTCGTCCGCGACCAGGTCCAGGGCGTCTACGGCGGACACTGAGCCAGGAACAGGAACCCCACATCATGCGCCACACCTTCCGCGAGACCTGGTCGGGTCTGCGACGCAATCTGTCCATGACCCTGTCGGTGATCGTCACCATGTGGGTCTCGCTCGCGCTCTTCGGCGCCGGCCTGATGACCACCCAGCAGGTCGACCTGATCAAGGGCCGCTGGTACGACAAGATCGAGATCTCGGTCTTCCTGTGTGTGGACGAGTCCACCGGCGGCACCTGTACCACCGGGCAGGCGACCACCCAGCCCCAGAAGGGCGCCATCCGCAAGGCGCTGGAGAACCACCCGCAGGTCCAGGTGCCGGTCTACTACGAGTCCAAGGCGGAGGCCTACGCCGACTTCAAGGAGGCCTACAGCGACTCACCGGTGCTGGAGACCCTCTCCGAGAGCCAGATGCAGGACTCCTTCCGCATCAAACTGCGCAATCCGCAGGAGTACCAGGACGTCGTGACCATGGTGCGCGCCATGCCGGGTGTGCAGGCGGTCCAGGACCTGCACACCGTCCTGGACCCGATCTTCGGGTGGCTGAACGCCCTCAAGTGGGCGACGATCGGTCTGTCCGGGCTGCTGCTCGTCGCGGCCGCATTGCAGATCTCCAACACGATCCGGATGGCCGCCTTCGGCCGTCGACGGGAACTGGGGATCATGCGGCTGGTTGGCGCCTCCAACCTCTACATCATGCTGCCCTTCCTGCTGGAGAGCCTGGTGGCGGGCGTCATCGGCACCGCTCTTGCCTGCGGAACGCTGGCGGCCGGCTATTGGTGGGTGATCGTCAAGAATGCTCAACCCTCGATTCAGGCTTTACGGTGGATCACGTGGCACCACGCGGGGTTGGCCATGGTTGGGGTTGTGGTGGTGGGGCTGGTGCTGTCTATTCTGCCCACGCTCTTCGCAACCAAGAAGTACCTGAGAGTCTGAGCCGTCGTTCAGGGTCCCGGGTACGGAAAGCCGAGATCCGCGTGAACACCGACGTCTTCCCCGACGGGCAGCTGGCGCATCGCCGCGCCGCGATCCGTCCGCTGGCCCACAGCGCCATCGACGGCCTTGCCGCCGCCGCGCTGGTGCTGGGCGTTGCCCCCACCGCCAACGCCGACTCCCTCACCGACCAGCAGGCCCGCTTGCGACAGGAGCTCGCCCAGTCCAGCGCCAACGTGCACGAGTTCGAGGACGAACTCGACCAGGCCAGCGCCGAGCTCCAGCAGTCCAAGGTCGCCCTCGATGGTGCCCGCGCCGTTCTGGCGCAGGCCCAGCAGGTGCGCGCCCAGGCCCAGGCCGAGGATGACCGCCTCGCCGGTGAGGTGGCCAAGGCGCGCGCAGCGCTCGCCGAGGCCCAGCGCAAGGTCGCCGCAA
>DGKN01000098.1:0-4851 GCA_002387005.1 Propionibacteriaceae bacterium UBA4569
GACCCCGACCGCCCGGGTTCCTGGGTGGTGAAGGTGGGCGGTGCCGACCAGTCCTGGGTCGACCCGGACGACCCGACGCGACTTGAGTTCGACTACATGCAGCGCCTCGCCAAGCACATCGACCTGCACGCTCCGGCCAGCCAGCGGCTGCGCGTCGTCCACGTCGGTGGCGCGGCGATGACGCTGGCCCGCTACGTCGCCCACACCCGCCCCACCTCGCCGCAGATCGTCCTCGAACCGGACGCCGATCTGACCGCAGAGGTGCGCGAGAAGGCCCCGCTGCCCAAGAACTCCGGCATCAAGGTGCGCCCCCTCGACGGTCTGGCGGGCATCGCGGCGATGCCGGACGACTACGCCGACACCGTCATCGTGGACGCTTTCGTCGGCGCGCGCGTGCCCGGAGAACTCGTCACGGTGGAGTTCTGGGCGGACGTGCGAAGGGTGCTCCACGCCGACGGCCTGGTGCTGCTGAATGTCACCGACACCCACCCCTTCGCCTGGACCCGCCGGGTGCTCGCCGGCCTGTTGCGCTACTTTCCGAATGTGATGATGGGTGCCGAGTCGTCGACGCTGAAGGGCCGCCGCTTCGGCAATGTTGTGATCGCCGCCAGCCCGATCTCGCTGCCGCTCCAACCCCTGGAGCGGGCAGCCTCCAGCGCCGTCTTCCCCTATCGTCTCGTTCACTCCGAACATCTGAACCGCCTAGTCGGCAATGCCCAGCCCTTCTTCGGAGCGGGCGAGCCGTCTCCCGCCCCGCCGTCCGGGATGCTCTTCTTTGACTGACCACCAGGAAGGCGCGCAGTGACCAGGACTCGACCCGCCAGACGGCGCCGATGGCACGCGTCCAGCATCCTCGCGTCCGTCATGGCGTTCGCACTGTTGGCCACCCTCGGCTGGCTCGGATGGCTGCTCGTGGGCACGAACGTGACCGCCCACCGCGCCGCAGACCGGTCCATCAGCGAACTGACGTCCCGGTGGTCGTCCAGCTCGACGGCGAGCGAGGCGACCATCCCCGAGACCGGAAGAGCCTTCGCGCTCATCCGCATCCCGGCTCTGGGGGACGACTGGCAGTGGCCACTGCTCGCGGGCACCAGCCGTAGCACCCTGGCCCACGGCCTCGGCTGGTACGACACCACGTCCAGCCCCGGTCAGGTCGGGAACTTCGCGGTCGCCGGGCAGCGCATCAGCCACGGACGTCCCTTCGCCGATCTGGCCCAGCTCAACAAGGGCGAGGTCGTCATCGTCGAGACGCGCGACCAGATCCTCACCTACCAACTCGACTCCTCGGCCGCCGACCTCACCGTCGACGTCGACGCCGGCTGGGTGCTGGACCCAGTCCCGGGCCGCCCCGCCCAGCAGCCCACCGAGGCGCTGATCACCCTGACCACCGAGCAGGACCTGTTCTGGTCGGACGACCGTTCGGTCGCCTTCGGGCATCTGGTGGACACCCAGCAGAAATGAGCCCACCGGGCCCGGGCGCCTACCCCACTAGGCTGACGCCATGGCTGACCGCGAAGACCTCATCGACCACGTCCGCAAGCTCGCCGTCGTACACGGCAAGGTGACCCTGGCCAGTGGCAAGGAGGCCGACTACTACGTCGACATGCGCCGCGTCACCCTCGACGGGGCGGCCTCCCCGGTCGTCGGACGCGTGATGCGCGAGCTTGTCGCCGACTGGCGCTTCGACGCCGTGGGCGGCCTCACCTTGGGTGCCGACCCGGTCGCCACCGCCATGCTGCACGCAGCAGCCGCCGCCGGCGAGCGGCTGGACGCCTTCGTCGTCCGCAAGGAGTCCAAGGCCCACGGCATGCAGCGCCGGATCGAGGGCACCGAGGTCGCCGGGCGTCGCGTGCTGGTGGTCGAGGACACCTCCACCACCGGCGGTTCCGCACTGACGGCCGTCGAGGCCGTCCGGGAGGCGGGGGGAGAGGTGGTCGGCGTCGCCGTCATCGTCGACCGCAACACCGGCGCCGCGCAGAAGGTCGAGGAAGCGGGGCTTGCCTACCGCTTCGCGATCGGCCTGGACGACCTCGGTCTTTGAACCAGCTGCTCATCCAACTCAATGGCACCGCACCCGACTAGGGTTCGTGCCGTCAGGCCATCAATCAGAAGGGTCCACCATGCTCTGGGTCATCCTCGGCACGCTCGCAGTCCTGCTGCTGCTCGCCGGCATGCTGTTCGTCGCGCCGTACAACGGTTTCGTCCGCCAGCGCAACACCATCCAGGAGTCCTGGCGACAGGTCGACGTCGAGCTGAACCGCCGCTATGAACTGATCCCCAACCTGGTGGAGACCGTGCGCGCCTATGCGGGCCACGAGCGGAACACGCTGGAGGAGNNNGAGCTGCGCAGCAATCAGAACTTCATCGAGCTGCAGCGCGCGCTCACCGAGACCGAAGACCGGATCGCCGCCGGACGTCGCTACTACAACGCCAATGTCCGCGCCTACAACACGCGCGTCGAGTCGGTTCCGTCCAACCTGGTGGCCAACATGTTCCACTTCGAGAAGGCCGCCTACTTCGAGGTCAATGACGCTGCCGTTCGCCAGGCTCCGGACGTGAACTTCGGCGAGATCAGCTACCGCGGTGACGCGGAGCAGCCCCCGGCGCGCGGCGTCGACCAGGTCGGCTCCGCCCCGACGAACGAGCTGCCGAACCCCGCGCGCGTCCAGAACGACCCCTTTGGCCAGACTGGTACGCAGCCGCAGACCAACCCCTTCGAGGCGCCCGGTCAGGGGATCCGTCCCCCTCAGTGAGCGTTGGCACGAGAACGAAGAACCCACCCTCCCGGCTCGGGGAGGGTGGGTTTGGGTTTTGGCGGGCCTCGATCAGGCCTCGGCGGACTCCTTGGCCGTCTTGCGGCGCTCCATCCACCACTCGAAGACCATGGGCAGCAGGGAGACGCCGACGATGACCAGCAGCACCGCGTCGATGTTGTCGCCGATGAACTTCACGTTGCCCAGCAGGTACCCCAGCAGCGTCACGCCCCAGACCCAGATGACGCCACCGATGGCGGTCCAGATGATGAAGTGGCGGAAGTTCATCCGCGAGGCGCCAGCCACCATGGTGACGAAGGTGCGAACGATCGGCACGAACCGTCCCAGCACCAGCGCCTTGGAGCCGTACTTCGCGAAGAAGAGGTTCGACTTGGTGAGGTTCTGCTGGCTGAAGATCTTGCCGAAGAAGCCCTGCCGGGGCTTGAACAGCCACGGCGACAGGAATCGTCCGACGTAATAGCCGGCAACATTCCCGCCGATCGCGAAGATCGTCATGATCGCGCAGGAGGCGACGTAGACCATCGGCTTCGACAGGCCGCCCATCGTGATGGCTGGCACCGTCATGGCGGTGAACATGCCGACGGTGAACAGCAGCGAGTCGCCGGGCAGGATCGGGAAGATCGCGCACTCGACGAACAGGATCACGCAAACGGCCACCAGGGCCCAGTTGCCGAAGCGGTGGATCAGCTCTGCGGGGTCGAGCCAGCTGGGCATGATCATCGGCACCATCAAGGCCTGGGAAAGCAATGTCGTCACGTTGTCGAGGCTAACCTTTGGGTCTGTGACGCAGCTGTGGGATGGGGCGCCGGATGGCGGGTCGGACGACCAGGTCGATGACCCGACCGCACCCCAGGTGGGGGTCGGTCCGCACCCGGAGCCATGGCCCGAAGACCCCCGGCTGGACGACGAGCTGCTGGCCGCCGGTGACCGGCGCAATGTGGTCGATTCCTACCGCTACTGGCGGATGGACGCGATCGTCGCTGACCTGGATGCCCGTCGCCAGCCGCTGCACGTAGCCATCCAGAACTGGGAGCACGACTTCAACATCGGCTCCATCGTCCGTACCGCCAATGCCTTCAACGTCGAAGCCGTGCACATTGTCGGACGACGACGCTGGAACCGTCGTGGCGCGATGGTCACCGACCGTTACCTACACGTCGTCCACCACGAGTCGGTCGCCGACCTGGTCGCCTGGCTGTCGGAACGCGACGTGGTGATGGTCGGCGTGGACAACCTCCCCGGCTCCGTCCCGCTGGAGACCGAGCACCTGCCCGAGCGCTGCTGTCTGGTCTTCGGTTCCGAGGGTCCGGGGCTGACCGACGAGATGGTCGCTGCCTGCGAGCGCCTGGTGGCCATCACCCAGCATGGATCCACCCGATCGATCAATGCCGGCGCGGCGGCGGCGATCGCAATGTACCACTGGGCGGTGCAACACGCCGGGTGACGGCCCGTGATTCGCAGGTGGTACGCTGCTGATACCACTTCTCCACTGGTTCCAAGGGGGCCCTCGTGTCACGTGTTGCACCGATCGCGACCAAGCGGACGCAGGTGCGACAGATCCTGGAGCGACGCATCCGGGAGGAACTCCACGCCGGCGACGCGCTGGAGTCCGAACGCGAACTGGTGAACCAGCTCGGCGTGAGCCGTGTCACCGTCCGGCAGGCCATCGGAGACCTGGTGGACGAGGGAATGTTGGAGCGTACCCAGGGCAAGGGCACCTTCGTGACCGGTCCGCGGGTCAACACGCGCCTGCACCTGATGAGCTTCAGCCGCGAGATGCGCTCCCGCGGCCTCGAACCCCGCACGGACGTCCTCTCCGCGACGGCCGTCCCGGCCGACCTCCAGGTGGCCGACGGCCTGCAGGTGGACGTGGGGGAGCCGGTGGTCCGGCTGGAACGCATCCGGCTGGCCGACGAGACCCCGATGGCCCATGAGATCGGCTGGTACCCGAGCCGGATCTTCCCGGGCCTGCTCGACCACAAGCTCAACTTCGTTTACGACCTGCTCGCCGACCGCTACGGCGTCGAGGCGACCCGCGGTGAGCAGGTGGTCTGGGCCGACGCCGCCGACGCCCACC
>DGKN01000098.1:4888-9057 GCA_002387005.1 Propionibacteriaceae bacterium UBA4569
GAGTGCCGGCCCTGCCGCTGGGCTGCCACCTAGGATTGCTCCCATGTCCACCAGTTCCGAGATGGTCCCCGCGCCCGGGTACGGGTACGCCCCGATCGGCGAGCAGTCCTTCGCGGAGGCGCGCGTCGTCGAGGCCCCGGGCTTCGTGGTCGGTTATACCCCGGTCAAGATGGCCAACCAGGTCGCGACCATGGGCGTGAAGCTGCGCTCGATGGTGATGGGGACGCTGTTCAGCGCCGTGGTCTGGACCGCTGTGTGGTGGTGGCAGCGCGCCAGCTGGGGTTCGCCCTGGTTGCTGCTCGTGGGGTATGCCTTCTCCCTGGCCGGCATCGTGTGGGCCGCCTTCCAGCTCTTTGCCGCCCGGCGCGCTCTGGGCCGGATTCCCGTCGGTGAAGCCTTGCGGCTGACAGCGGACGGAATGGTCGCCCACACCCTGGACGGCCAGCGGGTACAGCTCGCTTGGCACGAGGTGCGCCAGGTCGGCGTCTGGGGCCACGAAGTCGGCGCTGGCCCGCGGATCAAGGTGAAGGTCCCGCGCACCAACCAACCCAAGCGGTTCTGGCAACGGGCTTCGTCACCTGCGGTGGCGTGGCAGATGCCGCTCTACTACCTCGACGCGCTCCCGGGCACCATCGACGGGGCGCTGCGCGCCTTCTCCNNACCTTCTGGTGAGCCACCAAGTGGAACCCGCTGCTGCGCGATCGCAGCGGGTTTGGCAGGATGGACGTCGAGACAACGTCCAGAACAGAAAGGGGCGGCCATGCCCGTCGCAACTCCCGAGGCCTATGCCGAGATGTTCGAGAAGGCGAAGGCAGGCAAGTTCGCCTACCCCGCCATCAATGTCACCTCCTCCCAGTCCGCCAACGCGGCCCTGCAGGGCTTCGCCGAGGCCGGTTCGGACGGCATCCTGCAGGTCTCGACCGGTGGCGCGGAGTACGCGTCCGGCCCGACCATCAAGAACATGGTCACCGGCGCCGTCGCGCTGGCCGACTACATCCGTGAGGTCGCCAAGAACTACCCGATCAATGTCGGCCTGCACACCGACCACTGCCCCGAGCCCAAGCTCGACAGCTACGTCCGCCCGCTGCTCGACCTCTCGGCCGAGCGCGTCGCCCAGGGCCAGGACCCGATCTTCAACTCCCACATGTGGGACGGCTCGGCCCTCGACGACGTCGAGCGCAACCTCCAGATCGCCGAGGAGCTGTTGGCCAAGACCAAGGCCAACAAGCAGATCCTCGAGATCGAGATCGGCGCCGTTGGCGGCGAGGAGGACGGTGTCGTCGGCGAGATCAACGACAAGCTGTACACCTCCGTCGAGGACGCCCTGCGCACCGCCGAGGTCCTCGGCCTGGGTGAGAAGGGCCTGTACCTGACGGCCTTCACTTTCGGCAACGTGCACGGCGTCTACAAGCCGGGCAACGTCAAGCTTCGTCCCGAGATCCTCAAGGACCTGCAGGGTGCCGTCGCCGAGAAGTACGGCAAGGAGAAGCCCTTCGCACTCGTCTTCCATGGTGGCTCGGGCTCGACCGAGCAGGAGATCAGCGACGCCGTCGACTTCGGCGTCGTGAAGATGAACGTCGACACCGACACCCAGTACGCCTTCACCCGTCCCGTCGTGGACCACATGATGAAGAACTACGACGGCGTCCTCAAGATCGACGGCGAGATCGGCAACAAGAAGATGTACGACCCCCGTGCGTGGGGCAAGCTGGCCGAGGCCGGCATGGCTGCCCGCATCGTCGAGGCCTGCCAGCAGCTGCGTTCGGCTGGCACCTCCAGCAAGTGATCGCCTGAGCTGTAGCTCTCGAGAACCGGGCGGGCCCCCCCGGGGGGGGGGGGGGGGGCGGGGGCCGCGTTCNNCAGTTTCGCCACCCAGTCCGGGGAGGTCTGCTCAGGGGAGTCCGAACCCGCGCCACAGGCCTGCCTTGCGACAGGACGGGCAGGGGTGCGGTTGGCCGGTCCACCCGAGTTGGCGGAGCTTGGTGGCCACCTGGAAGGCGGTCTCGCACGGGCGGTACCAGCAGTCGTCGTATCCATAGCGGTGGCTGAACAGGCCCTCCATCGAGGATGCGTTGTCGCGGGACATCTCTCGAAAGACCGATTCGGTGTCGTCATGCCCAAGACGGCCATCCAGCTCGACGACCAGACCGTCGTAGCGGACGTCCTGGCGGGTTCGCCCAAGACGCGCCTGCCGGACACCGCGTGGCAGACCATGGGCGCGCTCGACCCGCGTGGCGTAGATGTGTTCCAGTGGGGATTCCAGACCCTGGGCATCGGCGAGCTCTCCCAACATGGCTCAGGGGCTTAGCTGTTCCATTGACCTCAGATGACCCCGCCTTGACACAGAGGGGTGCCATAAGCGGATATTGGCTGGTGTCTGGTGACGGCAGCGGGCAAGGATGGGCCCACCAGATCGCAACGACTCGGGAGGCTTCATCGTGAGCGAGCAGGACATCGGGCCGTGGGCCACGCAGCGCTTGGTCATCCGAAAGGGCCGAGCCGGCGATGCCGACGAGATCTGGCCCTGGCGCGAGGATGACGAGATCAACCAGTGGTTGACCAGCATTCCCACCTCACCCGAGCAGAACAAGGACCGCTGGGTCGCAGGGCTCGACAGCAACTACGTGGCCGAGATCGCCGGCACGATCGTGGCAACGGGCAAGATCGCACCAGAGCANNTCGGGTGGGTCGTGGCACCGGACCACCAGGGCCAGGGGATCGGCACGGAGTTCGCCAAGGCGCTGCTGGGCATCGCGTTTGCCTCGGGGGCTCGTCGGGTGACGGCCTACTGCTTCGCCGAGAACGCCGCGTCAGCGCGCATCATGGAGAAGATCGGCATGCGTCGCGAGGCCCACTTCCGCGCCGATTCCCTGCATCGTTCAGGGCGATGGCTCGACTCCTACGTCTACGCGATCCTTGACACCGATCCCCGTTGATCGCGGCAGTTGAGTGCGTTCAGACGAGTGGTGCAAGGATGTTGGCTTGCCGATTGGACGCCGTGCGTGTGCGCGTCAGGCCTAGCAGCAGCCCGAGCCCCCACACAACGAAGAGCGGATCCCAGATCCAGGCGTGCCCGATCATCACGGGACGGTCATAGCCCGCAGACGGGCGGACGATCCCGAACAGCACCAAATTGCTGACGACCGTGTTCAGCCCACCCCAGACGAGCAGCACCCCCGAAGCGCACCAGTAGACGAGCCGGGCCAGTGACCTGGAGGGTTGCCACTGGTGGGACTGGAGCCACAGCGGCCCGAATGCGCCCACGGCCTTCACTGCGGCCAGCGGGTACAGGATCCACATGACCGAGGCGAACTTGGCGATGAAGGCGTCTCCCATGGTCCACAGCAGGGCACGGCCCCCGATGGCCCAGTAGAGGGTGATCCCCGTATGGACACCTCCTGCGACGGCCGCGAGGACAAACCATCGGGATCGAGGGTGGGCAGCTGGCGAGTCAGCGTTCGTGTCGCGAGTCATGCTTACAATGTAAGCACAGCTATTGGTAGAGCTGAAAGCTTGGAGGATGGGGTGAAGAATCAGCGGCGAGCGCCCTTGACGCGCCACGAGATTCTGGAGGCGGGGATCGTTCTGGCGGACAGCGAAGGCTTGGCCGCGGTGACGATGCGTCGCCTGGGTGAGGTGCTGGGCGTCGAGGCAATGTCCCTGTATCGGCACGTCAAGAACAAGCAGGACGTGCTCGATGGCATGGCTGCCCTCCTCGTGGCCGGGATGCCGTCAGCCGTGGCGCCGTCCGAGACCTCATGGCAGGAAGTGGTGTGCCATTTCGCGCGGGCCTATCGACGCTTGATCGTGGAGCACCCGGCAGTGTTCATGGCCCAGGCGGGGCGGGCCCTGGTGCTCGATGAGAACCAGACCGCCCTGCATCGGATCATCGACACCCTGGCGGCCGCGGGATTCAGCCGCGATGACGCCATGGACATCTACCTGGCCGGCACCAGCTATGCGCGCGGGTTCGCCCTGACCGATCTCGCGCAGGCCCAGACCGCGACCCCCGTGGATGGATTCGACACGGATCGCGCGTTCGAACGTGGTCTCGACATCCTTGCGGCGGGATTCGAGCAGGTGCGAATGAGCCCCCGCCCAGAGGAGTGACCCCCCGTCACCGCAAGAACCTGACCGCGGGCAGCCATGCGGCATAGGAACGTGTTTGA
>DGKN01000196.1 GCA_002387005.1 Propionibacteriaceae bacterium UBA4569
CATTCCTGCCGCTAACCCTGATGTGATCCGGGTTGGACGGGCGTGTACTCGCCTGTACTCGACTGCCATGTGTACTGAGTGTGTACTGCGAGCCCGAAATGGAAGAAGCCCCGGGATCTCGAAAGATCCTCAGGGCTTCCTCAATCCCCTGCTGGCAAGGGATATCTTGCGTGTCCGAGAGAGGACTTGAACCTCCACGCCCTATACCGGGCACTAGCACCTCAAGCTAGCGCGTCTACCATTCCGCCACCCGGACAGGTGGTGTTCCAAGCGAGGCGAACCGCGTTTGCAACAGCAAGGAACTCTAGCACCTCGCCCACGACCGACGCACATCCGGGCCACGGAACCCCTGCCGTTCCTGGCTTTCGGATGGCATCATGGCGCCACGCCCGTCCCGTCCCGAAAGGAGCCCTCGGTGTTCGACGACCGATCGGAGTGGGTGGCCTCGCGCCACGTCGAGGCCGAATCAGACCACGGACGCGACTTCGAGGTACAGCACATCAAGGTGCGCCACACCGCCCCGCGCAAGGGGCTGCAGAAGTTGTTGATCGAGGAGGCAGAGCACGGCCACTGGGAGCTCAGGCGGCTGCGCCGCTACCGGGATGGGTCCAGCGAGGTGTGGCTGCGGCGGCGCGTCATCAAGGTCCGCTCCACCCTTGACCTGGTCTGACGAGTCGGCGCTGGGCTGCGCTCCCGTCAGCCGCGAAGGTGGTTGCGGCCGCCCGACACGTCGTCCAGCGCCTCGACGATGGGAGTCGGTAGCGACACCTCGTCCAGAGCCAGGTAGGGCGCGAGCTGTTCGGGGGTCCGTGCTCCCAGCAGGGGAGCCGTGACCACCGGGGCGTCGCGCGCCCACAACAGGGCGACCTGTTCCGGGGTCAGCTCGAGTCCGTCCGCGGCGCGGCACACTGCGTCCGTGATGGCCCGGGACTTCGCCTCGAGGTAGGGCGCCACGAACCAGGCGAAATGGTCGGAGGCGCCGCGCGAGCCGCGCGGGAGCCCGGTGCGGTACTTGCCCGTCAGCACTCCGCGCCCGACCGGGGCCCACGGGAACAGGCCCATCCCGTGCGCGCGCAAGGCAGGCAGCACCTCGATCTCGGCCCTGCGAGCCAGCAAGGAGTACTCAACCTGCCCGCTGGCCAGCCGGGTGCGGCCGGGGAAGGCCTGTTGCCAGGTGGCAGCGCGGGCGGTCTGCCAGCCGATGAAGTTGCAGATGCCGACATGGCGCGCCATGCCGGAATGCACGGCCTGGTCGAGCGCCGACAAGGTCTCTTCCAGAGGCGCGTCCCCCCAGGCGTGCACCTGCCACAGGTCGATGTGGTCGGTGCGCAACCGCCGCAGCGATCCGGCCAGGTCGTCCAGCAGCGCCCCTCGGGAGGTGTCGACGACGCGCCCACCGTCCCGGACGCTGAACCCAGCCTTGGTCGCGATGACGAGGTCTTCGCGCCGGACGTCGGTGGCCAGCATCTTGCCGACCATCTTCTCGGCCATCCCGGAGCCATAGGCGGGCGCGGTGTCGACCAGGGAGCCTCCGGCTTCCACGAAGGAGCGGACCAGGGCACGCGCCGCGGCGAAGTCGACGTCCCCGCCCCAGGTCATCGTCCCCAGCCCGAGTGCGGANNTCGCCGACGCGTCGGTGCTGCATGGCTCTCCTCTCGTTCGCGCCCGACCCTACCGGCGCATCCCTCCGAGGGCGCCCACCCCCCCACGTAGGCTCAAGACCATGAGCACGCTGATCCTGCTGCGCCATGGCCGCTCCACGTCCAATACCGCCGGCACCCTGGCGGGGCGCACCCCCGGAATCCACCTCGACGAGAACGGCGAGTCCCAGGCGATGAAGGCAGGCGAGCGGTTGCGCCGTGTCTCGCTCGCCGCCGCTGTCCGCTCCCCGATGGAACGCTGCGCACAGACCCTCGATCTCGCTCTGGCCAGCGCCGGGCTGACGCTTCCCCAGGACGTCGACGAGCGCTTCACCGAGTGCGACTACGGCGCGTGGAGCAATCGTCCGCTTGCGGAACTCACGTCCGAGGCGCTGTGGCCGACGATCCAGTCCCAGCCATCCGCGGTCACCTTCCCCGGGGGGGAGTCGATGCACCAGATGCGGGAGCGGATGGTCGCCGGCGTGGCCGACTGGAATGCCCGCCTCGGGGAGCACGACGCCTGGCTGCTGGTCAGCCATGGCGACCCGATCAAGGCGCTGGTCTCCGACGCACTGGGCCAGCCCTTCGACAACTTCCAGCGGATCATGGTCGACCCAGCCTCGATGTGCGTCATCCACTACCCCGTCAAGGGCAGCCCGCTGCTGGTCTGCACCAACTCGACGTCCGGCCAGCTGCGCCAGCTCGTTCCCACCGCCCCCGCCGCGCAGCTGGGCGGCGGTGCGGGCACCGACCACTCCGAGGCATCCGCGGAAGAGGGTCAGGCCAACGACTCTCCCAGCGCGACATAGGCTGACGTCCATGCCCATCACGCACCGCTACGAGTTCCCCGAACGCTTCGTCGCCGGCACGGTCGGCCAGCCCGGGCAGCGCACCTTCTTCCTGCAGGCACGCCGCGCGAACCAGCTCACCAGCGTGGTGGTGGAGAAGCAGCAGGTCGAGGTGCTGGCCGAGCACCTGGAGCGCATCCTCGACGAGCTCTCGAAGATGTCGGACCCCAGCGTCGACATCCCCCCGAAGCGGATCGCGGCCCGTGACCTGGACCCCTTGGACGCACCGCTGGAGGCTGACTTCCGGGCCGGGACGATGACCATCGCCTGGGACGGGAACCTGGACGCGGTGCAGGTCGAGCTGTTCAGCGTTGAGGACGTGGACGACATGGACGACGCGGACGAGATCTTCGCCTCCCTCGACGAGACCGCCACGGCCAAGGAGAGCCTGGTGGTGGTGATCACACCCGACCAGGCCCGTGACTTCTCCGCCCGGGCCCGCGGCCTGGTGCACGCCGGCCGTCCGGCCTGCCCCTTCTGCGCCCAGCCGATCAACCCCGAGGGCCACATCTGCCCCCGTGCCAATGGCTACCGCAAGCCCCTGTTCGATCAACTCGTCGACCCCCGCAACCTGGATGACTGAGCAGGCCCCCGCCACGCGGAGCTTGCCTGAGCTGAAACTGCTCGGACGGCTCGTCGAGGCGTCGAATGCCACCTTCCTCGTCGCCGACGAGGTGGGCCGCAAGTTCGTCTACAAGCCGGTGGCTGGCGAGGCCCCGTTGTGGGACTTCCCGCAGCACACGCTGGGACGCCGGGAGGTGGCTGCCTTCGAGCTGTCCCGCGCGGCGGGGTTCGACTGCGTCCCCACCACCACCTGGCTGCACGACGGTCCGGCCGGCCCAGGGTCGCTACAGCACTGGGTCGAGGCCGACGGCGGTGACCTCGCCGACCTGGTCGGCGTCGACGAGGTACCCCACGACTGGTACGGGATCGTCGTCGGTGTCGACGCGGACGACCACGACGTCGCCCTGGTGCACGCCGAGCACCCTGGGCTGCGGCGGCTGGCGCTGTTCGACTGCGTCGCCAACAATGCCGACCGCAAGGCCGGTCACGTCATCCGCGTCGGCGATCGGGCCTATGGCGTCGACCACGGTGTCAGCTTTCACGTCGAGAACAAGCTCCGCACCATCCTGTGGGGGTGGATGGGGGAGCCCTTCACCGACCCCGAGCGCGATCTGCTGAGCCGCGTGGTGACCGATGCAGCCCCCGCGCTTGAGCCCTGGATCAGTGCCGAGGAGGTGGACGCCACGATGGATCGCGCCACCACGCTGCTCGCTGAGGGGGCCTTCCCCGAGCCGGGGGACGCCTGGCCGGTCATCCCATGGCCGCCGATCTGATCTGGCGCCCGTCCGCCCCGAATCCTGATCTGGGCGACCGGGCGGCCACGGCAGACGTCCGGGTACGGTGGGCGCCATGAAGGCATGGCCCGCACCCGTAGTCCCCACGCTCGAGCTCGACACCCCAGGCGCGCCTGGCGCGGTCCAGGTCCACGACACCTCCGCCGGGCATCTCGTCCCGGTTGGGCCCGAACAGGGCACCGCACGCATGTACGTCTGCGGCATCACCCCCTATGACGCGACCCACCTGGGCCATGCGAACACCTATCTCGCCTTCGACCTGCTGCAGCGCGCCTGGCGCGACCTCGGCCTGGCGGTCAGCTACACCCAGAACGTCACCGACGTGGACGACCCGCTGCTCGAACGTGCGCAGCAGACCGGCCAGGACTGGACGGAGCTGGCGCAGGAGCAGACCGACCTCTTCCGCACCGACATGACCGCGCTGCGCGTGATCCCGCCGGACGACTACGTCGGCGCGGTCGAGTCCATCGACCAGGTGGTGACCCTGATCGAGACGCTGCGGGACAGCGGCGCCGTCTACCAGGTGGACGACGCGCAGTTCCCCGACTGGTACTTCCGCTGCGACACCGCCCCCGGCTTCGGTGAGGTGAGCAACCTCGCGGACGACGAGATGATGGCCCGCTTCACCGAGATGGGCGGTGACCCGGAGCGTCCCGGCAAGGTGCACCCGCTGGACTGTCTGGTGTGGCGGATGGCCCGCGAGGACGAGCCCAGCTGGCCCTCCAGCCTCGNNACCGACATCGACGACAAGATCCTCGCCAAGTCGGCCGAGGCGGGCGTCCCGTGGTTCGCGCATGCCTACCGCTTCGAGAACGAACTGCACGAGGCCTACAAGTCGCTCGGCTGCCTGCCGCCCACCTACGAGCCCCGCGCCACCGGCCACATCCCCGAGATGGTGGAGCTGATCGAGGCGCTGGTCGCCGCCGGCCACGCCTACCCGGCCGCAGACGGATCGGGGGACGTCTACTTCGACGTCCAGTCGTGGCCCCGCTACGGCGAACTGTCGCACCAGAAGATCAACGACATGGAGCCGGCCGAGGACGCCGACCCGCGCGGCAAGCGCGACCCCCGCGACTTCGCGCTCTGGAAGGGCTACAAGGAGGGCGAACCCGCCACCGCGTCCTGGCCCTCGCCCTGGGGGCGCGGACGTCCGGGCTGGCACATCGAGTGCAGCTCGATCGCGCTGGAGACACTCGGCACCACCTTCGACGTGCAGGGTGGCGGTTCCGACTTGGCCTTCCCACACCACGAGATGAGTGCCGCCGAGGGGCGCGTCGCCACCGGTGAACCCTTCGCGAAGGCCTACGTGCACTCGGGCATGGTGGCGCTGGACGGGCACAAGATGAGCAAGTCCCGCGGCAACCTGGAGTTGGTCAGCCGACTGCGCGGCCAAGGGGTCGACCCCATGGTCGTCCGGCTTGCGCTGCTCGGGCACCACTACCGCAGTGACTGGGAATGGACCGCGGACCAGATCGACGCTGCCCAGCAGCGGCTGGACCGCTGGCGTTCGGTCGTCGCCGGTTCCACCGGCGTGCCGGCGCTCGAGGCGATCACCCGGGCCCGCACCGCCATCCGCACCGACCTCGACGCACCGGCAGCCATCGTCGCACTCGAGCAATGGTTCGAGGCCAGCGGCTCGGCCGAGGGGGATGACCCCGACGCGCGCGAGCAGGTGCGCACTTTCGTGGACGCGGTGCTTGGCATCGAACTGTGAGGTCCGTGCGCGGGCGCTCGTCCGACCGGCTGCGGCGCAACGGATAGGCTCGCCGGCGTGAGCAAGTCATTCGAGGAACTCTTCTCCCAGCTGACCGAGACCGCCCGCACGCGTCCCGAGGGCTCGGGCACGGTCGCCCGTCTCGACGCCGGCGTCCACTCCATCGGCAAGAAGATCGTCGAGGAGGCCGCCGAGGTGTGGATGGCCGCCGAGTATCAGTCCAAGGCTGAGGCCGCCGAGGAGATGAGCCAGCTGATCTACCACGTGCAGGTGATGATGCTGGCCCTCGGGCTCGAGCTCGAAGACGTCTACACCTACCTCTGATCGTCCCCCAACTGACCAACCGAAGGGCATCGCCGTGAGCGACCAGCTGCTGAAGATCGCCGTCCCCAACAAGGGGTCCCTGAGCGAGGCGGCCGCGCAGATGCTGCGCGAGGCCGGGTACCGCCAGCGCACCGAAACCAAGGAACTCGTCCTGGTCGACGATGACAACCAGGTGGAGTTCTACTATCTGCGTCCCCGCGACATCGCCATCTACGTTGGTGAGGGGACGCTCGACCTGGGCATCACCGGACGCGACATGCTGCTCGACTCCGGTGCCCAGGCGGACGAGGTGATGTCGCTGGGCTTTGGACGCTCTCGGTTCCGTTTCGCAGCGCCCGCGGACCAGCCCTGGTCGGTCGCCGACCTGGAGGGCAAGCGACTGGCCACGAGCTACCCCGGACTGCTCGGCTCCTACCTCGACGAGCAGGGGGTCACGGCTCGGCTGATCAAGCTGGACGGTGCGGTCGAGTCTGCGATCCGTCTCGGTGTCGCCGATGCCATCGCGGACGTGGTGGAGACCGGAACCACTTTGCGCAAGGCGGGTCTGGAGTTGTTCGGGGACGCCATCTGCCTGTCCGAGGCGATCCTGATCTCGCGCCGTGGCGTGGAGTTGCCCGCGGGCGTCGACCAGCTGGAGCGCCGCCTGTCCGGCGTCCTGGTGGCCCGCAACTACGTGATGCTCGACTACGACGTCGCCGAGCCCGACCTGGCCAAGGTCCAGGAGATCACCCCCGGGCTGGAGGGCCCGACCGTCTCACCGCTCTCGCGTGAGGGCTGGTTCGCGGTCCGGGCGATGGTCCCGCGCAAGGACGCGCAGAAGCTGATGGACGACCTGTGGAGCGCCGGCGCCCGCGCCATCCTGGTCACCGACATCGCCGCTTGCCGGCTGTGAACGCCGTGAAGCAGTCCCGCGGCAGCTCGGCCCTGCTGGAGTTCCGCTCGCTGCCTGCCCTGATGATGGGAGGGGTGCTCTCGACCGTGCTGGTGCTGGCGGCCCTGTTGGGCTGGGTGATGCTGGGAGGCGAGATCCGCCAGCAGTTCAACATCCCGCAGATCCTCACCCTGATCGGGTTCATCGTGATCATCATCGGCATCATGATGGCGATTGGGCTCAGCAAGCTGGTCGCCGACGACACCGGGATCACCGTCCGCAACGGCCTTCGCACCAGCCATTTCGGCTGGGACGAGATCACCGACGTCCAGCTCAGCGAGGGCGACCCCTGGGCCTACCTGGTCACCACCCGCCTCGACGATCAGGGCTACGAGAAGAACCACATGGTGCTGGCGATCCAGTCCAGTGAGGGCCCGGCGGCCCAGCAACGCGCCACCCAGCTGCGCGAGCTCGTGCTCGAGCGCAACACGGCCGCGACCTGAGCCGCGGCGAAGCGTTGGTCCAGGGCGTCAGTTGATGCCGCGCTTGTCCAGCAACGCCTCGACCTCACGGTCCTCGGAGCTCAGGGACGTCGAGCCGGTCGTCCGTGCCGGTTCCGCCGCACCCTTGTTCTTCTTGGCTGCCCGGACAGACGCGCGATCCTGCTTGGAGCGGGTCTTGAGCAGGCTGCCGACCAAGAAGAAGAGCAGGCCGACGCCGATGAGCGAGAAGCCAACGGTCATCGTCGTGCTGAGACTTGTGCGGTGTGCCCAGTCGTAGACGCTGCGGATGCCGTTGCCGGCCAGCAGCGCCAGCCCGGACAGGTAGAGCCCGACCAGCGCGAGCACAGCTCCGACGCCGCGCAGCAGCGTCCGGGCGCCGCCGCCGGTCTGGAAGCGAATGAAGGTCCAGATGAGCACCAGGACGGTGAGGGTAGCGGTGCCGATGAGCACCAAGTTCTCCATGGAAGTGGGCATGGCACGAGCGTTTCACAGCTGGCCCTCGGAGCGCTGAAGGCGAGCCCATAGGCTGGGCCCCATGTCGCACCAGCACCCCATCGATACCGCCCACGGCCAAAAGCTGGCCCAGCCGAGTGCCGCCTACCTGGACGACCACGGCGACGCCGACCCGGCGGTGCGGGCAGCACTGGCTGCGGCCGGTGACCAGCTGGGTTACCTGCGCGCGGTCGTCGCCCTGGGTGGCGCCCGGCTACTGATGCCGATCGTGGCCAGCGGGGATGACGGGATGGGCGGCCCCGACCTCGACCGGCACGCGGAGATGGCCGCGGTGACCATCGAGAACGCTCAGGGGGAAAAGGCGCTTCTGGCCTTCACGGGGATCGACTCGATGACAGCCTGGAGCCGTGATGCCCGTCCCGTGCTGGGCACCCTGGACGAGATGTGCGCCACCGTCGCGGAGGCAGGCGCCACACACCTGCTGGTCGACGTCGCCGGCCCCGTGCAGTTCGCGCTGGGTCCGGACGTGGCCCAACAGGCGGCCAAGGGCCACCGCCTCATCGAGCTGGAGTNNCTGGAGGATGGTGGTTTCGGCTGGATGTACCTGGCCGAGCAGCATGGGGGAGCGGACGACCAGCCAGCCGATTCGCGTCCCAAGGCCGCGTCGAGCTAGACTCCAATGGATTGACCGGACGACCTCGAGTCGTCCTCGTGAAGTGAGGGCCTGACCCTCCACCTGATCGGGCAGCGTGGCAACACCCCGTTCGGCAGGTCGGTACCGCTGGCGACACTGCGTCGTCGGCTCGTCAGGCCTTCGCTGTGCGCGGAGGCCTTTTTCGTCGTCGCGGTCGAACACCACACTGCATTCGCTGAACCTTGGAGGACACATCAGCACTGAGCCCCGCATCAACGATCGGATCCGCGTTCCGGAGGTCCGACTGGTCGGCCCTGCCGGCGAGCAGGTTGGCATCGTCAAGATCGACCAGGCCCTTCAGCTCGCCCGCGAGCACGACCTGGACCTCGTCGAGGTCGCGCCGATGGCGCGTCCCCCGGTGTGCAAGCTCATGGACTACGGCAAGTTCAAGTACGAGGCCGCACAGAAGGCCCGTGACTCTCGTCGTAACCAGACGAACACCGTCATCAAGGAAATGAAGCTGCGTCCGAAGATCGACGAGCACGACTACGAGACCAAGAAGGGTCACGTCGTCCGCTTCCTGAAGGCCGGTGACAAGGTCAAGATCACCATCATGTTCCGTGGGCGTGAGCAGCCGCGTCCGGAGCTAGGCTTCAACCTGCTG